>NZ_JBJDQL010000057.1:0-48030 GCF_044903305.1 Streptomyces sp. NPDC019531 | reverse complement strand
AGCAGCCTCGGCTATCGCAGTCCCGCCGAGTATGAGACCGCGCTCGCAGCCTGACCACCACACCGATGGTGTCCGTCAAAGCGGAACAAGCTCAGGCGACCGTGCCGCACCGAAGGCCATGTGCAGTGCGCCCTGGGCCGTGAGGGTCGCTCCTCCGATGGCGCCGAGCGAGCGTTCCCGGCCGCCGAGCAGCCAGCCGGCCGCGAACACCGGCGCGAACCCGGCCGCCTGCGCCCACACCGGCGGGGCCATGCCGGTCGCGAGCGTGTGTCCCCCGGCGGCCAGCAGCACGCACAGTGCGGCGAACACCGCCGCGCGCAGGCTCCGGACCGCTGGGGACGCTCTCATGGCGACCGATACTCCCACGTGTGGCCGGGCGCCCGCCCATGGGTTCGATCAGTAGATGTCTCGCACATAGCGCTTGTCCGTGGCGAGTTGCTTCACATAGGCCGCCGCACCCGCCTCGTCCAGGCCGCCGTGGAGGACCGCTATGTCCCTGAGCGCCTGGTCGACGTCCTTCGCCATGCGGGAGGCGTCTCCGCACACATAGAAGTGGGCGCCGTCCTGGAGCCAGGACCACAGCAGCGGCCCGTGTTCGCGCATCCGGTCCTGGACGTAGACCTTGGTGCGCTGGTCGCGGGAGAAGGCGGTGTCCAGGCGGGTGAGCGTGCCGTCCGCCAGGAAGCCGGTCAGCTCGTCCTCGTAGTAGAAGTCGGTCGCCCTGTGCTGTTCGCCGAAGAACAGCCAGTTCGGGCCTCGTTGGCCAAGGGCGCGGCGCTGCTCCAGGAAGCCGATGAAGGGGGCGACGCCGGTACCGGGGCCGACCATGACCATGGGTGTGCCGGAGTCGGCCGGCGGGCGGAAGTGCGGGGAGGGCTGGACGTGGACCGCCACCGGGGTGTGCGCGGCGGCGTCCGCGAGGAAAGGCGAGCAGACGCCCTGGCGGGGCCTGCCGCGCAGGTTCTCGTAGCGCACGACGGAGACGGTCAGGGAGACGAGGTGCGGGTCGGTCAGCGGGCTGGACGATATGGAGTACAGACGCGGCTGGAGGCGCCCGAGGGTCTGGGCCCAGTCCTGCGGGGCGGCCTTGACGCCGTACTCCGTGATCACGTCCACGGCTTGGCGGCCCCAGCCCCACTTGGCGAGCTCGTCCTTGTTGTCCGGACGCAGGAGCTTCTTCAACTCCCTTGGGTCACGGGTGCGTTCGGCTACGAACCGGAGCAGGCCGGGGGTGATTTTCGTGATGTCCAGATGGCGCAGGAAGGCCTCGCCGAGCGGCACCTCACCGACGCCGTTCACGTCCACCGTGGCCCCGGCGTCCAGACCGGTGACGGCCAGCCACTCCTGGACCAGGTCCACCGAGTTGAGCGGCCGGATGCCGAGGGCGTCGCCCGCCTCGTACATGAGCGGACTGTCGCTGTCCCGAGTGTCGAAGGTGAACCTGCGGACCTCCTTGCCGGCGCCGGGCAGGCTCAGGAGGCGGTTGCCGGTGAGCCGGGCGAGGACGGGGGCGGGCTTCTTCGGGCGGGGCGGGGCGGCGGGGAGGGCCGGGGAGATGGCAGGGGCCGCCCGGGTCACCGTGGGGGCCGGGGCCCCGGTGTCGGCGGCCGGGGTGTCGGACAGCGCCGTCAGGACCTGGTCCAGCCACCCGTGCGCCGCGTCCTCGAAGTCCGGTTCGCAGTCCGTGCGCGGGGCCAGGCGCAGTGCGCCCAGTTCGTCCAGGCGCTGGTCGAGTCGGCGGCCGTGCCCACAGAAGTCGTCGTACGACGAGTCGCCGAAGGCCAGCACGGCGTACCGTCGGCCCTCCAGCCGGGCCGTGCCGGGGTCGGCCAGGGTGTCCCAGAAGCCGCTGCCGTTGTCGGGGGCGTCGCCGTCGCCGAAGGTGCTGGTGATCAGCAGCAGGTCGGCACCGGCCGGCAGTGCGCCGAGGTCGGCCTCGTCCATGCCGAGCAGGGAGGTGCTGTGGCCGACGGTGCTGAGCCGCTCGGCGGTGGCCGCCGCGAACTCCTCGGCGTTGCCGGTCTGCGAGGCCCAGAGGATGACGACCTCACGGCGCAGGACCGTGACCGACGAGTGTGTGGTCGAAGTCTGTGTGGCCGTCGCCCGTGAGTACATCCCGGCGAGTGTGCCGTTGACCCACAAAGCGTGCTCGGGGCTGAAGGGTGCGTCGGGGGGCAGCACCGGCACCCCGGGTGCACCCGCCGGGACCCCGGCGAGGAAGCCGACCAGGTACTGACGCTCCTGCGCGGTGAGAACGGGCGGCGGGGCCGGGTCGAGGCCGAAGACGGACGCGGCCGTGGACGACGCCGTGGGCGCGACGGGTGCCACCTCAGTCACCTGCGGCGCGACTGCCGGAACCGGGACCGGAATCGATGCCGGGCCCACCACAGCCCCCGGAGACCGCAAGGTCACCGGCACCGCCACCTTCGTCAGCGACACCGCGCACACCTTGAACTCCGGCTGGAACGACAGCGGATCCACCGCGTCGCTCGTCACCGCGTTGACGCTCAGGTACTCCCCGAACAGGTCGTTCCAGTGGAAGGGCGCGAAGCAGCACCCCGGCCGCACCCGGTCCGTCACGACGGCGGGCAGCACGGCCCGGCCGCGCCGGGAGGCCACCTCGACGGAGTCACCGTCGACCACACCCAGCGCCGACGCGTCCTGCGGATGCAACTCCACGAACGGCCCGGGGTTCAGCTTGTTGAGCTTCGCCACCTTCGCCGTCTTGGTCAGCGTGTGCCACTGGTGCTGGAGCCGCCCGGTGTTCAGGACGAACGGATAGTCGTCGTCCGGCATCTCGGCCGGCGGGATGTGCGGCCGGGCGTAGAAGACGCCCCGTCCGCTCGCCGTGGGGAACTTCAGCGACCCGTCCTCCCCCACGTACCGGATCGGGTTGCGGTCGGGCCCGTCCTCGCTCGCGGCCGGCCACTGCACCGGCGTGGACCGCAGCCGCTCGTAGGAGACCCCGCGCAGATCCCAGCCCGTCTTCGGGTTCCAGGCCTGCTTGATCTCGTCGAAGACGTCCTCGGCGCTGTCGTACGAGAATCCCTTCTCGTACCCCATCTCGCACGCGACGGCGGCGATGATCCGCCAGTCCGCCATCGCCTCGCCGGGCGGGTCGGTCACCGCCTGGGTCAGCGTGAGGTTGCGCTCGCTGTTGACGAAGACACCCTCACCCTCCGTCCACAGCGCGCCGGGCAGGACGACGTCGGCGTAGGCGTTGGTCTCGGTGTCGGTGAAGACGTCCTGGGTGACGACGAACTCGGCGGCCTCCAGTCCCTCGATGACGGTACGGCGGTTGGCGACGGAGGCGACCGGGTTGGTGCAGATGATCCAGCAGGCCTTTATCTCGCCGTCGGCCATCTTCTGGAACATCTCGACGGTGCCCTTGCCGACGCCGTCGGCGCGCAGGGTGTCGGGGGGCAGCTCCCAGAGGTCCTCCATGAAGGCCCGCTCCTCGTCGACGAGGACGGACCGCTGACCGGGCAGGCCCGGGCCCATGTATCCCATCTCGCGGCCGCCCATGGCGTTGGGCTGGCCGGTGAGGGAGAACGGGCCGCTACCGGGGCGGCAGATGGCCCCCGTGGCGAGGTGCAGGTTGACCAGGGCGTTGGTGTTCCAGGTGCCGTGCGTGGACTGGTTGAGGCCCATGGTCCACAGGCTCATCCACTCACCGGCTGATCCGATGAGCCGCGCCGCCTCCCGGATGTCGTCCTCGGCGAGGCCCGTCATCTCGGCCACGGCGGCGGGCGTGTAGTCGGCGAGGAACTCCGGCATCGCCTCCCAGCCCTCGGTGTGGGCGGCGATGAAGTCGGGGTCGGTGTGGCCGTTCGCGTGCAGCAGGTGCAGCAGGCCGTTCAGCAGGGCGAGGTCGGCGCCCGGTTTGATCTGCAGGAACAGGTCGGCCTTGGCGGCGGTGGCGCTGCGCCGCGGGTCCACGACGATCACCTTGGCGCCCGACGCCTTCACGCGCTCCATCATCCTGAGGAACAGGATCGGATGGCAGTCGGCCATGTTGGAGCCGATGACGAAGAAGAGGTCGGCCTTCTCGAAGTCCTGGTACGAGCCGGGTGGACCGTCCGCGCCGAGCGACAGCTTGTAGCCGGTACCTGCGCTGGCCATGCACAGCCGGGAGTTGGACTCGATCTGGTTGGTGCGCACGAACCCCTTGGCGAGCTTGTTCGCCAGGTACTGGGCCTCCAGGCTCATCTGCCCGGACACATAGAGCGACACCGCGTCGGGACCGTGCTCGTCGATGATCTCCCGCAGCCGCCGGGCCGTACGGCTGATCGCCTCGGCCACCGGGGCGGGCGCCGCCTCCTCGCCGCGCTCGGGACGCACCAGGGCCGTGCCAAGGCGCCCGGGCGCCGCGAGCATGTCGGCGGTGGTCGCGCCCTTGGTGCAGAGTTTGCCGAAGTTGGCGGGGTGCTCCTTGTCACCGGACGCCTTCAGGACCGTACGCCGTCCGTCCGGGCCGATACCGATGTCGAGGACCAGGCCGCAGCCCACTCCGCAGTACGAGCAGACCGTCCGCACCACGGGCACGCCTCCTGACCTCAACCGATTCGATCTCCGTCGACCGTACGAAACACCCATTACGCAGATGTCTCCCGAGCCGTTCATCAGGGGTTACACCGCCCGCACACATGACAAGGGACTCTTGTGAGCACCCTCGGAGCCCCGATCCGACGCGACACAGATTTGGAACGGTTCCATTTCTTGAACCATTCGTGTTTGTGGGGGTAGGTTGGGTCCATGACCGCCCCCCAGCTTCCGAACACCGCCGCCGAGCTGCGCGGTGCCGGCCTGCGGGTGACGGCCGCGCGCGTCGCACTGCTCGAGACCGTTCGGACCGGTGACCACCTCGCGGCCGACGCGATCGCCACGGGAGTGCGCGACCGTCTCGGCCACATATCGCTCCAGGCCGTGTACGAGGCCCTGCACTCGCTCACCGCGGCGGGTCTCGTGCGCCGTATCGAGCCGCCCGGCAGCCCGGCGCGGTTCGAGGGGCGGATCGGGGACAACCACCATCACCTGGTCTGCCGGTCGTGCGGGGCCGTCGTCGACGTCGACTGCGCCGTCGGTCACGCGCCCTGTCTGACGGCTTCCGACGACCGCGGCTTCTCGATCGACGAGGCCGAGGTCATCTTCTGGGGCCTGTGCCCCGACTGTTCTCCCCAAAGGCTTACTTCAGCACCGTGATCCACCCAGTTCGGAAGGACTGAAATGTCTGAGAACCCCGACGCAATCGTCACCGACGCCAAGACCGAGGGCACCGGTGGCTGCCCGGTCGCGCACGGGCGTGCCCCGCACCCGACCCAGGGCGGCGGCAACCGCCAGTGGTGGCCGGAGCGACTGAACCTGAAGATCCTTGCCAAGGACCCCGTCGTGGCGAACCCGCTCGGTGCGGACTTCGACTACGCCGAGGCCTTCCAGGCCCTTGACCTGGACGCCGTGAAACGGGACATCGCCGAGGTGCTCACCACCTCGCAGGACTGGTGGCCGGCCGACTTCGGCAACTACGGCCCGCTGATGATCCGTATGGCCTGGCACAGCGCCGGCACCTACCGCATCAGCGACGGCCGCGGCGGTGGCGGCCGTGGCCAGCAGCGCTTCGCGCCGCTGAACAGCTGGCCGGACAACGGCAACCTGGACAAGGCCCGCCGTCTGCTGTGGCCGGTCAAGAAGAAGTACGGCCAGTCCATCTCCTGGGCCGACCTCATGATCCTCACGGGCAACGTGGCCCTGGAGACGATGGGCTTCGAGACCTTCGGCTTCGGCGGCGGTCGCGCCGATGTCTGGGAGGCCGACGAGGACGTGTACTGGGGTCCCGAGACCACCTGGCTCGACGACCAGCGCTACACCGGCGACCGTGAGCTGGAGAACCCGCTCGGCGCCGTCCAGATGGGCCTCATCTACGTCAACCCCGAGGGCCCCAACGGCAACCCGGACCCGCTGGCCGCGGCCCGCGACATCCGCGAGACCTTCCGCCGGATGGCGATGAACGACGAGGAGACCGTCGCCCTCATCGCCGGTGGTCACACCTTCGGCAAGACCCACGGGGCCGGCCCGGCGGACGCGGTCGGCAACGATCCCGAGGCCGCCGACATGGCGGACCAGGGCCTGGGCTGGAAGTCCACCTACGCCTCCGGCAAGGGCGGCGACGCGATCACCTCCGGCCTTGAGGTGACCTGGACCACCAAGCCCACCCAGTGGAGCAACGACTTCTTCGACATCCTCTTCGGCCACGAGTGGGAGCTCACCCAGAGCCCCGCCGGCGCCAACCAGTGGGTGGCCAAGGACGCCGAGGCGATCATCCCCGACGCCCACAGCGACTCCAAGAAGCTGCCGACGATGCTCACCACCGACCTCTCGCTGCGCTTCGACCCGATCTACGGCGAGATCTCGAAGCGCTTCCACGAGAACCCGGCCGAGTTCGCGGACGCCTTCGCCCGCGCCTGGTACAAGCTGACCCACCGTGACCTGGGCCCGAAGTCCCTGTACCTCGGCCCGGAGGTCCCGGCGGAGACCCTGCTGTGGCAGGACCCGCTGCCGCAGGCCGAGGGCGAGACCATCGACGCCGCCGACGTCGCGGCCCTGAAGGCCAAGGTCCTGGAGACCGGCCTCACGGTCTCGCAGCTGGTGTCGACCGCGTGGGCCTCGGCGTCCACCTTCCGCGGCAGCGACAAGCGGGGCGGTGCCAACGGCGCCCGTATCCGCCTGGAGCCGCAGCGCGGCTGGGAGGTCAACGACCCCGAGCAGCTCGCCCAGGTGCTGCGTGCCCTGGAGGGTGTCCAGGCCGAGTTCAACGCCGGTGCCAAGAAGGTCTCCCTGGCCGACCTGATCGTCCTCGCGGGTGCCGCGGCGGTCGAGAAGGCCGCCAAGGACGCCGGTTACGACGTGGAGGTCCCCTTCACGCCGGGCCGTGTGGACGCGACCGAGGAGCACACCGACGTCGAGTCCTTCGCCGCGCTGGAGCCGGTCGCGGACGGCTTCCGCAACTACCTGGGCAAGGGCAACCGTCTGCCGGCCGAGTACCTGCTGCTCGACAAGGCGAACCTGCTCACGCTGAGCGCCCCCGAGCTGACCGTCCTCGTCGGCGGTCTGCGCGTCCTCGGCGCCAACCAGGGCGGCACGGCGCACGGTGTCTTCACCGACCGGCCGGGGGTCCTGAGCAACGACTTCTTCGTCAACCTGCTCGACCTGGGTACGACGTGGAAGTCCACCTCGCAGGACCAGACCGCCTTCGAGGGCCGCGACGCGGAGACCGGCAAGCTGAAGTGGACCGGCACCCGTGCCGACCTGGTCTTCGGCTCCAACTCCGAGCTGCGCGCCCTCGCGGAGGTCTACGCGAGCGACGACGCCAAGGAGAAGTTCGTGAAGGACTTCGTCGACGCGTGGGTCAAGGTCTCGAACCTGGACCGCTTCGACCTGGTCTGAGATCTGGTCCGAACGACTGAACGACGCAGGGGCCGGTCCGCGTGGACCGGCCCCTGTGCCATGTCTAGGCGAGCGTGGCCACGAACTTCCCGAGCCGCGCGATCCCCTCACGCAGCTCGTCGGCCGAGGCCGCGTAGGACAGCCGTACATGGGTCTCGGCGGTACCCACCCCGAAGTCCCGCCCCGGCGTGAGGGCGACATGCGCCTCCCGCAGCGCCCGCCCGCAGAACTCCCACGAGGTGAGTCCGGTGCCGCTGACGTCGAAGTAGACGTAGAACGCCCCGTCGGGCGGCACGGGCACCGGCAGCCCGATCTGCTCAAGCCCTTCGAGGACCAGTTCCCTGCGCCGCCCGAACTCGGCCCGCCGCTCCTCGCACACGGCGAGCGACCCGGGCGTGAAACACGCGAGCGCTGCGTACTGGGCGGGAGTGGAGGCGCAGATCATGTAGTTCTGCGCCAGCCGCTCCAGCGCCGGCACGAGCGCCTCGGGCACCACACACCAGCCCAGCCGCCAGCCGGTCATCCCGAAGTACTTCGAGAAGCTGTTGATCACCACGGCTTCATCGTCGTACGACAGCACACTGCGCGGCGGCCGCCCGTGCTCGTCGTGGTCGCCGAGGTCGAGGTAGATCTCGTCGACGATCCGCCACGCGTCCCGCTCCCGGGCGAGCTCGCAGATCGAGGCCAGCTCGTCGGCCGGTACCGAGGTGCCGGTTGGGTTGGAGGGGCTGGCGACCATGATCCCGCGGGTGCGGTCCGTCCAGTACGACCGTACAGAGCCGGTGTCCAGCTGGTACCGGGACCCGGCCGAGGTGGGGACCAGGGTGACCCGCGCCCCGAAGCTCTCGGCGATCTGCCGGTTGCAGGGGTACGACGGGTCGGCGATGAGCACCTCGTCCCCCGGGTCGACGAGCGCGGCGGCGCCCAGCACCAGCGCGGCCGAGGCCCCCGCGGTCACGACGACCCGGCCCGGATCGACGTCGACTCCGTGCTGATCGCCGTAGAACCGCGCTATCGCCTGCCGTAGCTCGGGCAGTCCGAGCGCCCCGGTGTAGCTCATGGGCCTGCTGCCCACGGTCTCCCGGAGCGCGTCGAGCACGGCCGGGGGCGCCCCGAAGTCCGGTTCCCCCAGGCTGAGTTTGACTACGTGGTGCCCCTCGGCCTCCAGCGCCGCCGCGTGCTTGCCGAACTCCATCGCGTAGAAGGGCGCGACGGACTGGGCGCGCTGCGAGATCCTCATGCGGCCGGCCTCCCGGTGTGTGGTGGGTCGTCGAAATGATGCCAAAGCCGGCCACGGCGTGGACCACCACGGCCAGGGCCACCAGCGTGCACGGGAGGACCTGGTCGCGGCCGCCGCATGTGACCGCGTTCGAGCCGCCGTATCGCGGCCGGTGGCGCACGCGAGCGGGCGCACCGGGTGCTCCGGCCGACGCGGCAGCATGGAGCCCTCGCCCCGCCTGCCGTCGGCCTGAACCAAGCCCCTCACCAGCGCACCGGCCCCTTCGGCCTCCTCCAGCGGAACCACCGCCCGTGCTCCCGGCGGAGATCTCGACCGCCTCACCGGCGTCCAGCGGCCCACCGCTCCAGGCACCGCCCACACGCACCACGCCTCGTACCCGCCACGGCCGCCGGCATCGGCAGCGGGGGCGAGTATGTCGGCCGCCACCGCCAGCAGTTGCGCACCCCAGGCACACCCCGAACACCGGCCGGGCCGCCCCTCACCACCAGGGCGACGGTGCCGTCCAAGGTCTCCGGTACCGGGTCACCCGCCCAGGTGCGGGACGTGCGCAGCCGCAGGCCGGCCGCCTCCAGGGCCGTACATCTGGCGTACGGAGCTTCGTGCTGGGGCGGGCTTCACCGTGTTCCTCGGGTCGCTGTCAGGGCCACGCCGCGTAGCCGCCGTCCACGCGTATCGCGTCGATGCCGCTGATGTGGCGGGCGCCGCAGCGGTCCTGGGGCAGCACCAGCTGGGCACCGGCGCGGTCGACGGGTGTGCTGTCTAGGGTGACCGCGAGCAGGACGGGGGCCCTGCCGAAGTCGGGGTCGATCTCCGCCCAGGACAGCAGGGTGTGGTGGCCGTCCGTGCCGCGGACGGCGATCAGGAAGCGGAGGCGGTCCTTGCGTCGGGCCGGGTCGAAGACCGGGCGCGCGGCCGAGAGGACGTCGTGCAGGAGCGGGCCGGTGAAGGTGTGGTGCTGGACGCCGCTGGTCGCGCACTCGAAGGCGACCTCGGCCCGGTGCTGGGGCCAGGCCAGCAGGTCGGGGACCGTCAGCCGGGCCGGGCGGTCCAGATCGCCGGTGAGGACGAGTTCCGCCGCGGGTCCGGCGGTCGTACGGGCAGCTGCGAGGGTCTGGCTCACGGGCTACCACCTCCCGGATGACCCGTACCCGGACAGCCCTCACGTACAAACGCACATGCCAACGTGATAGATCACGGTTACGGCTCATGCGATGACACAGGAGACTTTCGCCTCGCATATGCGTCACTATGATCGACGTATGCACACCGTCTGGTCGACGGCTGGAAACAGACCGCCGAACGGGATCGTCACTGAAGATCCAGGCCGGACCTTTCCGGGTGGTGGCGCTGGTCAGCCGCGAGTCGGCCGTTGAGTTTGTCGCAGAGTCCGTCAGGACCTTGAGGGAGTGGATCCGTGATGACCCGTACTGTGCGCACCCGCCGGCCCGTGCAGGTGGCCGCCCTGGGCGCCGCCGCGCTGCTGGCCCTGAGCGCCTGCTCGTCCTCCGACGACTCGGACTCCGCCAAGTCGGGCTCCTCGGCCTCGGCCTCCACGAAGATCTCCGGTGACATCACCGTCTTCGCCGCGGCCTCCCTGAAGGAGAGCTTCACGACCCTGGGCAAGGACTTCGAGAAGGCCCACCCCGGCACCAAGGTCACCTTCAGCTTCGGCGGCAGCGACTCTCTCGCCGCGAGCATCACGGGCGGGGCGCCGGCGGACGTGTTCGCCTCAGCCAGCCCCAAGACGATGAAGATCGTCACGGACGCCAAGGACAACGCCACCGCGCCGGCCACCTTCGTCCGCAACCAGCTGGAGATCGCCACCCTGCCCGGCAACCCGGACAAGGTCGCCTCCCTCAAGGACCTCACCGACAAGGACCTGAAGGTCGTGCTCTGCGACAAGACGGTGCCCTGTGGCGCCGCAGCCGAGAAGGCCCTGACCGCGAGCAAACTGAAGCTCACCCCGGTCTCCTACGAGGAGGACGTCAAGTCCGCCCTCAACAAGGTGGTGTTGAAGGAGGCCGACGCGGCGGTCGTCTACAAGACCGATGTGAAGGCGGCCGGTGACAAGGTGGAGGGCGTGGAGTTCCCCGAGTCCGCCGATGCCATCAACGACTACCCCATCGCCCTGCTCAAGGAGTCGAAGAACACCGGGACCGCGAAGGCGTTCATGGCGCTGGTGCAGTCCGCCGAGGGCCAGAGGGTCCTGACCGCGGCCGGGTTCCTCCAGCCGTGACCCTCCGATCCCCGGGCCATGCCGACGCCGCGGACACCCTCTCCGGTGGCCCGCGGCGCCGCCGTGTCCTCAGGGGCGGTGCGCCACTGCCCCTGCTCGTCCCCGCCCTGATCGGCCTGACGTTCCTCACCCTGCCCCTCATCGCCCTGCTGATCAGGGCCCCTTGGCGCAGCATGCCCGGCCTGCTGACCAGCTCCGAGGTGTGGCAGGCGCTCCAGCTCTCCCTGCTGTGCGCGACGGCGGCGACCGCGGTCAGCCTGGTCGTCGGGGTTCCCCTGGCCTGGCTGCTGGCCCGCGTGGACTTCCCCGGCCGCGGTCTCGTACGGGCCCTGGTGACGCTGCCGTTGGTGCTGCCCCCGGTGGTCGGCGGTGTCGCCCTCCTCATGGCACTGGGCCGCAACGGCGTCGTCGGCAAGTGGCTGGACTCCTGGTTCGGTCTCACGCTCCCCTTCACCACCACCGGAGTCGTGATCGCGGAGGCCTTCGTGGCGATGCCGTTCCTCGTCATCAGTGTCGAGGGCACCCTGCGCGCCGCCGATCCCCGCTACGAGGAGGCCGCCACCACACTGGGCGCCTCCCGCTTCACCGCGTTCCGCCGCGTCACCCTGCCCCTCATCGCCCCCGGTATCGCGGCCGGCGCGGTGCTGGCCTGGGCCCGCGCGCTGGGCGAGTTCGGCGCGACGATCACGTTCGCCGGCAACTTCCCCGGCCGCACCCAGACCATGCCCCTGGCCGTCTACCTCGCCCTCCAGAACGACCCCGAGTCGGCGATCGCCCTCAGCCTGGTCCTGCTCGCCGTCTCCATCGCGGTCCTGGCCGGACTGCGCGACCGCTGGATGACCACCTCATGACCGGTATCCCCGACGTCCGTGACGACACCGCGCCGGACGGCCTCGACGCCCGTCTCGTGGTCGAGCGCGGCTCCTTCCGCCTCGACGTCGCCCTCACCGCCGCGCCCGGTGACGTGGTCGCCCTTCTCGGCCCCAACGGCGCCGGCAAGACCACCGCCCTGCGCGCCCTCGCCGGACTCGTCCCGCTGTCCGACGGTCATCTGCGCCTGGACGGTGCCGCGTTGGACCGTACGCCACCGGAGTCCCGCCCCGTCGGGGTCGTCTTCCAGGACTACCTCCTCTTCCCCCACCTGACCGCGCTCGACAACGTGGCCTTCGGCCCGCGCTGCCACGGGGCGAGCAAGGCGGAGGCCCGTGCGCAGGCCGCCGTATGGCTGGAGCGCATGGACCTGTCCGCCCATGCGTCCGTCAAACCCCGCCGTCTGTCGGGCGGTCAGGCCCAGCGCGTCGCCCTCGCCCGCGCCCTGGCCACGCATCCCCGTCTGCTCCTTCTCGACGAGCCTCTCGCCGCCCTGGACGCCCGCACCCGCCTCGACGTCCGCGCCCAACTCCGCCACCATCTCGCCGAGTTCGAGGCCGTCGCCGTCCTCGTCACGCACGACCCCCTGGACGCCATGGTCCTGGCCGACCGTCTCGTCGTCATCGAGGACGGCCGGATCGTCCAGCAGGGCACCCCGGCGCACATCGCCCGTCACCCCCGCACCGACTACATCGCCCATCTGGTCGGCCTCAACCTCTACCGGGGCGTGGCGGAGCGACACACCGTCAAGGTCGAGGGCGGAGCCGAGGTCACCACCACGGAAGACCTCACCGGCCCCGTCTTCGTCGCCTTCCCGCCGAGCGCCGTCACCCTCCACCGCGACCGCCCCACCAGTTCCAGCGCCCGCAACCTCTGGCGCTGCGAAGTGAGCGGACTGGAAACCCACGGCGAACAGATCCGCGCCGCCCTGACCGGCCGACTCCCGCTCGCCGCCGACCTCACCACCATCGCCGCCGCCGAACTGGACCTGCATCCCGGGGCCACCGTATGGGCCACGGTCAAGGCGACACAGACACACGCCTATCCGGCGTGAACGACGGGTTGCGGGTCCGCTGGTGGTTCACCTCGCGGGCCCGCCCGTCACTCGTACCGGTACTTCAGTGAATCCGCCTCCGTCTGCTCGATGTCGGCGATCGTCAGCTCCGGCATCCGCAGCTGGGCCAGCGTCACCTCGGCCGAGGTCGGCTGGGCGTCGGCCGGCAGCCACTGCTCCGGCTTCCAGGCTCCGCTGCGCAGCAGCGACTTGGGGCAGTGCGGGTAGACCTCCTCGATCCCCACCACCAGCGCACTGGCCGGCGGCTTGCCCACGGCGGTCAGCTGCGACAGCAGCTCCGGGCTGGTGGAGACGCAGGCCCGGCCGTTCACCCTGAGCGTCGTGGTGCGCCCCGGGATGACGAACAGCAGCCCGGCCCGTCCGGTGGCGATGACGTTCTGCAGGGTGTCGAGCCGCTTGTTGCCGGTCGCGTCCGGTATCGCCACCGTCCGTGAGTCCAGGACGGCGACGAATCCGGCGGGGCCACCGCGCGGGGAGACGTCACAGTTGCCCTCGGCGTCCGCGCTGGCGACCAGGACCAGTGCTGAGCATCCGATCAACCGCCGGGTCTGTTCGGTGAGTTCGGTCATCTGCTTGCGCTTGGCGGCGGCGCCGGGGAGGTCGTAGACCCGGCGCAGCGCATCCTGGTCGGACACGGCGTCGAGGCGGAGCAAGTCGAAGGCACTGCCGGCGAGGGGTGTCATCATGCTCCCGACACTAATGGTCCGAACCCTGCGCCCATGGCCGACATCGCGGCCGTGGTCCGCGCCGGTCTGGAAGCCCGCGGCTGGAACGCGCACGCGTTGGAGTCGGGGAGCAGGGCATCCAAGCCCCCCTGTCCGCCTGCTTCACCGTGACCGGGGGACCAAGTCCGACCTATCCGCACCCTGCGCGCACTCATCGGCGACGGCGAAGGGGGCCCGGGCCCCTGTACACCGCCTGCGTGTCTCGCAGGTCGTGAGCTCTCTGCTCTGTCGTACGGCCGGGTGCCGATGCGGTGCTACCCGATGGTGTAGCCGGTGATCTCGCCCAGCCACTTGATCATGTCGCCCGGGTCGTCGTTGGCGCCGTGGCCGCCGTCCCAGTACATCTTGAGATTGACGTCGTCGCCGAGGTTCCGCGTCTTGAGGGCGAGGTTGGTGATCGCGGTCAGGGAGTGCGTGGTGTCGCTGGTGCCGATCCGCAGCCACCAGTTCCTCGCCCGCCGTGGGTTGCGCCTCTCCAGGTAGTGCATCGTGTTGACCAGGGTGACCTTGTGCGGGAGGTCGCTGTCGATCGTGGCGGTCCTGTCGCCGGTCGCGTACCGCAGGCCGAAGTTGGTGAAGTGCCGGGTGTTGTGGGTCTCGTCGCCGAAGTAACCCGGCTCTGCTCCTGTCATGTCCTTGCTGTCGAACGCGGGCACGGGCCGGGACCGGCCCACGTGTGCGATGAATCCGTCCCAGGTGAAGGACGCCCTGTTGGCCGACCAGGTGATGAACGGGTTGTCGGTGAGGTAGGTCGTCCGGTCGGAGTCGGAGAGGGACCGCAGATGGCTGGTCGCGGCCGGTCGCAGATAGGTCTCCAGCAGGTACCTGTCGTAGTTGGCGGCTGTCACCCGGCCGAACCGGTTGACGCCATGGACGCCGAGCGACTCCTGGTATGCGACGAACTGCGCGGTCAGCTGCTTCGAGGCCGTCTGGTCGACCAGTTCGCCGGACAGCTCGGCTGAGCCGAACATCCACTCGTAAGCCTTGTCGGCGTTGCCCAGGTCGATGATCGGGCAGAAGCAGGCGGAGGCGAACACCGCGTCGCTCGCCTCGGCCGCGCCGATCTCCCGGAGGTAGGGGTCGAACAGCGAGCTGCCCGCCGAGGCGCCCAGCAGCGAGGAGAAGGCGCCTCCGGCGCTGCTGCCATTGGTGATGATCTTGTCCGGGTTGCCGGGCAGCACGTTCCTGTTCCTGTGGACGTACCGCAGTGCGGCTTTGAGGTCGACGATGCCGGCGGGAGCCTTGCCGTAGTACGTGCCGTCCTTGACGTTGTCCCGTCCACGGGCCCCCGAGGTGACCACGACATAGCCCGCGGCGAGGGCCAGGTCCGCGTTGCGGCCCGGGTCGACCACCCCGGGCGGCCTGGGGACGGGGGCGGGCGAGGCGCCGTCGCTCGCGGAGGGGATCGCGGTGGGGAGGCGGCCGCCTGAGGCCGTGCCGGAGGAAAAGCCGCTGATCGGGATGTGGAACAAGATCGGAGCACGGGATGCGTCGATGGTCTTCCCGTCGATCTCCACCGGCTCCTGGACCTTGAGGCTCTGGTAGGTCTCGTCCACGGGCTTGGAGACGTAGACGATGTCCTGCCAGAGCCGGTAGGTGACGCTCTTCTCGGTGCCGTCGGCCGTCGTGACGGTCTTCGTCTCCGTCGTGTACGAGTCCTTGGGGAACGTCAGCGCGTGTCCGGTCGACGCCGCCGCGCCCTGCGTTCCGCCGTAGTACCAAACGGTGGTCGCTCCTGCGGCGGTGGCGGCCATGCCGGAAAGGAATATTCGGCGCTTCACATCATCATCCTTCTCAGGGTGCGGGTTTGGGTGAGCTTTTGACAGCGGGCGGCACTCCTCGACGTGGCGAATCAGCTGGCTCTGTGCTTTTCCTGACAACGAGAGCCGCGCCGGATCAAAATCGGGCGATACAGTCGCCGCGATGCGATGTGTTCAGACTTCCCTCTGAAACGGGTGCGCGCGTCCCCTGATTACCGTCTCCCGCGCATACGGCGTCCGCCGTATCGTTCCGCTCGGCATACGTGGGTCAGCGTATGGTGAACCGGCGGCCGGGCCCGCTCCGATACCCGGCGCGTACCGTGAACCGCATGAACTGTGTGGGCGCGCCCTGTTGCGGGAAAATACCGGCCGGAGTCCGGCGGTGGTGAGTGCGCTGGACGGAATCCGCGGCCGGGCGTACGGCAGCAACCCGTTCGTCGCCGATGGGTTGCTTGCCGCTGTCTGTATGGCCGGCATTCTCCCGGGATTCCACGGCGAGGGCACCTCCATGGTGCCCGAGACGCTGCTCGCCCTGTTTTCGGCAGGGCCGCTGACGGTGCGCCGGAGTATGCCGTTGGCCGCGCTCGCGGCGACGACCGGCAGCTTCCTTGTCGCCCTGCTGTGGATGAGGGAGCCGGGGCCCGGAATCGTGTGCTGTCTGGTGGCCCTGTACTCCGCTGCCGTGGCGGCCCCGCGCACCCGCGCTCTGATCACCGGCACGGTCACCGCGATCATCGTCCAGATCTGCACGCTCCTTGTGACGGGAAGTCACCTCTTCGACCCGGCCAACCTCTTCCTGATCGCATGGCTCGGCGCGGCCACCGCCATCGGTGATGCCACCAGAAACCGCCGCGCCTACATCCAGGCCATCAAGGACCGCGCCGTGCGTGCCGAACGGACCCGGGAGGTGGAGGCGCGCCGGCGGGTGGCCGAGGAGCGCCTGCGTATCGCCCGCGACCTGCACGACATCGTGGCCCACAGCATCACGGTGATCAACTTCCAGGCCGGAGCGGCCGTCCACCTGCTGCGCCGGCAGCCCGACGCGGCCGAAGCGGCCATCGAGCACGTCATCACGGCGAGCGGCACCGCGCTCGCCGAACTCGGCACCATGCTGACCGTTCTGCGCCAGCCCGGTGACGAGGTGCCCCCGACGGAGCCCATGCCCACCCTCGACCGCCTCGACGATCTCCTCGACGGCTTCCGGGCCGCCGGCCTGGCGATAGACATCCGACGCGGTGGAAGGAGCGCCAGTCTGAGTCCGGCCGTCAGTATGGCCGGCTACCGCATCATCCAGGAGTCGCTGACGAACGCGCTCAAGTACGCCACACCCCGGACCGCCACGGTCCGCTTGTCCTACGGCGCACACGGGCTCCGGATCACGTTGGTCAACCCGGTGACCGGCAGTGAGGAAGGACGGGACTCCTCCCTGCCGTCCTCGGTACCTCCTCCGGAGTTCCGGGGCACCGGTCGTGGCCTGCTCGGTCTGCGCGAGCGGGCCGCCTCCGTCGGCGGTCGCCTCGATGTCGAGGCGGGCCGCGAGGAGTTCAGCGTGGACGCGTTCCTTCCCGCGCCGCAGACGAAGCCCTGAACCCCGGCTCCGGCACCGCGAGCGGCGGGACCCTTCCGGGAGAGCGTTCGCGGTCCGGGTACTGGTCCGCGGCCGCGGGGCGGACGAGCCCCGTCCGGTAGGCGATCACCACGAGTTGAGCCCGGTCCCGGGCTCCGAGTTTGGCCATGGCGCGGTGCACATGGGTGCGGACGGTCTGGCGGGAGATGACCAGGTGGCCGGCGATCACCTCATTGGACAGCCCCTCGGCCACCAGCGCCATGATCTCCCGCTCACGGTCGGTGAGTTCGGCCAGTTCCCCCGGCAGGGCGGGCGGCGGTCCGCCGGGCAGCGTGAGGTACCTCGTGATCAACGTCTGGGTGGCCTTGGGCGACAGCAGTGCCTCGCCACGCGCCGCGACCCGGATGGACTCCGGCAGTTCCGCGGGGCGCATCCCCTTTCCCAGAAAGCCGCACGCCCCGGCCCGCAGGGCCTGAAGGACGTACTCGTCCACTTCGTAGGTGGTGAGGATCACGATGCGGACGCCGGCCAGATCCGGATCCGCGACGATCTCCCGCGTAGCCGCCAGACCGTCCAGCTCCGGCATGCGGATGTCCATCAGCACGACATCCGGTGCGGTGCGGCGGACGACCTCGACGGCCTCGCGGCCCGTCTCGGCCTCTCCCACCACCTCCAGGTCGTCGGCCGAGTCGATCAGAATGCGGAATCCACCCCGCAACAGGGCTTGGTCGTCGGCGATGACCACTCGGATCGCGGCGTCGTTCATGCCGTCACCCTACGGCAAAACGGAGAGTCCGTCTCCGGGTGCGGTGGTGGTCGTGTGATGGCGTTCGCGCCGGTCTTTCACCGGCGGTCACCCGGCCCACGAGACGCTCGCACAGCGCGGTCCGGCCCCCTGAAGGCCCGTGCATCGCCGCGACGCGGGGCCCGTCGCGCGCAGCCGGGCCCCGTTCTGCCGGCCCTCGCCGCCACCGCCCACCCAGGTGCCGGTACGGCGGCGGCGATCGGGAGGACCCTCGGCCAGGCTCAGCCGGCCGGATGCCCGTTGGCGGCCGATGCGGCCGACGTCGTGGACGTGTCCGCCCTGACGGCTCGCTTCGCCGCCTGGATCTGCTCGTAGACGTGGGTCCGCAGTTCGGTGAAGCGAGGGGCTACCCGCGTGTGCAGTTGATCCCGTTCGTCGGGCAGATCGATCCGGAGCTCGTCCTGCACGACAGTCGGTGAGGCGGAGAGGACGATCACCCGCTCGCCGAGGTAGACCGCCTCGTCGACGTCGTGCGTGACGAACAGGATGGTGATCCCGCGCTCCTGCCACAGGGCCCGCACCAGGTCCTCCAGGTCGGCGCGGGTCTGCGCGTCGACCGCCGCGAACGGCTCGTCCATCAGGAGGACTTGGGGCTCGTAGGCCAGTGCACGGGCGATCGCCACGCGCTGCTGCATGCCCCCGGACAACTGCCACGGATAGGCGTCGGCGGCGTCCGGGAGCCCCACCGACCGCAGGGCGTCGGTGACCAGCTCCCGGCGTTTCGCCTTCGGGATCCCCTTCTGTCTCAGGGGAAGGCCGACGTTGTCCCCGACCCTCATCCACGGGAAGAGGCTGCGCCCGTACTCCTGGAAGACGATGGCCATTCCGGGCGGCGGCCCGGTCACCGGTTCGCCGTCGAGGAGCACCTGTCCCGCGGACGGGCTGAGCAGTCCACCCATGCACTTCAGAAGGGTCGTCTTGCCGCAGCCCGACGGGCCCACGAGACAGACGAGTTCACCGGCCTTCACCGTGAAAGTGAGATCGCGGACCGCCTCCACCTGCCGGCCGGACCCCTGATAGGTCTTCCTCAGGCCACGTACGTCGAGCATGGTTCGCCCTTTCGGAATGTTCACTCACGACCGCCGGTTGGACGCGCGCAGGCCGTGGTACCAGCCGAGCACGCGGCGCTCGGCGAACTGGTAGACGAGGGAGAGCAGGAATCCGAGCAGGCCCAGGAGCAGGATCCCGGTCCACATGTCCGGGATGGCGAAACTGCGCTGGAACTGCACCACGGTGAAGCCGATGCCGTTGTTCGCCGCGAACATCTCGCTGATCACCATGAGGATGATGCCGACGGAGAGGGCCTGGCGCAGACCGGCGACGATCTGTGGACTCGCCGAGCGCAGCACCACGTGGCGCAGCCGCCCGGCTCCGCCGATGTGATACGAAAGCGCCGTCTCCAGCATGACCGAGTCGACCGCGCGCACGCCCTCCACCGTGTTGAGCAGGATCGGCCAGACACAGCCGCTCGCTATCACCAAGATCTTCATCGTGTCGCCGATGCCTGCGAACAGCATGATCACGGGCACCAGCACCGGGGGTGGCACGGCCCGCAGAAACTCCAGCACAGGCTCGCAGAAGGCCCGCACCCCGCGGTGCGAACCGATGAGGGTGCCCAGGCCGACGCCCACGACGCCGGCGAGCGTGTAACCGACGGCCAGGCGCAGCACGCTGGGCAGCAGGTCGGTCCGCAGGCGTTCGCCGGTCCACACCGAGGGGAAGGTCCTCAGGATCGTGCGCAGCGGCGGCCAGAACGGGTCGGTGCTCCCGTCCGACGCGACCCACCACAGTCCCAGCAGGACCGCGGGCAGGCCGACCGCGAGCAGCACCTGTCGGGTCAGCACTCTCACAGGGCGACCTCTCCGCGGACGGACTGGTGCCATGCCAGCGCCCGCCGTTCCACCGCTCGGGCGCCCAGGTTGATCAGGAGCCCCAGGGCTCCGGTCACCATGATCAGCGCGTACATGTCGGGCACGGCCTGCGACGCCTGGGCGACCGCGATCAGCGACCCCAGTCCAGGTGCTCCGATGACCAGTTCCGCCGTGATGGCGAGCACCAGGGCGACCGCCGCGGCGAGCCGGATCCCGGTCATGACGTAGGGCAGGGCCGTCGGCCAGGTCACGTGCCTGATGCGCGCCCAGGTCCCGAGTCCGTACGACCGTGCCGTCTCGTCGGCGACGGGGTCCACGTCCTGGACGCCGTACAGCACCTGGATGAGCACCTGCCAGAACGACGCGTACACCACCAGCACAAGGACCGAGCGCAGTTCGGTGCCGTACAGCAGCAGGGCCAGCGGGATCAGTGCCACGGACGGGATGGGACGCAGGAACTCGATCGTGGACGCCGTCACTTGGCGAAGCAACGGCACAACGGTGATGAGCAGGCCGCAGAGGACGGCCGCGCCCGACGCCATCGCGAGGCCGATCACCCAGCCGGTCAACGTGTCCCCGAGCGCCGACCAGAAGGCGCCGTCGCCGAGTTCGCCGCCCAGCGCGCCGGCGATCCTGCTCGGCGGCGAGAAGTAGTCGGCGTCGACCAGGCCGAGCCGTGGCACAGCCTCGCCGAGGGCGAGGAAGGTCGCGAGCCCCGCCGCTCCGAGTGCGATGTCCGGCCTTCTCACGGCAGCAACTCGTCCAGGTCCGGGGCGGTCTTGAACAGGCCGTCCTGCTCGCCGAGTTTCTCCAGTGTCTCCACCGAGGACCGGCTGATGTCCTCCGGCCACTTCGGCAGTGTCACCTTCGACAGGACGGAGGCGGGGATCTCCGTGTACGTGGAGACGATGTCGCGGACCTCGTCCGGGTGGCTGTTCGCGTAGGTGAGTGCTTCGGCGGTGGCCTTCTGGAACTTGGTCACCACCTCGGGGTTCTGCTTCGCGTACGTCTGCGAGGTGAAGTACATGGCGACCGTGAGGTCCTTGGCCACGTCCACGTAGGGTGACGCGATCTCCACGCCCCCCTGGTTCAGTATGGTGGTCAGCGCGGGCTCGACCGCCATCGCGGCGTCCACCTGGCCCTTCTCCAGGGCGGCGGGCATCTGGTCGAAGGCCAGCTCCACGAACTTCACCTTCGACGGGTCACCTCCGGCCTTGCGCACGGACTCACGGACCGAGGTGTCGAGGATGTTGTTCAGCGTGTTGACGGCAACCGTCTTGCCCTCCAGGTCCTTCGCGGACTTGAGGGAACTGCCCTTCTTGACTACCAGCGCGCCGTAGTCGTGGCCGTCCACGCCGGTGGTGGCCACGCCGTTGGAGACCGCCTTCACCTGTACGCCGTTGCTCTGAGCGACCATCAGCGACGTCGTGTTGCTGAAACCGAACTGGAACTGGCCGCTGACCACGCCCGGCACGATGGCCGAGCCGCCCTGCGCCGTGGTCATCGAGACACTGAGACCGTACTTCTTGTAGATCCCCTTCTTCTGGCCGAGATAGACCGGGGCCACGTCGACGATCGGAATGACTCCGACCTTTACGTTGGTGATACCGCCGCTCTCTGACGCGGAGCCGCCGGAATTTCCGGACGATCCACAGGCCGTGGCCCCGAGCAGAAGTGAGACGGCGGCGATGCCGACGAATAGGCGCTGCATTTTCTGTCCTCCCGCGACCGCTTCGGAACTTTCCCGGCCGGTCCGCGCGCAATGGAATTTGGTAGGGAGAAAGACGAACGGTCAAGACAAGGCATCGAGTTCGATGTGTCAAAGGTGTCGTTCGCGGCTCACCCGCACATCCCCCGGGCACCGTCACTGGGCCGTACGGCAACTGCCGCACGACGCGGGAGGGGTACGGTCACAGCCGTACGGGGCACGGAGAGGGATCGGGTTGTCAGGACAGTCCGAGCGGACCCGCCGGCCGGGACGGGCCACGGAACGGGTGCCCGCCCGGAACCGGGCGAGCTTGTCGACGACAGCCCGGCTGACCGCCCCGTGTCCGTCGCGAATTCCCGCAACTGTCACTCGACGGCGGCAGAGGCCCCGCTGACTCTCACCGCCACCGCAAGCGGCAACGGGCCGTGCACATGCACGACAAGGACGGCACCATTCCCGTGGGCGGTGCGAACTGGGCCTCGGAGAAGACCTGGAAGGAACGCGTCAGGTGCCCGTGTGGATTTCCTGTTCCACCGACTGGCCACGAGTGGGGGCGGACGAGCGCCGTCGAGAGCCGAACCCGAGGATTTCCCTTCAGTCACGCGGCGGGGCCGGGGCGTCCGCGCTCGGCGACGGCGGGCCGATCCAGTTCGATCCCTGCACGTCGAGCCGCTTGCCGTAGTCCTCGCCCGGCAGCGGTTCCGTGCGCTCGGGACCGGCGCGCAACCCGTCCAGCAACAACGTCAGATAGCGCCGCCACAGCTCCGGCTGTCCACTCCGCTCGGTCACCGCGGCCAGCATCTGCTGGATCACGACCAGGTCCCAGGGCTCCGCGTCCGCGCGCAGAAGGCCCTGCCCTTTGGCTCGCTCGACCACGAGATCGACGTTTCGCCTGATCTGTTCCCGGTGTCGCAGCCCCGTCGGCACCGCACGGTCGCTGTGGAGCACGACCTCGCGCAGACCACGGTCGAGCGCCTGCAGTTCGGCCACGCGCTCCAGGCTGACCGTCAGCCCG
Source organism: Streptomyces sp. NPDC019531 (assembly GCF_044903305.1). Lineage (NCBI taxonomy): Bacteria > Bacillati > Actinomycetota > Actinomycetes > Kitasatosporales > Streptomycetaceae > Streptomyces > Streptomyces sp. NPDC019531. Next base: position 25,718 of record NZ_JBJDQL010000057.1, on the reverse strand, counting down.
CGCCAGGCGTCGCCGTCCTCCGCCCCCTCCCGGGTGGCCTCCTCGACGCGCGCGAACATGTCGTCGACCAGCTGGTCGATCAGGGCCTGCTTGTTCGGGAAGTGGCGATAGGCCGTCCCCACGCCGAGCCCGGCATGGCGGGCGACATCGTCCAGGGTGGCCTTCAGGCCGTGATCGCGGAACACCTCGCGTGCGGCGGCGAGGAGTTTGCGACGGTTCAGCTCGCGGTCGCGCCGCGGCCTGGGCGTACGGGCCTCGCCGGAGCCGCCGGTCTCGCCGGCCTCACCGGATGCGGAGGGTGCCGCCATACAGAGGTCTCACTTTCGGGGGCGCGCGATCGTCCTGGCACATCGTACGACCGCGCCACTCGCGGGTTCGGAAAACACCGGCCGGGCGCGCCTCCACACCCTAACCGGAGATTAAATCTCCGCTTCATGTTAAGGTGGCCGCCGCGTAAACGGAGATCCCATCTCCGGATATGCCTCCGTTCGACACCAGCGGGAGAAGGCGCGATGCATGGACACGACGCAAGTGCAGGCCACGGCGAGGGGAAGGAGTGGCGGCGGCCTCGACGGCCGGCGCGGATCGCTGCCCTGGCGGCGATCGCTCTGGTGGCAGGTGTCAGTCTGACCGGCTGCGGGGCGGATGACTCTTCGTCCGGATCGTCCGCCACGTCGGCATCGGCATCGGCCTCCGCATGTCCGACAACATCCACCCCGGGAGGCGCAGGAGGGACTGAAGGGGGTGGCGCCTCCACGGACACTCCCAGCGGCATGCCGTCCGGAGGCTCGGACGGCGGGGCCCTGGAAATCGTCGAGGCAAAGACGATCAAGAAGATCGACAACAGCACAAGCACGGTAATCGACCCCAACGGTCCGTCGATCACCTGTGACACGTCGGCGGTCACGACGACCGACGACATCACCTACTCCTCGCCGACCACCCACGGCGCGAAGACCGACCTGAAGCTCGACATCCAGGTTCCCAGGTCCTCGGGCAAGAAGCCTCTGGTGGTCTTCATATCCGGCGGCGAATGGGTGCTGGCGGACCGGACGGGCAACCTCGACCAGCGCACCTACATCGCCGACCAGGGCTATGCGGTCGCCAGTGTCCAGTACCGCACCACAACCAGCGGTGCCACTTACAAGGACGCCCTTTCCGACGTCAAGTCCGCCATTCGCTACCTGCGCGCCAACGCCGACACCTATGGGATCGACACGGACCACGTCTTCGTATGGGGCCAGTCGGCGGGCGGATATCTGGCGGCCATGACCGGTGTCACCAACGGCGACAAGGCATACGACGTCGGCGACCACCTCGACCAGAGCAGCAAGGTCCAGGGTGTGGTGGACGAGTTCGGTCCCGCCAACCTGTCGGAGATCGCCTCCGACTACGACCAGGCCGCCAAGGACGGCAACTACACCGCGGGCAACTCGGCCGCGCAATGGGTGTACGGACCCGGAACCACCAAGTCCATCAAGGACTACACCAGCCAGATGGCCGCCGCGAACCCGGCCACCCACATCTCCTCCTCGACACCGCCCTTCCTTCTTCTGCACGGCAGTGCCGACCCGCTGGTCTCACCCAGCCAGACACTGAACCTGCTCACCGCCCTCAAGGACAAGGGCGTCGAAGCCGAGCGCGTGGTGCTCACGGGCGCCGGCCACGGTGACCTGAGCATCTCGGCCAACTCCGATGCCTCGCCGAGTACTTCCTCCGGCTCCGACGGCTCGTCCGCCGGTGGGGCGAAGCCCTGGTCCGCCAAGGAGACGATGGGCTACATCACGGACTTCCTCGCAGGCCACATCGATTAGTCGGCGCGCGGCACCGGCTCCGCGTGCGACCTGCCCGAGGACACGGAGTGCCCGTGCACGGGGGTAGGGCGCCGTCCCCGCCGCCGTACGGCCGGGGACAGCACCCCATCTTCCAGGTAACCCCTCTTCACCATGAGCAGCCAGTCGCGGTCGATGGGTGTACCAGCAGTACATCCCTCCCGTGGCCCGCTGGACAATCACCACGAGGCCCGCGGGAACACCGGCATTACTCCGTCACAGCAGACGGCTGAAGCCGTGGTATCAGTTTCCGAATTCCTGGCTGAATTCCTTCCAGGTCTTGTCCGAGACCCAGTTCGCACCGCAGATGGGGACGGTGCCGTCCTCGTCGGCGGCCACGATGTAGCGCTGACCGACCGTGAAGGTCAGGTGTTCCACATCGGGGTCCTGGTTCACCAGGACCGTCCTCGTGCCGCCACCACGCAGCCAGTCTTCGACGTGGAAGGTGGTCAGGGGTCCCTTGACGGAGGTGACCGTCCCGTAGAAGAGCGTCGGGTTCCCGGCCAACTGGTCGGGAACCGGGGGCGCGCACTTCCTCGAGGTGGTGCTGTGTGCGACGGTGAGCTTCAGCGGGGCGCCGGCCGCGGTCTCGTGACCGTTGCCGGAATTCGCCGTGATTCCCGCGGTGATACCCCCGCCGAGAAGCAGCGCGGCAGCCGCCGCGAGCCCGAAGAGACGTCGGCGTCCCTTTCCTGCGGTGACGTTCGCGGCGGGAGTGACGATTCCGGTGGCGTTGTTGTCGGACAGGGCTACGGATTCGGTGTTCAAGACGTCCTCCACAAGACGATCGATGTCGGGCAGCGGAGCACATGAAGTCAGCGCCGGGTCCGCCGCCCTCAGCAGGGTCAGCAACTCGTCGTCATTCACTGGCTGCTCCTTCCTTCATTCATCTTGTGTCCGGGGCGCTCGGCATTCTTTCGCTCCAACTGAAGCTGTTGGGCGATTTTCTTTTTCGCCCGGTGAAGCCGCACGCTCACGGCATTGGGCGTCAGCCTGGTCACTTCCGCGATCTGCTGCGGCGCCAGCCCCTCCCACGCCCACAGCCGCACGACCTCGCGATCCAATTCCGAGAGAGCGCCTAGCGCGGCGTGCAGGTCGCTGTGATCGGCGGCCATGGCTCCGGACTCCTGCTGAGCCCCGATCAGCCGCTCCACCAGGCGGAGCCTGCGTCCGTCGGCCCGTCGGGCATTGGCCAGGCAGTGCCGTGCCACGCCGTAGCACCAAGGAAGCACGTCATCGCGATCGGGCGGGGACCCGGTCCCCAGCCCGGGCACATCGTCGACGCGACGCCAGAGCACCAGCATGGTCTCCGACAACACGTCCTCGACCATGTCGGGAGCCGTTCGCCGCACCAGATAGCGGTGCAGGGGTTCCGTCACAACGTGCGCAAGGTTTTCGAAGCGCGCCCGCCGCTGTCGGTGGCGGGTCTCCTGATCTGTCATGGATTCCACGCTCCGTCCGTGTCCGGCACCGGCCGGTTCCTTTCATCAGCACGACGACGAGAGGGTCTGAGACCGCTGAGACGGGAGCGCCCTGTGCGGAGATCATGGCGCGCCCTGTGCGAAGATCATGGCGCTCCCGCCCCGGCCTCGACCCCGAAGCCGTCCAACGCGACCCGGGTGTCAAGGAGTTCACGGTGCCCCCGGCGCTGGGCGGTCGAGGCACCTTCGGCAGGCCGATGCGGCTACCGTCGTCTCCTGTACGGATCAGGCCGTGACGGTGGTCGCGGCGTGCGCGGTGTACATCGCCTCGATCTGCGAGGCGTAGCGCTCGTGGATGGGCCCGCGGCGCGTTTCGCGGGTGGGGGACGAACTCGCTGCCGGGCTGCCGGTCCTCGGTCGGCACGGTGTGGGCGCGGACCTGTTCGGGACGGGACAGAACGGAGTTCGCCGCGGACTGCCCCGTCTCGATCGCCGCGCGGACCGCGGGATACCGGCAACAGTTCGGCGGGTTCGCCGTCGAGACCGTGCCGTGCGGCGAAGACGGTGACCGCCTCGGGGCCGGGCACCAGCGGTCCCTGCCAGGGCAAGCCCACGCGTCCCGTTCAGCGCCCGCTTCCGAGAACCGCCCAGGCGGCCACCAGATCGGGGAGGTAGAGCGTCGCCTGTGACTCCGCGCACGCTTTCGTCAAGCGGGTGTGCAGAGTGTCGAGTTCGACTTCCCGCGGATCGGCGACGCCGCTGCGCTCGATCATCGGCATAAGACTGCGGGTGGATTCGACGACGAGTGTCACAGCGTCCGAGTCCGGGCCACCGGTCGGCACGCCGACCGCGACACCGGGGTCGGTGAACCCCGCGGCCCGCAGCACCCTGGCCAGTTGCTCGCCCATGTCCGGGTTGCGGCCGGCCTCCCGCAACCCCGCGCAGATCCACTCCTGGCACTTCGTCACCAGCGGAACCTCGGGGAAGGCCCGCAGCCGTGACGTGTTGAAGTCCTGGAACGTCATGAAGCCGCCAGGGCGAAGCGACCCTCTCAGGCTTTTGACGACCGCCACCGGATCATCGACATGGATCAGGATCAACCGACCCACCACGGCATCGACAGGTTCCTCGAGTTCGACGTCGGGGAGTGCACCCTGCTCGAAACTGACGTTCCGAACTGAGGAAGCGGCAGCGTTCGCCCGAGCTGTTGTCAACACCCCCGGATCCATGTCCACGCCGACGACATGGCCGTCCGGGCCGACAACTCGCGCGGCCGCGATCGACACATCACCCGTGCCGCAGCCGACGTCGAGAACTCGCATCCCCTCCTTCAGCCCCGCGGCCCTCAACAGGAATTCGGTGTGCCCGCCATAAAGTGAATCCTGGAGGCCCAGCCGGTCCGTCTCCCCGGAGGTGTGCCCCATCGCGTATTCAGTCATGTCCAAATCCGACATGTTCGCTCTCTCTGCATTTCTGTGCGCTGATCAACAATTTGCCGCTTCGAAGCGGGGGTTCATGGCGGACGCGGCGATATGCACGGTCCACCGTCTGACGGGTACTTCAGCCGGGGAGCGTTAGGGCAGGCCCGGGACGGATGCGATGTGTCGCAGGTCTGCTGTGTATTGCGGCCAGGGAGTGCCAGCGGCCGGAACTCCGTCGCGGATGAAGCCGAGCCAGGCGGTACGCACACGGCGGCCGAGGGTCTCGAAGTCGTCCGGGTCGATGCCGGCGAGCAACGGCGCGGCGGACCAGTCGGCGTACGTGCCGAAGAGGAAGGGGAGATCGATGCAGTGGGTGGCGCCGAAAGGGCAGTCGGGGGCGGCGTAGTCGAAGCGGTAACTCCACACTCGGGCGCCGGCCTCGCTCAGTCGGGTGGCCAGGTCCTCGGTGGGACGGCCGAAGGCGATCCTGTTCACGGCGCGTTCGACCGCGGCGACGGCCGCGGGACCGAGCAGGGGGATCCGGCGCAGACGGTTCAGCACCGGGTTCACGGAGCAGAAGGCGCTCATCTCCCGCTGCGTGGTGCCGATGATGACGTCCAGTCCCGGCGCCCGCTCGGCGAGACCCGCCTCCCAACGGTCTTCGTCAGGGAGGGGTCCGACTCCGCTGACCGGAGTGAACAGGGGTGCGGTGTTGAACCCGAGCCTGCTTCCGGAATCGAGTGCGGCGGCGACCTGGGCGTCGAGGATCTCGGACAGGGCGGCGGTGCGCGGGTCGGTGCCGAGCTTGTCGAGGAACAGCCCGGCAGCCTCCTCGGCGACGCTCGGGGTGCTCTGGCAGCGTGCGGGTGTGCTTTGCAGGATGACCCGGCGGAACAGCCCCTCCGCGTCGGGCATGCCCAGCAGGCACCGCACGCTGTGCGCGCCCGCGGACTGGCCGGCCACGGTGACCGTGTCGGGGTCACCGCCGAACGCGGCGATGTTCTCGCGTACCCACCGCAGGGCCGCCAGCTGGTCGGCCAGGCCAAGGTTGCCTTCGGAGATTCCAGGCGAGCGCAGATAACCGAGCGCGCCGAGCCGGTAGTTGACCGAGACGACGACCACACCGCCCTCTCGGGCCAGTCGGTGCGCGCCGTTCAGTTTCAAGGACCCGGCGCCCGAGAGATAGGCCCCACCATGGATCCACACCAGAACGGGGCGGGCACGGTCGTCGACCGCGGGTGTGGTGATGGTCAGGCTGAGACAGTCTTCGCCCTGCTCGCCGCGCTCCGATGCGCCTATCACATGCGCGAGCCGAGGGGGCCGCTGCGGGGCGATCGGGCCGTCGGCTGTGGCATCCCGTTCGCCGCTCCAGGCGGGTACCGGGCGGGGTGGGCCGAACCGCTCGGATTCGGCGTACCGCACGCCCCTGAAGACGATCAGGCCGTCCTCGGTCCGGCCGCGCCAGATACCGCCGGTGGTCTTCGCTCTCGTGAGCACCGCAGCCTCCTTGAGACTCTCTATCGCAAGTCGGCTTGCGATAGCGCGCAGTCAAACAGCTGCCTCAGTCCCTCCGCAAGTGAGGCTGGGATAATGTGGGCATGCCGTCGTCCCGCCCCTCCCCCTCCCACCGCCGCGGCGCGGCCGTGCGCCAGGCCGTCCTCGACGCCACCGCCGAACTACTCGACGCCGAGGGCCTGTCGGGCACGCGCGTCGTGGACATCGCCGCCCGCGCAGGCGTCCACGAGACGTCCATCTACCGGCGGTGGGGCACCCGGACCAATCTGATCCTCGATGCCGTCATGAGCCGGTCGGACGCGAACATGCCCCTCCCCGACACCGGCTCCACACGCGAGGATCTGACCCTCCTCGTCACCGCCCTCGCCGCCTTCCTGAGCACACCCGCCGGCCGCGACATGGCTCGGCTCGGGCTCCTCCCGGCGGACGACGCGGCCCAGGCCGATGAACTCCGCACGAGGTTCTGGGAAGCCCGCGGCGGTCAGGACGAGGCCATCGTCCAGCGCGGGATCGATCGCGGCGACCTCCACCCGGACACGGTTCCCGAGTTGGTCCTGGAAGTGCTGGGCGGCGCGCTCCACCTGCACATCCTGCACCGCAACCTGCCCGTGGACCGCGACTACATCAGCCGCCTGGTCGACTTCGTCCTCACCGGCGCGGGCCCGCCCCCGCCCGAGGCCGCCGCCGAACCCGGCCGCTGAGCGGAGCATCCAGGACCGGCTCGGACAACCCCACCCTTCCGCCACCGCCCACTCGACATCACGGTGACGCACCACCACCAGGCCGGCCGAGAGGGGGAGGCCACCGAGCAGTAACCCAGGACGATTGCGGCAAGCCGCGATGATTTTCCGCAGTCGCAAGCAGCGACAGTCCACCCACCGGCAACAGCCGCAGAACCACTGACCTCGCCGACACCGCCCCAGGACCCCAAGACCCCAAGGATTTCGAGCACGTGACGCTGTGTCAGTCCTGGGCGCAAGGCGAGCACGGCTCCTTGTGGTCATGGAGTTCTCCACGCTTCACGAGCTGCCAGGTTGCCGCGCTCGCCGCTCTCTTCTCTCTTGCGTGCTCTCCACGCCCCCGCCACAGGGCAACGTCACTTCGGCACCGGCTGGTTCGACGAGGCCCGGTTCCACTCTCGGACGCCGTGCGGTTCGAGGAAGCCCGGTTCTCCGGCATCGCGGGATTCACCGGCGTGGACGAGAGCCTGCCGGCCGGGGGCGGAAACAGGGTGCGGGTGGCCTCGGCAGGCGGAGTGGACGCCGCTCGATGAGTCTGGTTCGGGAGTGGCTCGGGCGGCTTCCATGCACCCCGTCGAGGCGACTTGGCCCCAGCAGGGGCGTTCGGGGGTACTGAGGGGTGGCGTCGGGGCGGAGCGCCCCCACCCGTGGTGCACGGAGGCTGGGAGGGGAGTCGCACCACTGGCGCGACCTTCTTGCTATTGCAAGTAATATGCAACAAGCTTGACGGGCCCTTACCGCCTGTCGAGACGTGGAGCCCCGTCATGCCCCGCCTGATGCCGAACACCGGACCGCAGCGCGCCCTCGCGGCATCGAACTTCATCTACACCGTCGGCAGCGGCCTCTACCTCACCGCCGGAGTGCTGTATTTCACCGAGGCGGTTCACCTTCCGGCAGGCCAGGTGGGGCTCGGGCTCGGCATCGCCGGTCTTCTCGCGCTGGCCCTGGGCGTCGCGGTCGGTCATCTGGCCGACCGGCATGGAGCACGCGGTATCCACGCGGCCACCCTGGTCGTCCAGGCGCTGGCCACGGCCTGCTTCGTCCTGATCGACAGCTTTTGGCCGTTCGTCCTCGCCGTCTGCGCCGCCGCCGCGGCGAAGGCGGCCGGAATAGCCGCCCGCTCCCCGCTCATCAGGCACTACGGAGGAGACCGGCCGCAGGAGTTCAGGGCCTACCTCCGTGCGGTGACCAACGTCGGCATCTCCCTCGGTGCCGTGCTGGCAGGCTGGGTCGTCCAGGTAGGCACGCTCACCGCCTATCAGCTCATGGTCGTCGGCAACGCGGTCGCCTTCGTGCTCTCCGCGGTGATCCTGGTCGTTCTGCCGCCCGTCACGCCGTTCCCCACCGCTGGCGGTCCTCGCTGGATCGCCCTGCGGGACCGCCCCTACCTCGTGCTGACCGCCCTCGACGGCATCATGGCCATCCAGTTCAAGGTGCTCACCGTGGCCATCCCGCTCTGGATCGTCGGTGCCACCACCGCCCCGCACTGGCTCATCTCGGCCACCATGCTCACCGGCACCCTCATCGTCGTCACCTTCCAGGTGCGGGCCAGCCGTAACGTCGATTCCCCCGCCGCCGGCGCAAACGCCTACCGCCGGGCAGGCGTGGCTTTCCTCATCGCCTGCTCACTGATCTCACTGTCCGCAGGCATACCGACGTGGGCCGCCGCAATCCTGCTCATTACTGCCGTGGTGATCCACACGATCGGCGAACTATGGCACTCCGCCGCGGGCTTCGAGACCTCCTTCGCTCTCGCCCCGCAGCACGCCACCGGCCAGTACCTGGGCGTATTCGGCCTCGGCGCCGGCCTCGCCGAAGCCCTCGGACCGGGACTGCTCATCACAATGTGCATCACCTGGGGCCGCCCCGGTTGGTATGTCGCGGGAGCCATGTTCGCGCTGACAGGCCTGGCAGCACCACCCGCTGTCCGCTGGGCACAACGCCATCAGCACGCTCTGCAGACGCAGCTTGCGCCCACAGAAAAGGCGTCAACCGCCTGATCGCCCCACCCTCCGGAGCCGCCTCACGACGCCTGATCTTCACGAATTACCCGCGAACCGGGGCCAGTTGGAGTCGCCACTGGTCCACTTTTCAGCCGTGACCGACAAGCGAGACGTATCTGAGAGCGAGAGCCGCTCCGCCTGCCGCCTCAGTACTGTGTCTTCGCATGACCGACACCGAGATCGAGATCACCGCAGATCTGGTCCGCGACCTGCTGCAGGAGCAACATCCAGACCTTGCAGGGCTGGCCATCCGCGAGGTGGTGGGCGGCTGGGGCAACCAAATGTGGCGTCTCGGGGACGAGTTGGCCGTGCGCATGCAGCGCATGGACCCCACCCCGGAGCTCCAGCTCAAGGAGCGGCGGTGGCTACCTGTGCTGGCTCCGCGCCTGCCGCTCCCGGTGCCGACTCCGGTGCGGTTCGGCGAACCGTCCGAGCGTTTCCCCAAGCACTGGACCGTGATGACGTGGGTTCCTGGCGAGCCGCTGGACCACGGCTCGATCAGCCGCGGCGACCACGCGGCCGACACGCTGGCGGGTTTCCTGCGGGCGCTCCATGTGGAGGCGCCTGCCGAGGCTCCGATCGCTACCGACCGCGGTGACCATCCGAGGAACTGCACGGACGGCTTCGAGAACTTCTTCCAGGCCGTTGCCCCCGAGGACATCGCCGCCGATGTCCGGGCCGTCTGGGATGACGCGGTTGCGGCCCGGGCGTGGGAGGGCCCGCGGGTGTGGGTGCATGGCGACCTCCATCCCGCGAACGTCGTTGTCTCGGACGGGACGCTCTCGGGCATCGTCGACTTCGGCGCCATGTTCGCCGGCGATCCGGCGTGGGACCTCGCCGCCGCATGGGTCCTGCTACCCATGGGCACGGCCTCACGGTTCTTCGACATGTACGCGTATGCGGACGAGGAGGCGATCCGACGCGCCCGCGGGCTGGCCGCTATGAAGAGCCTCTTCCTGATGCTCATGGGGCAGAACGGAGATCGGGGTCTTCCCGGCGGCAAGCCGCACTGGGGACCTGCAGGCCGGGCGGCACTTGATCGTGTTCTGAAGGGCGTTTGACGCACGCTTCTTTGAATGTGTCATCGATCTTGGTTGAGGGGCATGCGGCCTCCCATCTTCGTGGGTTCATCGATCACCACGCAGCCGCCGGCGCGCCAGGGTGGCCCCGCTCAGCAGCATCAACCCCGCGCCGATGAGCAGGGCCGCGGTCAGGCCGAGCCACTGCACCAGTGCGCCCCACAGCGGAGCCGCCACCGCCTGGCCGCCCTGGAGACCAGCAGGTGGACGGCGAGTCCACGGGCTCGCACCCAGCCGGGCAGCCGCGTCCGCACCGCCGCGTCGAGCGTGGACAGGACACCGATCCAGGCCGGCCCCGCGGGCAGCAGGACGACCACCGCCACCCGGGTGACGTGCACGGTGGCGAGAGCCACCAGGACAACGGCGGCCAGCATGCCGTTGACGCCCAACCGCCCGCGAAGCCCCCCCGCACCGACCCCGACCGCGGCCAGCAGCAGACCGTAGCCCCCGGCCCCCAGACCGAGGGAGTCGGCAGCGATCAGCGGAAGCAGTGACCAGCCCCGTGCCCGAGCAGCAGCCACTGCGCCCCGACCGTCTGCATCCACGTACCGGTGTTGGACACGAACTGTGCGATCCACAGGGCCCGGAAGACCGGAGCGGCAAGCGGGGCCCAGGCCGAAGCGGAACGGACGTGACTCGATGAGCCGACACTCATGCTGCTCCCGGGCCGGGGACGACTCACGCGTTCTCGTACGACTACGACCTCTGCTCGTCTGTCAGAAGCAGCCGTCCAGCGGGTCGAGCGCACCGCTGAGCTGCGGCACGTGGTCGAAGTCGCCACGGCGCTCGCGCCAGTCGCGCTGCTCCTCCGACTCGGCGGCGGCCTCGACGAAGGCACGGGCCTGCCGTGCTCCCGAGCGCTCGTCGCGCACGAAGCCGCCGAAGCGGGCCACCGGGCTCCAGGCCGGGCTGATCTCCGGGAGCGGGGCTGCCGCACCCTCGTAGTCCCCGGCCGCGTACACGACCTTGCCGCCCGCCACAGTCAGCAGGGCCTCGATCCGGTCGATGTCCTCGTCGGCGACGGAGAAGAAGTCGGCGGACAGCACGACCAGGTCGCCGTACTTGCCCTCCGTGATGGTGCCCTTCACGTCGGCCTCACCGGTGAGCTCGGCCCCCGCCCGGGTGTACATCTCCAGTGCGGTGGCCCGGTCGACACGGTTCTCGGCCGGGTAGAGGAGGGTGTCGCCGATGGTGCGGCCGGTGACCAGCCAGGACAGCGACAGCCAGGGGTTGTAGCTGGAGACGCGGGTGGCGTCGGTGCCGGCCGCGACCAGCAGGCCCGTCTCGCGCATCGCGCGGATAGGCGGAGCGGTCGCGGCGCGCTCGGCACCGTACCGCTCGACGAACGCCTTGCCCTGGAACATCATCCGGTTCTGCACGGAGATCGCCCCGCCGAGCGCCTTGATCCGGTCCAGGCTCTCCTGGCTGACGGTCTCGGCGTGGTCGAACAGCCAGCGGGTGCCGGCCGGAAAGCCTCCGTCGGCGGCGATCTTCTCGAAGACGTCGAGGTCCTGACGGATCGTCTCGTCGTAGGTGGCGTGCAGGCGGAAGCCCCAGCCGTTGTCCAGCAGCAGCCGGGCCGCCGCCTCCAGGTCGGCACTGGCGCGGGCGGTCAGCTCGGGGCGCGGCTCGGCGAAGTTCTCGAAGTCGGCCGGGGACCAGGCGAGGTTCTCGCCGGCGCCGTTGCAGCGCAGCCACTCGTCGCCGTCGCCCGGCTTCACCATGCCGATCCAGCGGCGCAGGTCGTCCACTTCCTGCCCGGCGGTCTGCGGGAAGAGGTGGTAGGCGATGCGGACGGTCAGCTCACCGCGTTCGGCGAGCTCGGTGACGGCCGCGTAGTTGTCGGGGAAGTTCTGGAAGCCGCCGGCGGCGTCGATGGCGCTGGTGATGCCGAAGCGGTTCAGTTCGCGCAGGTAGTGGCGGGTGGACCCGAGCTGATCCTCGGCGCCGAGGATCGGGCCCTTGGCGAGGGTGGAGTAGAGCAGTCCGGCGGCGGGGGCGGCCAGCAGGACGCCGGTCGGGTTGCCCGCGAAGTCACGGACGATCTCACCCCCGGGCGGGTTCGGGGTGTCGCGGGTGAAGCCGACGGCTTCGAGGGCGGCCCGGTTGAGGATCGCCGACTGGTACAGGTGCAGGACGAAGACCGGGGTGTCGGGGGCGGCGGCGTTCAGCTCGGCGACGGTCGGCAGCCGCTTCTCCGCGAACTGCTCCCCCGTCCAGCCGCCGACCACCCGCACCCACTGCCCCTTCGGGGTCCGCTCGGCCTGCTCGCGCAGCATCCGCAGGGCTGTACGCAGCGACCGTACGCCGTCCCAGCGCAGCTCCAGCAGGTAGTTGAGGCCGCCTCGGATGACGTGCAGGTGGGAGTCGTTGAGGCCGGGGATCACGCGCCGGCCGAGGGCGTCCACGACACGGGTGCCGGGACCTATGCGGGGCGCGACGGTGGCGTCGTCTCCCACGGCCGTGAAGACCCCGTCGGTGATGGCCACGGCCGAGGCGGTGGGACGGGCGGGGTCGCCGGTGTGGATGCGGCCGTTGCGGACGACGAGCTGGGCGGGACTCCGGACGCCCTCGTGCGGGCGGACACCGCCCACAGGCATGGTGCTGGACATATGGGGCTCCTTGGCTTCCTGAGCGAAGCGGAAGATGGGTCGTCGCGCGACATCTCGAAGCTAGGTCTGGCACCATGAATCGGTCCAACACATGGTTTTGCTGGAATCGATCGGCAGGAGAGATCGGATGGACCTTCGGCACCTGAGGTACTTCCTCGCCGTCGCCGAGACGCGCAACTTCACCCAGGCCGCCGCGAACTGCTACGTCGCCCAGTCCGCCCTGAGCCAGCAGGTCGCCCGCCTGGAGAAGGAGGTCGGCTCCCAGCTGTTCAGCCGCACCAGCCGTTCCGTCCGCCTGACGGCCGCGGGCGAGCTCCTCGAACCCCTCGCCCGGCGCATCCTCACCGACGTCGACAACGCCCGGGCCGCCCTCGACGCCCTCTCCGGGCTGCGGCGCGGGCGGTTGCGCCTGGGGCTCATCCAGACGCGTGCCTCCCTGGTCGACCTGGTCGAGGTGATGGCCGACTACCACGCCCGGTATCCCGGCATCGACTTCCACGTGACCAACGCGCCCAGCTCCGAGATGGCCGCGGCAGTCCTCACCGGCGACCTCGACATCGCCGTCGTCGGCCTCACCCCGCACCAGATCCCCGACGGCCTCGACCACCGCGTCCTCGCCGACGACCCGCTCGTCCTGATCGTGCCCGCCGACCACGCCCTGGCCGACCGCGAGGTGATCGGCCTGGCCGACCTGCCGGACACTCACCAGCTCATCCAGTTCACCAAGGGCACAGGGCTGCGCCGCCAGGTCGAGTCCGCCTTCGCCCGCGCCGGGGTGGGCCCCGGACAGCACTTCCAGGTCGGCCAGATCTACGACATGATCCGGTTGGCCGCGCGGGGCATCGGCGTAACGGTCGTACCCCGCTCCACGGTCTTCGGCCCCGGCTCCCTCCTGGGCCAGAACCCCGGCGACATCCTGCCGTACGGCGCCCGCGCGCTCCGCCTGACGGACGCGGCAGCGACACACACCATCTGCGTGGTGCACGACAGCAAGCGGCTGGCGCCGGCCGCCGCAGCATTCCTCGACGTGGTCGCAGGGCACGCCGTGAAGGAGTAATCGGTACGACCGATCGCTGCATCCGCATCCATATGTTGGACGGAACGATCGCTCGGCAGGAGGCTGGAGACCGGTTCCCGAAAGGAGAACCAACCACTCCCCTTGCGATTCGGAGCACCACCATGCCTGCCGCACTACGGGAAGCCTGGACCACGCTCGTCCCCGACATGGGCGACCGCCACGGCCCGCTCCCTCCGCTCATGCTCGCGCTGACCGTGGTGACCGGCCTCGTGGACGCGTTCAGCTATCTGGTCCTCGGCCACGTCTTCGTCGCCAACATGACCGGCAACGTCGTCTTCTCCGGCTTCGCCCTCGCCGGCGCACCCGGCTTCTCCCTGGCCGCCTCGCTCGCGGCACTCGCCGCGTTCGCCGCGGGCGCCCTGCTCGGCGGCCGCCTGGCCCACGGCGCCCGCGCCCACCGCGGCCGGGTCCTGCATCTGGCCCTCCTGCTGGAGACCGCCCTGATGCTGGCGGCGTACGTCATCGCCGAGGCCACCGCCACGCCGTACACGGGCACCGCGCGCTACGCCCTGATCGCGCTCCTCGGCCTTGCCATGGGCGTCCAGAACGCCGCCGCCCGGGCCCTGGCCGTACCCGACCTGACCACGACCGTCCTGACGCTCACCATCACCGGAGTCGCCGCGGACAGCCGCCTCGCGGGCGGTAAGGGCGGCAAGGCGGGCCGCCGTTCGGTCTCGGCGGCGGCGATGTTCACCGGCGGCCTGGTCGGAGCGATCGCCGTCCTGCACAGCAGCCCGGCCCTGCCCCTGCTGTTCGCGGCCGTGCTCCTGACGGCGGCCACGATCACCACGTTCGCCCTGACCCGCTCCGACGCCACCTGGACGAACCCGCTATGACCGTCACCAGGCGCGCGGAACGACCGACCAGCAACCGCACGCTCCACTCCGCCCTGCTCGAACTCGCCCTCACCGCACTCATGATGTTCGTCGTGACCACCACGGTCCGCTGGCTGATGGGCACCCTCGACGTGAGTGCGGGCGGCTGGTGGAACACCCCCGAAGGCCGACTCCTCGTGGTCGCGCCCCTCTCCGGCTACACCGTCACCGCCGTCATGCTCTCGCCCTGGGGCCGGGTGACCGGCGGCCACGTCAACCCGGCCATCACCCTCGCGATGTGGCGCTACGGCCGCACACCCGGCCGTGACGTCGTCCCCTTCATCGCCAGTCAACTGGCCGGCTCGGTGCTGGGCGTCGCGCTCGGCCGACTGGCCTGGGGATCGGTGATCGCCGCCCCGGCCGTGAACCACGCCGTGATCCGACCGGCCCCCGGGTGGTCCTGGGCCGCCGTGGCCGCGATCGAGGCGGCGACGATGTTCGTCATCGTCGCCATCGTGGGGATCGGCATGACCAGCACCCGCCTGGGCCCCCTGCTGCCCTGGGCGGTCGGCACCATGATCGCCACCCAGATCATCGCCTTCGGCACCCTCACCGGCGGAGTCGCCAACCCCGCCCGGGAGTTCGGACCGGCCCTGCTCTCCGGTTCCCTCTCACTCCTGCCTGTCTATCTGCTGGCCCCTCTCGTCGGAGCCTTGGCAGCGACGGTCGCGATCAGGGGCGTCGCCACACACCGACCCAACACGCGGCGACGAGCCCACCCCTGACACTCCGTCAGTTGGACACCGTGTGCGGCTTCCGGGCGGCGGAGGGCCTGCCCGGCGAACTGCGCCGGCACACCGTGGCCGGACCGCGCTGACGGACGTCCTGACCGGCCAGGCCGGCCGGCCCGCGACATCGACGAGCTGGGCCCGGAGCTCCAGCCGTACGCCGCCGACCTCCAGCCCGTCTCCCAGGCGCTCGGACTGATCCCCGCCCTGTCGGCGTGTTCGTCGGGACGCCGCTGTTCGCGGGCGACCTGGAGAACGGCACCGCCAAGCTGGTCGCTGACCAGTCCGTCAGCCGCCCCCGGTGGCTGGCCATCAAGGTCCACGCCGTGGAGAACAGGCAGGACAGGGGTCGACGGCGGACGCCATCGAGGACGCTGTGAGCGGTGACGGACAAACCGGCTCAGGGCGACACCGCCCACGACGAGGCGGCTCCCCGCTGGGAGGAGACCGCACGCCGCGTGAGCAACGCCC
This sequence comes from Streptomyces sp. NPDC019531, assembly GCF_044903305.1. Taxonomy (NCBI): domain Bacteria; kingdom Bacillati; phylum Actinomycetota; class Actinomycetes; order Kitasatosporales; family Streptomycetaceae; genus Streptomyces; species Streptomyces sp. NPDC019531. The sequence goes on along the minus strand of NZ_JBJDQL010000057.1, from coordinate 9,943 downwards.
ACTCGGGCGAATTCCTGTCGGCGGGCGCCAGGAGGGCCGCCGTGCAGGACCGGACCCGTGCGGCGTGACGAGTACCTGGCAGCGCCTGGGGGTGGACGGCGTGCTCCGCGTCCGGTCGGCTCGAAGCGGGCGCCTGCCTCGACAGCATGGGCGAGACGATGTGCGTCTCTCCCCCGTGCCGGGTGAACCGGCCCCCGCAGATGACCTGCCGCGCGGTGGGCGGCAGTTCGGCAGCTCACCCAGTTCCTCCCGCTCGGCGCGGCAGGCACCACAGTGCTCCGGGTGCTCCTCCAGCACCAAGCGATCCGTGTCGTCCAGAGCGCCGAACAGCCCCGGGGCAAGATCATGGCGAGCGGGTACGCAATCCACGCAGGCCCTCCCGTAATGGGTGTGTCGTCGCGCGACACGACTGCGGCGGCCACCCCATTGAGCAGAGGCCGGCACGGGGTCGTCGTAGGTGATCCGTGAAGGCTTTGACGACGTTGAACGCGTCGCTCTCCGTCCGTTCGCGCCACCGAAGCCACCTCTCGGGCCGGAGGGGTCTCGAAGACCCTGGTGAACCAGGCAAGCCTGACCACCGTTGAAGGCGTGAGGAACCCCGACTGGAGAGTGAGCAAGTGAGCGCGAAAAAGAGGCTCGGTGCTCTGCTGGGCACAGCACTGCAGAGCATCGGCTGGAACGCCGGCTCGGTCAGCTTCGTCTACCCGAACGGTTCCCCCGAGAAGCAACTCTGGGCCACCATCTGACGCCTCGCCCGGTATCTCCGCCAACCGTTCACCGGCGTCCGCCGCAGTAGGCCCGGGCGACCCTGCCCACCAAGAAAGTCCAGGATGCTGATCCAGATACTGGCGGCCATCGCGCTGCTGCTTTTCGTCATCGGTGTCGTCGTCGACGCGCGGCGCTTCTCCAACGCCGTGCTGCTCGGCATCTTCGTCGTGCTGATGGCGGCGGCCCACGGGCGGGACCTCCTGGCCCTTCACCGCGGTCTGGCCGGCGCCGGTCTGCCCAGCCCTGTCCCGGAAGGGCTGGGCCTGCTGCTGGTCTGCGGCCTGCTGATCGGCAACGGTCTGCGGATGGTACGCAAGGAGGGGAGCCGTCCCGCCAACCTCTTGACGCTGATGGCGGGCCTCGGACTGCTGTCCCTTCTGCTGCTGACGGTGGTGGCGCTCGTGGCCCAGCTGCGCTCGCTGGCCGTCGCGGTCGTGATCGCAGTGCTGTTCACCTGCTACTTCGGCTTCCTGTTCGTCTGCTTCACCGTCTACGGCTACGCCTACAGCCGCCTGACCGTGCCGTCCGGCCTCGACTACATCGTCGTCCTCGGCTCCGGTCTGATCGGCGGTGACCGGGTGCCGCCGTTGCTCGCGAGCCGACTGGACCGGGCACATGCCCTCTTCGACGCCCAGGTGGCCCGGGGCGGACGGCCCGTGCTGATCACGTCCGGCGGGCAGGGTCCCGACGAAGCAGTTCCCGAGGCGCATGCGATGGCCGACTATCTGTCAGCACGCGGCGTACCGGCCGAGAGCCTGCTGCGGGAGGCGGAGTCCGCCACCACCGAGGAGAACCTCCGCAACAGCAAGGCACTCATGGACGAGCGCGGCGGCGGCTACCGCTGCGCGATCGTCACCAACGACTTCCACGCCTTCCGGGCCGCCATCATCGCGCGGGGGATGGGCGTCGACGGCCATGTCCTCGGCTCCCCCACGGCCTCGTACTTCCGTCCCAGCGCGACCATGCGGGAGTTCGTCGCCGTCGTCCTGCACCACCGGTGGATCCACCTCGCGACCTGTCTGTTCCTGGCCCTCGCCTGCTGGGGGATCCTCTTGTGACGGTGCCGGTGCCGGTCCCCCGGTGCCGTCTCCACGACGGGCGGCCGCGATGCCCGGTGCATCGCAGCCGCCCGTCGTCATGACGTCCGCCGCCCTGCCCCGGGTCGCCCCCCTGCTCCGCGCACAGCTTGGCCGGAGCGCGCGGCCTGTTCCGCGTCCCACGCACCGTTCCAAGCCGGGGGCATTTCCGCAGGTGAGGAGCCGCTTCAGCATTCCACCGTCCCGGATGGTCGGTGAGCTTCACCAGTGGGACAAGAGGCGCCGCAGGCTGATCACATCGGAGTCGCCGCATCGCCGACAGCCAGGCACCCGCAGGCCGACGCCCCTCATTCAGGGAGAGACACCATGAGCACCCAGCAGGCGATCGTCCTCGTCGGCGAGCGAGCCGACGAAGCGGCTGAGGACGCCGAACGGTTCGTCCGCGAGCTGTACGCCGAGCACGGGACGGCTCTGCTGGCCTATGCGGCCCGACGCCTGGACGACGACTGGCACCGTGCCCAGGATCTCGTGCAGGAAGCCGCCGTACGGGCCTGGCAGCACGGTCCCTCGCTCGCCCTCTCGTCGGAGGGGATCCGTCCGTGGCTGTTCCGGGTCCTGCGGAACCTGGTGATCGACGAGCACCGCGCGCGAGCCGTGCGCCCGAACGTCCCCCATCAGCTGGACGACGTGGTCATCCCGGTCGGTGATGACACGGACCGCGTACTGACCGCCCACGTGGTGCGGGAAGCACTGGCGGACCTCACCGAACAGCAGCGCGAGGTCCTGCACGGCATGTACTTCCAGGGCCACAGCGTGAACCACGTCTCGCGGCTCCTGGGCATCCCGCCCGGCACGGTGAAGTCCCGCACCTACTACGCGATGCGTGCCCTCAAGCGCGCTCTGACCACCCGCGGTGTCCTCCGCTGAAGTGCCCACGGTGCCGGATTCCGCCGGCCGTACCGCTTCGCCGAGCTCGGTGAGCGGGCCGCGCGCGGCGACCCGGGGGACGAGCCGGCCCTCGGCGAGCAGGGCGAAGACCTGGGCCAGGTCAGCGTGCTGCCTGGCGCGGAGGGTGTCGAGCCCGCGTCGGCCGGCCCAGATGCGACGCCGCGCTTCAAGCACCCCGGCCGCGCCTGGGCGATCGCTGGAACCCGCAGGTCAGAGCCCCTTTGCAGCAGGCTCCAAAATGGCCACGCACTCCACGTGGTGCGTCATCGGAAAGATGTCGCGAGGGACGATGCCGGGAGAACACGCAGGTCAGATCGGTTTTCCCCGCTACCAAACCGGGCCGAGATGCACCCAGAGCGTCAAACGAGCGTCACGGCCACGGTCCACTCTTCGGCAGCCTGCCGCCGCGCCTGCGCCCGGAGGTGACGATGCCGTCGATCGCGATCATCGCGAATCCCAACCGGCCGCAGAGGTAGTCGATTTCCACATGGCGCCGGTCTCGCCGAGGGCGTCGCCGGACGCGCCATAGGTCCAGAGGATAGCGGCGGAGGTCACACCGCAGGACGACACCAGATCTACAGACCCTAGATGCGCGACGACCCGGGACAAGGAGCGTCCGCTTCGCCCTAGTTGATGAAGCAATTGTCGTGAAGGTGACACGAATCACTAGAATTTACTGTGGATACCTGTCCGAGTTCTGTGACTTTACGATCATTCATGATCTTTACCTGTTGCATACCTTCACTTTGACATCACACGGGTGATGTCGCTGTGAAGCATGAAAGGTCGGAATGATGACGGCTCACAGACCCACGCCTCGACGGCGCGGGCGGCCTCGGCACAGGGGGATCGTTCGCTGGACGGCGGGGGGCGCGGCCCTCACGATGGCCATCACCCTGCTGGACGTGACGAGTTCGGTGGCGGCCCCGCCGTCGCGAACTGCGGAGGCTCCGAAGAAGGAGACGGCGACACAAGCGGCCGACATACCCTCGGCCCGTGTCACGGCCAGGTTGTCCGGCAGGCGGGTCGAGGCGCTCTCGGAACGCACCGAGGAGTCCACGACCTGGGCGAACAGAGACGGCAGCCTGACGACCGAACTCGCAGCGGGGCCTGTCCGGTTCGAGCGGGACGGCAAGTGGGTCGACGTCGATGTGCGGCTGCGGGAATCCGGCTCGGGTGTGGAACCGCTCGCCCACCCGGAGGGACTCCGTCTCGCGGGCAGGACGGGTGCACCGGCGAAGTCACTGAAGGCGGCCCGTCAGGCAAAGGCCACCGACCTGGTGACGCTCGGCGAGGGCGACCAGCAGATCACCCTTCAGTGGAAGAGCGGGCTGCCGAAGCCGAGGCTGGAGGGGACCAGGGCAGAGTACGTCAACGCCGTACCCGACGCTGATGTGGTCGTCGAGGCCACCCGTACCGGCTTCGAGCAGTACGTCGAGATCAAGAAGCGGCCCGGCACGGGCGCCTACTCGTACACGCTGCCGCTGAAGGCCAGGGGCTGAAGGCCAAGCAACTGCCGGACGGCAGCGTGCAGTTCACCGACCGGAAGAACAAGCGGCGGGCCGTCATGCCGGCTCCCGTGATGTGGGACGCGTCCGTCGACAAGCGGTCGGGCGAGCACACGAACCGGGCCAAGGTCGGCCTGAAGGTCGTGCAGAAAGGTTCTTCCGTCGCCCTGCTGGTCACCCCGGACGCGGAGTTCCTCGCCGACCCCGGCACCACGTATCCCGTCACCGTCGATCCGTCCACGTCCTCGCTGAGCAACGTCTTCGACACGTACGTGCAGCAGGGTGAGACCGTCGACTGGTCCACGGACACCGAGCTGGACCTTGGCAACCCGGGCACGACCAACGCCAACGGCACGGCGCGCACCGCTCGGTCCTTCATCTCCTGGAACACCACGCCGGTCCAGAACGCGCTGGTCCTGGACGCCAAGCTGAGCCTGTGGAACTTCCATTCGGGGAACACGGACTGCAAGGCGTATCCGTGGGAGGTGTGGTCCTCCGGAGCGGCCTCCACGTCGTCCCGCTGGACCGCACAACCGTCCTGGACCGCGAAGAAAACCACCTCCTCCGAGACCCGGGGCAACGCGGCCTGCACCTCGGCGCCCGACGGCTGGATCAACGCCGATGTGACGACGCTCGTGCAGGAGTGGGCGTCGGCCAGTGCCACACGCGGTCACATGGGCCTGCGGGCCTCCAGTGAGAGCGTGCTGGCGCAGTGGAAGCGGATCAACTCCGCCAACGCGGCGTCCAATCCGCCGAAGCTGGTGGTCAACTACAACTACCGGCCGCGGACCGGCACCAAGCAGGAGGCCGGTCCGCCGTACTTCTCCTACAGCGGCGCCTACACGGTCAACACCGTCACGCCCACGCTGCGTGACACCTTCGTAGACGCCGACGCTGACAAGGTCAACGGCACTTTCCAGATCTTCGACAGCGCCACCGACACTCAGGTCGGCGACGTCATGGTGTCGAAGTACGTGCCGTCGGGGCAGGTCGCCTCGGTGACGGTGCCGTCCGGGGTACTGGCCGAAGGCAAGACGTACAAGTTCCGTACGTCGCCCTACGATGGGACGCACTACAACACCGGTTGGTCGGCGTGGAAGACGTTCACGGTCGACACCAAGGCCCCGGCCGCTCCCGCCAAGGTCGTCTCAACCGACTACCCGCCAGACAAGTGGAGCAAGGGTGCTGGGCAGGCCGGTGTCTTCACGATCACGCCCCCGGCCGCGGACCACAACTGGCTGGAGTGGTCGCTCGACGGCGTGACCTGGACCAAGGTCGCCACCGGAGGAGCGACCGGGAACAAGACCGTCTCCATCACCCCGTCCGACAACGGCCCGCAGTCGCTGCTGGTCCGTGCCGTCGACAAGGCTGACAACCGGTCCTCGACGGTCGAGTACACGTTCAACGTGGGAGCCGGGGGCTTTCTTCGTCCCGCCTCCGGGGAACGGACCGCACGCCGCCTCACCCTCGAAGCCGAGACCGACGGCGGCAAGTACAACGCGGCCTCCTTCTCCTGGCGGCGTTCCGCGGCGGACCCCTGGCAGCCCGTCCCCGCCGCGCACGTGACACTGGACGGCGCCGCCCTCACGCAGTGGCCGGTGACGCTGACGAACGGCAAGAACGCGCCGCTGGCGTGGAACGCGTCGGCCACAGTGGCACCTGACGGAAGCGTCGAACTCAAGGCCGACTTCACCGGCCCCAACGGCGCGACAGGCAGCACGGATCCGATCACGGTGGTGGTGGACCGCAACGCCGACAACGCGGCGAGCGAGGACATCGGCCCTGGGTCGGTCAACCTGCTCACCGGAGACTTCACCCTCGCCGAGGAGGACGCCTCCTACTTCGACCTCTCCGTGTCCCGTACCGCCTTCTCACGCCGCCCGGAGGCCGGCACACAGCAGGAGGACCAGGCCGCGATCTTCGGGCCGCAGTGGGTGTCGGGCTTCGAGGCGCAGTTGAACGAGTCGGACTACACACGCCTGGAGAAGATCTCCGACACAGCCATCAGCGTCGTACTTGCCGACGCCAGCCCGATCCACTTCACGGCGAACGCCGCGCGGACCGGCTGGACACCCGAACCCGGCGCCGAGGAGATGGTGCTGAAGGGAAGCGTCACCGGCGCCTTCACCCTCTCGGACAGCTCGGGCACGGTGACGGAGTTCACCAGGGCCGACCCGACGTCGTCCGCATGGCAGGTCAGCAGCACCCTGATCGACGGACTGGCCAACTCGGTCACCTCGGTCATGTCGGAGACCGTCAAGGTCGGCGACAAGGAGCTGGCCCGGCCCACCCGGATCATCGCCCCCACTTCCGCCGCCACCGCGTCCGCCTGCGCGGCCGACCCGTCGACCAAGGGCTGCCGTCTGCTGGAGTACGTGTACGCCCCCACCACGAAGGCCACTTCGTCGGCATTCGGTGACTTCGCCGGACAGGTACGCGAGATCCGTCTCTGGGCCACCGAACCCGAAGCCGCCACCGCCACGTCCAGGATCGTCCAGACCTATGAGTACGACGACGCGGGCCGGCTCCGCCGCGCCTGGAACCCGCAGATCACCCCACCCCTGGTGACCGAGTACTCCTACGACTCGGCAGGACGGATCATCTCACTGACTCCGCCCGGTGAGCTGCCCTGGACCTTCGCCTACGGCAAGGCGGGCAACGAACCCGCGGCGGTCGAGGGGATGCTGCTCAGGGTCTCCCGCGCCGGACTGAAGCAGGGCGCGGCCGACATCACCGAGGGCACAGCGACCACCAGCGTCGTCTACGACGTTCCCCTTTCCGGGTCCGCCGCGCCCCATCAGATGAACGCCGCCTCGGTCGGAACGTGGGGACAGCGCGACATCCCCGCCGACGCCGCCGCCGTCTTCCCCGCCGACTCGGTACCCGCTTCGCACTCCGGATCGGCTCTGGCGCAGTCCGACTACCGGCGCGCCACCGTCCATTACCTCAATGTGTCGGGGCAGCGGACGAACACCGCCGAGCCCGGCGGCCGGATCGACAGCACCGACTACGACCGGTTCGGCAACACCGTACGTGTCCTGTCGGCCGCGAACCGGGAGACGGCTCTCGCTCTAACAGCGGACAACAAGGACGCCCTCGCCGAGCTGGGGCTGAGCGGACTGCCCAGCGCCGAGCGGGCTGAGCTGCTGTCCACCCGTTCGGTGTACGACGACACGGGTACCAGGGAACTCGAAAAGTTCGGGCCGCTGGGCCGTGTGGACCTAGCCAAGGACCTGAAGTCGGGCAGCACCACCCTCGTGGCGGCGGATTCCTCCGTCATCGCCCGCAGCTGGACCAGCACGCGCTACGACGAGGGCCGTCCCACGGACGCCGGCGTGAGCACCAGCAACCAGGTCACCAGCACCACGCAAGGCGCACAGGTCCGCGAGCACCCAGACATCGTCGCCGACGCCGAGTTGACCACCGTGGACTACGACTGGACGAAGGGCCTTCCGACAAAGGTCGTGCAGGATCCGGGCGGGCTCGCCATCACGACCACTACCGAATACGACAGCCAGGGCCGTGTGACCAAGCAGGGCGCACCGGGTACCTCGGGCACCGACGCAGGAACACAGGTCAGCGCCTACTGGTCCGCAAGCGGCACCGGGACCTGCGCCGGGCGACCCGAATGGGCCGACCTGCTGTGCACCAGCGGCCCGGCCGGTGACATCACCGGCGGCGGCAACAACCCTGCCCAACTGCCCACGATGACCGCCGAATACGACCGCTGGGGCAACACGGCCAAGACGGCCGAGAAGGCCGGAACGACGACCCGCACCATCACCCGCGGCCACGACGCGGCCGGCCGGCCGACCACCGTGACCGTCACCGGCGGCATCGGAGCGGACGTCCCCGCGACCACAACGGCCTACGACCCAGCCACAGGCCGAGCGACCAAGACCAGCGCGCCGACCGGCGGCACCATCACCCGCGCCTACGACCGGCTGGGCCGGGAGATCTCCTACACCGACGCGGACGGAGGGACCACCACAACCACCTACGACCTCCTCGACCGTACGGTCAGCGTCAGTAACAGCGTGCCCAGCACGATCACATACACCTACGACACCGCAGCGGACGCACGAGGACTCGCCACCAAGGCCACGGACTCGATCGCAGGCGACTTCTCCGCCACCTACGACGCGGACGGTGCAGTCTCATCCGAAAAGCTGCCCGGCGGATACACACTGAAGCAGGCCAAGGACGCCACAGGCGCCGTCACAGACCGCACCTACACCAGGGACAGTGACGGAACCGCCGTCTACAGCGACGCCGTCACCTCCACGATCCAGGGCCGAACCTCCTCACACGTGGGCTGGTCTCACCAGCGCTACGGCTACGACGCCGCCGGACGCCTGACCCGCGTCGAGGACACCAGCGACAACACCTGTGCACTGCGCACCTACACCCTGGACAAGCGCTCCAACCGCACAGGCACCGCGAGCGCCTCGGCCGAAACCGGGCTCACCTGCCCCACCAGTGCGGGAAGCACCACCGCCCGCGCCTTCGACACCGCGGACCGAATCGCCGACTCGGGCTACACCTACGACGCGTTCGGCCGCACCACCACCCTGCCGGGCTCGGCTCTCGCCTACTACACCAACGACCTGGCCCGCCAGCAGACCGCCGGTACCCGGCGCCAGACCTGGCAGCTCGACGCAGCCCTGCGCTCCCGCTCCTGGACCATCGAGACGAACAGCGCCGGCACCTGGACCCAGACGTCCGCCAAGACCAACCACTACAGCGGCGACTCCGACGACCCCAGCTGGATCGTGGAGAACACCGCGCAGGGAACGGTCACCCGAAACGTCACCTCCGCGACCGGCGTATTCAGCGCCACCACGAGCAAGACCGGTGACACGGTCCTGCAGCTCTCCAACATCCACGGAGACATCGCCCTGCAACTGCCGCTCGACACCGCCGTCGCACCCACGGTTCTCGACAACGACGAGAACGGCGCGCCCCGCGCGAACAAGGCCGCAGCACGCTACGGCTGGTTCGGAGGCAAGCAGCGCTCTAGCGAGACCCTCACCGGACTCGTCCTCATGGGCGCACGCCTCTACGATCCGAGCACCTCGCGCTTCCTGCAGACCGACCCGGTCTTCGGCGGCAACTGCAACGCCTACGATTTCGTCTGCGCGGACCCGGTGAACGGAACCGACCTCGACGGCCGGTGCGGCGCCTGGGGAAATCCGTTCAAGAAGTGCGACAAATGGCGCATCATCATGTGGTCGCGCTCTCCCGGAAGCCACTGGAAGACCATCCGCGAGGGCAGCACGTCCAACGTCACGGTGAACGGGGTCAAGTACGGCAAGTTCGGCCTCCGGCACATCAAGGACAAGCATGTCGGGAGCGGAAAGCGATCCGCCTGGCGTTCCAGCTCCACCATGCTCAGCGACCTCAAGAAGACACTCATCTCCGGCAAATGGAGGAACGCCTGGGGTGGCGTCTACAACGGCAAGTACGACATCACGTACTCCTACTGGACCGGCTGCGGATGCCGCGGGAAGAAGAAGTACACCGTCACGGCTCACTACCGCACCACTGCCGCACCGGACGGAAAGCCGCTCGGCGTGACAACCGCCTACTGAGCTTGTTCCGCTTTGACGGACACCATCGGTGTGGTGGTCAGGCTGCGAGCGCGGTCTCATACTCGGCGGGACTGCGATAGCCGAGGCTGCT
>NZ_JBJDQL010000056.1:28900-53790 GCF_044903305.1 Streptomyces sp. NPDC019531 | reverse complement strand
GGATGACCAGTCCCGACGGGGCCACGGACCGGCCGTGCGGCTGGGAGCGCACGCATCTGGTGCAGGCGGCCGCACTCGCCCTGGAGGCGGCCGGACACACGCCGGAAGCGGGTGGCTCGCCCGGCTACCGGGTGCGCGCCACCCCGCAGCCGGAGGCCGTCGCCGTGCACGCGCCGGACCCCGGGGCGCTGCGGGCCTGCGCGACCACGCTGGAGCGGGCCGGCTGGCAGGTCGGCGAGTACACCGAACCACGGACCAGGGCCCGGTACCTGCTGGCCTCCCCGCGCCGCGTGTAGAGGGCACATGTCAGGATCGGGGCAGTAACTGCCGTGGCGCGAGAGGGGATTGACATGAGCGAGCCGTTTTCCGTACCGGTGACCGTCCGTGGGTACGAGACGGACGTGCAGGGCCATCTCAACCAGAGCGTGTACCTCAGCTACGCGGAGCACGCCCGCTGGTCGCTGCTCAGGGCCGCCGGAATCACCCAGGCAGGGCTCATCGGCAGCGGGGTGGGACCGGTGGCGCTGGAGACCACGATCCGCTACCGGCGGGAGCTGCTGGCGGGCGACGAGGTGGAGGTGAGCTGCTCCTTCGAGTGGAGCGAGGGCAAGACCTTCCGAGTACAGCAGACGATCCGCAAGAAGGACGGCACGGTGGCGGCCGAGATCACGGCGGTCGGCGGGTTGATGGACCTCAAGGAGCGGCGGCTGGTCCCGAACGCTGGCGAGGTCCTGAAGGGGCTGGCCTCGGACCCGAGCCTGTTGTAGGTCAGGCCGGTTCCGGCTCCCGCTCGTCGTCGTACTTGGCCCGCGCCTCGGCGATGTAGACCCTGTTGCCCTCGGCCCAGTCGGTCAGGCGTTGCAGGGTCTCGTGCAACTCCCGGGCGACCGGGGTGAGTTCGTACTCGACCCGGGGCGGCACCGTCGGGTGGACGGTGCGGATGACGAGGCCGTCGCGCTCCAGGTTGCGCAGGGTCAGGGTCAGCATGCGGCGGCTGATGCCCTCGATGCTGCGCTCCAACTCGGTGAAGCGGATGGGTCCGTGGGCGGCCGCGACAAGGATCTGCACGCTCCATTTGCCGGAGACCCTGTCAAGAACTTCGCGCACCGGGCACGCGTGCGCGTTCACGACCTGGACGGTAACACCGGTGTTCCTCTGGGACATCGGACTGCCTCCTTACACCGCTCTCCATGGTCACCGACGATGGGCCCCGTTACAAGTCGTGCACCTGGGCCACTTGTCGGAACCATGGAGAATCGGAGGCCACGTCATCATGACGGCCATCGTCGAGAACCCGACGCGAGCACCGCACCGAACCCACTCCCGCTGGACGGCCCTCGTCGTCCTGTGCGCGGGAACACTCATGACTGTCCTGGACGGCAACATCGTCACCGTCGCCATGCCGGCCATCCAGAACGACCTCGGGTTTTCGGGTACCGGGCTTGCCTGGGTGGTCAACGCCTATCTGATCCCCTTCGGCGGGTTGTTGCTGCTGGTGGGTCGGCTGGGTGACCTGGTCGGCCGCAAGCGGATGTTCGCGGCGGGGCTCGCCGCGTTCACGGCGGCGTCCGTGCTGTGCGGGGTGGCGACCAGCCAGGGAGTGCTGATCGCGGCGCGTGCCCTGCAGGGCGTGGGCGGGGCGATGACCTCGGCGGTGGTGCTCGGCATGCTGGTCGCCCTGTTCCCCGAGCCGCGTGAACAGGCCCGCGCCATCGCGGTGTTCAGCGCGGTCGGGGCGGCGGGCGGGGCGCTTGGCACGTTCCTCGGCGGCGCGTTGACCCAGGCCCTGAACTGGCACTGGATCTTCCTGATCAACCTGCCGATCGGAGTCGTGGCGCTGTGGGCGGCCGTCCGCGTGCTCGCCGCGGAGGACGGCGAGGGGCTCGGCCGGGGCGCGGACTATCCGGGGGCGGCGCTGGTCACGGGGGCGCTGATGCTGACGGTGTACGTGATCGTCGGCTCCGGCGACCGCGACCTTACCGCCACGCTCCTCCTTGCCGCTCTCGCCCTGACCCTGTTCATCGCGTTCACCCTGCGCCAGGGGCGTGCCGCCCGCCCGCTGCTGCGACTGCGGCTGTTCGGCTCCCGGCTGCTGTCGGGCGCGAACGCCGTCCAGATCCTGATGATCGCGACGATGTACGGCTTCCAGTTCCTCGGTGCGTTGTATGTCCAACGCGTGCTGGGCTTCGGTGAGTTGCTCACCGGTACGGCGTTCCTGCCGGCGCCGGTCGCGATCGGGGTGCTGATGCTGGGGCTGTCCGCGCGGACCATCGGCCGGTTCGGCGCGTACCGGGTGCTGCTGGCGGGGCTCGTTCTCATCGCCGCCGGGATGGCCCTGCTGAGCCGCGCCCCGGCCGACGGCTCGTATCTCGTGGACTTCCTTCCGGTCCTGCTGTTGCTGGCCACCGGGTTCGCGGCGGCGATGCCCGCGCTGACCGGGCTCGCGATGTCGGGTGCCCGGGAGGAAGACGCGGGGCTGGCGTCCGGGTTGTTCAACACCACGCAGGTGGTGGGGGGTTCGCTGGGGCTTGCGGTGCTGTCGGTGGTGGCGGCGAGCCGGACGGAGGGGTTGCTGGCGGGCGGGGCGGAGATGGTGTCGGCGACCGCGGAGGGGTATCAGTTGGCGTTCCGGGTGGGGGCCGGGGTTGCGGGGGTTGCGGTGGGGGTGGCTGCGGTGGTGTTGCGGCCGGGTGGGCGTGTGCGTGTGCGGGGGTAGGGCGCCTATGGATGTGCCTCGGTGTGTCGTCTTGCGGCTGCGGGTTGGTTGTGGCTGGTCGCGCCCACGCGGCGGAGCCGCACATCAGACAGAGCCCCGCGCCCCTACAGGGGCGCTGTCGGAACCCGAGGGAAAAGCCGTGGCCCGTTGGATGGGGCCTGCGCGATCATGACCTGAATGGACTCTCGTTTCCTCGCCATCGCTGATCTGGAACACACCGAAGCCCCCTCCGTCGCCGTCGTCGTCGACGTCATGCGTGCTTTCACCGTGACTGCCTGGGCCTTCACGCAGGGGGCGGAGGAGATCGTGCTTGCCGAGTCGCTCGACGAAGCCCTGGCCCTCAAGGCCCGTCACCCGGACTGGGTGGCGCTCAAGGACGGGCCGCCCGCGCCCGGGTTCGATGCCGTCAACTCCCCCGGGTTGCTGCGGTCCCTCGACCTCTCCGGACGGACCGTCGTGCAGAAGACCACCGCCGGGACGGTCGGAGCCCTCGCGGTCAGGGAGTCGCCGCTGGTGCTGTGCGCCAGTTTCGTGGTGGCCGAGGCGACGGCCCAGCTCCTGCGGACGCGCGGGAGTGAGCGTGTCACGTTCGTGGTCACCGGCGAGGACGGGCAGGCCGAGGAGGATCTGGCATGTGCTCAGTACATCGCCCGTAGGGCAACCGAGACCGGGACGGATGCCTCCGGGTTCCTCCGTCGTGCCGCCGAGTCACGTGCCGCCGCCGAACTGGCGGAAGGAGTGCGACAAGGAGTCCATCCTGACGACATCGCACTCTGCCTTGAGGTCGACCGGTTCCCCTTCGCCATGGTGGCGACCTTGGAGGGCTCCCTCATGGTCCTGCGCCCACACTCGTTTTCACAGTGACCTGCTACCGGCACCCCACGCCATTCCCAAGTTGGTGCGCAACTCTCAACTCCCCTTCACAGCGCCTGACTTGGAGACGACGTGGCCCTCCTGTCCAGAACAGCCGCCCGCCGCACACTGCTCGCCGCCCTCGGAGCCGGGGTGCTGAGCACCCAGTGGCCGTCCGCCGAGGCCGCGGACCCGACCGGGCTCGACGTCCCGGCCAAGAAGGACATCGCGATGCGGCTGGTGTCCAGCGCGGAGAACTCCTCGCTGGACTGGAAGGCGCAGTACACGTACATCGAGGACATCGGGGACGGCCGCGGCTACACAGCGGGCATCATCGGTTTCTGCTCCGGTACGAGCGACATGCTGGCGCTGGTCGAGCTCTACACGGAACGGGACTCCGACAATCCCCTTGCCCCCTACCTGCCCGCCCTGCGCGCGGTGGACGGCACCGACTCGCACGACGGACTGGACCCGGGCTTCCCGGCGGCCTGGCGGACGGCGGCGAAGACCTCCGCGTTCCGCACGGCACAGCGGGACGAGCGGGACCGCGTCTACTTCGACCCGGCCGTCGCGCGTGCCAAGAAGGACGGCCTCGGCACGCTCGGCCAGTTCGTCTACTACGACGCGATGGTCATGCACGGCCCCGGCACGGACACCCTGAGTTTCGGCGGTATCCGCAGCCGGGCCCGCAAGGCTTCGGCCACTCCCACGGACGGTGGCGACGAGACCGCGTACCTGCACGCCTTCCTGGACGCCCGGGTGTGGGCGATGAAGCAGGAGGTGGCGCACAGTGAGGTGAGCCGGGTCGAGACGGCCCAGCGGGTGTTCCTGGAGGCGGGCAACCTCGACCTGGACACACCTCTCAAGTGGCAGGTGTACGGGGACAGTTACGAGATCGACTGAGCGGGGACGGCCTCCATGGGGTGGGTGACGTCCTGCGCGTCCCTGCCCCTGCCGAGGTGGTTGAAGACCAGGTTGAGCAGCACCGCGGCCACGCAGCCCGTCGAGATCCCGGAGTCCAGGACGATCCGGGCCGTCTCGGGGAACGCGTGGTAGAACTCCGGCGCGGTGATCGGGATGATGCCGACCGCCAGTGACACGGCGACGATCAGGACGTTGTTGTCCTTCTCCAGACCGGCCTTGACCAGGGTCTGGATGCCGCTGGCCGCCACCGATCCGAACAGGACCACTCCCGCGCCGCCGAGCACGGGGCGCGGTACGACGGCGATGAGCGAGGCGGCCATGGGGCACAGGCCCATCAGCACCAGGAAGGCGCCGCCGGTGGCGACGACGTAGCGGCTGCGGATCCTCGTCATGGCGACCAGGCCGATGTTCTGGGCGAAGGCGCTGCACATGAAGCCGTTGAAGAGGGGGCTGAGTGCCGAGCCGAGGGTGTCGGCGCGCAGGCCGGCCGCGATGGTCCGCTCGTCGGCGGGGCGCTCGACGATCTCGCCCAACGCCAGCATGTCCGCGGTCGATTCGGTCATCGAGACCACCATCACCACGCACATGGAGAGGACCGCGGCGAGCTGGAACTGCGGGGCACCGAAGTGGAACGGGGTCGGGAAGCCGACCACGGCCGCGTCGGCGACCGGTCCGAAGTCCGTGGCGCCGAAGGGGATCGCGAGGAGCGTGCCGACCACCAGGCCCAGCAGCACCGCGACTTGCTTGACGAACCCGCGGGTGAAACGCCGTAGGAGGAGCACGATCAGGAGAGTTGCCGCCGCCAGGCCCAGGTTGGTCGTCGAACCGTAGTCGTCTGCGGCGGGGTTGGGGCCCTGGGCCCAGCCGAAGGCGACCGGCAGGAGCGAGACGCCTATCAGGGTGATGACGGTCCCGGTGACGACCGGCGGGAAGAAGCGGATCGCCTTGCTGAAGAAGGGGGCGGCGAGGAAGCCGAGCAGCCCCGCGACGATCACCGCGCCGAAGATGACGGGCAGGGCGTCGGACCTGTCGTCCGTGGAGGCGACGATCGCGGTCATGGGGGCGACACCGGCGAAGGTGACGCCGTTGACGAAGGGCAGCCGGGCGCCGATCCTCCAGATGCCGAGGGTCTGCAGGAAGGTGGCCAGGCCCGCGGTGAACAGACAGGCGCCGGTGAGGAAGGTGAGGTCGGTGGCGGTCAGGCCGATGGCCGCGCCGACGATCAGAGGTGGGGCGACGACTCCGGCGTACATGGCGGCCACGTGCTGGAGACCGGTGGTCGCCATCTTCAGGGCGGGGAGTTTCTCGTCGACTGGGTGGACTGACACTGCGGCTCGCCTCCGGGCGGTTACACGGCCGCGCAAGGGCGGTGCCGTGGGTTTCATGGAGGTGGTGCGCGGCCGTGCGGGACCGAGGACGGGGACCGTTCCGGGGCGCGTGCGTCCAACACGCGCCCCGGGCACGGCCGCCGTGGAACCCGGAACAAGGGGTCCACGGCTGCCGGTCGGGAGCCGTCCCTCCCGACCGGAGATCAAGTGCCGTACGAGAGTCAGTGACCGGCGATCCGCGCCAGCCGCTGTGCCTGCTCCCGCGTCGAGCGGGCGATGGCGTCCTCGTCGACGTGCAGCAGGCGGCCGTTCTCCACGATCTGACGGCCGTTCACGAAGGAGGCCGTGACCGGCGCCGCCGCGCCGAAGACCAGCGCGGTCACCGGGTCGGCGATGGAGGCGTGGGCGAGGGTGTCCAGCTTCCACAGCACCAGGTCGGCGAGCTTGCCCGCCTCCAGGGAACCGGTCTCGGCGGCACGGCCCAGGACCTGGGCACCGCCGTACGTGCCCAGACGCAGGGCCTGACGGGAGTTCAGTGCCGCTTCCCGGTGCGCCCCGAGGCGGTTGATGAGCAGGGCGTTGCGCAGCTCGGTGTGGAGTTCACCGGACTCGTTGGACGCCGTACCGTCGACGCCGAGACCGACCGGGACACCGGCCGCGAGCATGTCGGGGACCCTCGCGATACCCGCCGCCAGACGGGCATTTGACGACGGGCAGTGGGCGACGCCGGTCTTCGTCCGGGCGAAGGCGGCGATGTCGGAGTCGTTCATGTGGACGCAGTGCGCCATCCACACGTCCTCGCCGAGCCAGCCGGTGGACTCGAAGTAGTCGGTCGGGCCCATGCCGAAGAGTTCCTTGCAGAACTGCTCCTCCTCCACGGTCTCCGAACCGTGGGTGTGCAGCCGCACACCGAGGCGGCGGGCCAACTCGGCTCCCTGGCGCAGGAGTTCGGTGGAGACGGAGAACGGCGAGCAGGGCGCGACGGCGACCTGGGTCATCGCGTCGAAGGAGGAGTCGTGATGCTCCTTGACGGTGGCCTCGGTGGCGGCGAGGGCGTCTTCGAGGGTCTCGACGGCGAAGTCCGGGGGCAGACCGCCGTCCTTCTCGCTGCGGTCCATGGAGCCGCGGGCGAGGGTGAAGCGGACGCCCGTCTCGCGGGCGGCGCGGATGATCACGCCGGACAGGTCGCCGGAACCGGCGGGGAAGACGTAGTGGTGGTCCATCGCGGTGGTGACACCGCCGCGGGCCATCATCGCCAGGGAGCCCTGGGCGGCCGAGTAGACCATCTGCTCGTCGATGCGCGCCCAGGTCGGGTACAGGGCGACGAGCCAGTTGAAGAGGTTGTGGTCGGTGGCGAGACCCCGGGTGATCCACTGGTAGTAGTGGTGATGGGTGTTGACCAGGCCGGGGGTCACCAGGTGACCGGTGGCGTCGATCCGGCGCTCGACGTTCTCCAGGCCGTCGGGGGCCCGGCCCGCGCCGAGCGACTCGATGCGGTTGCCGGCGAGGACCACATGGCCGTTCGCGTACTCGGTGTCATGCGCGTCGACGGTCGCGATCGAACAGTTCTCGATCACGATGCGCTGAACTGCTGCCATGGTGCGCCCCTCAGAGGTTCGTCAGGTCGGCTGGGATCTTCGCCTCACGCCCGTCCCGCAGGACGGTGGCCTCGATCAGGCCGTAGGGCCGGTCGGCCGCGAAGTACACAGCGCCGTCCTCGGTGGCGTTCTTCAGCCCGAACGGCTCCAGATCCACCAGGAAGTGATGCTTGTTCGGCAGCGAGAATCGCACCTCGTCGATCTCACCGCGGTTCTCGATGATCCGCGAACCCATCCGGTACAGGGTCTGCTGGAGCGAGAGCGAGTACGTCTCCGCGAAGGCCCTCAGCAGGTGCTCCTTGACCTGGGCGTACGACTCCTCCCAGGCCGGCATCGGCTCGGCCTCGTCGGTCCAGTTGAAGCGCCAGCGGCCGGAGACCTCGGTGGCCAGGATGCGGTCGTACGCCTCGGGGAGCGTCGTGTACTTGTCCTTGACGTAGCCCCAGAACTCGGAGTCCGTCGAGTTCATGACGGTCAGGTCCTTCAGCCCGGAGACGACCTCCCACGACGAGCCGTCGTACGTGATCTGGGCGAGCCGGGTCTCCTGGCCCTGCCGGACGAACGAGTGCTCGCCCTTGCCCGCGCTCTCGATCCGCTCCCAGGCGTATTCCTCGATGCGGATGCGGGCGGTCCTGATCGGCTCCTGGCTCGTCACGAAGTGCCGGGCGAGATGGATGCCGAACTGCTCGGCGGACTCGATGCCGTGCTCCTTGGCGAAGGCGTACACCGTGTTCTTGGTGGTGTCCGTCGGCAGGACGTTGGCGTTGGAGCCGGAGTAGTGCACCTCGTCCATGTCTCCGCTCAGGGACACGGAGACGTTGAGGTCCTTGATGTGGTGGGTGGCGCCGTCCCGCGTGATCTTGACGACTCGGTTCTCGGCCTTGCCGTACTGGTTCTGTCCCAGAATGGTGGGCATCTCTAGCTAGCTCCCTCGATATACGGAGTAGCCGAACGGGTTGAGCAGCAGCGGTACGTGATAGTGCTCTCCGGGCCGCACAGCGAAGGTGATCGCCACCTCCGGGAAGAACACTCCGGCACCGCTGTCCCGATTCGCGGGGGCGTCCTGCTGCGCATCGGCTTGCTTCTTCAAGAAGTACGGTTCGACCTCGAAGTCGAGCCGTACGTGGGTGGTCCCCTCCGGCAGTGCCGGCAGGTCCTTGCACCGCCCGTCCGCGTCGGTCGCGGAGCCTCCGAGCGTCTGCCAGTCCGCATCGCGGCCGCTGCGAGCCGTGAGCCGGACGGCGACTCCCCCGGCGGGGCGGCCGACGCTGGTGTCCAGGATGTGTGTGGACACCGAGGCGGTGGTGCTCGTACTCATGGTCAGGCGTCCTCTTCGACGATGCGGGCGAGCCGGATACGGTTGATCTTGCCCAGCTCGGTGCGGACGATCTCGCGTTCCCGCTCCGGCGCGTTGCCGATCCGCTCCTTGACCGCGTCGCGCATCTGCTCACCGGTGCGACCGGTCGCGCAGATCAGGAAGACATGGCCGAACCTCTCCTGGTAGGCCAGGTTCAGTTCGAGCATCTCCGCCTTGAGCTCGTCGGAAGCCCCGGCCATACCACGCTGTTCGCGGGCCGAGGTCGGGTCGCCCGGCTTGGGGCGGCCGATCGGCGGGTGACCGGACATCGCCTCGGCGAGGTCGTCGGCGGTCAGCTCGGCCGTGGCGGTGTCGCTGATGGTGTAGAGGTCGTCCGCGGTCGCGTAGGGGCGGGCGGCGAGCAGACGCCGAGCCCACGCCGTGGAGGCGCACGCCTCAAGAAGGACCGCGTGGGCCGCGTGCTCCTCCAGGGCGTTGAACCGGGCCAGGCCGGGGGGCATGGAAGTCGAAGTCACGGGAGTCAGCTAACGCCCCCACGCGACATCACGTCAACACTTTGTTGAAAATTCGGGGTTACGGAACCCGCCCGGGCTCGTTCCCTACGATTTGTCCCGGTTCAGATAGTTGTAGACCGTGAAGCGGCTCACCCCGAGCGCGCTCGCCACGGTCTCCACGCCGTGCCGTACGGAGAAGGCGCCGCGCGCCTCCAGCATCCGTACGACCTCCTGCTTGGCCTTGCGGTCCAGGTCCGCGAGCGGTCTGCCCTTCTTCCGCTCCATGGCGGCCAGGATGTGATCGAGGGAGTCCGCGAGCTGCGGCAGTCGTACGGCGACCACGTCGGCGCCCTCCCAGGAGAGCACGACGTCGTCGGGGCCGGCCTCGTCCGGCGGGAGCATCTCGCCGCCCATGGCGTCGACCAGGGGCTTGACCGCCGCGATGAACGGCTCGTCGCCGGTCACTCGCCACCCTCTCCGATCACATTGAGCTGGAGCGAGATCCGGGTGGCACCGGAGGCCAGGGTCTTGCGCAGCAGGGCGTCCACGGCGGTGAGCATCTCGTCGGCGCCGCCCTCCGCCGTGTTGCCGAACGGGCCGACGTCCACCGCGTCCAGCTCGGCCGCCTCGATGACCTCGCGGGCCACGAGCGCGTGGGCCGGGGCCTCGTCGAGATCGAAGGGCTCGGTCGTGAACTCCACTCTCAATCGCACGCGCACAACCTAACGCGCGGTGCCGTTTTCCGCCGAGCCCTCTTGACAACCCCTTCGACCCGACGGCAATCTTCCAATAAGCAGAAACTAACTTCCACATACCGGAACAATCGACACGGAAGGGGGCTCCGCGACATGGGATTCGCAGAGCAGCGCTTCAACGTCAACCTGTCGATCCTCTTCACGGAACTCCCGCTCCTGGAGCGCCCGGCGGCAGCCGCCGCGGCCGGTTTCACCGCGGTCGAGCTGTGGTGGCCCTGGATCGACACCCCCACCCCCGATCGGTCCGAGCTCGACGCGCTGAAGCAGGCGATCGAGGATGCGGGCGTCCAGCTCACGGGCCTGAACTTCTACGCCGGCGAGTTGCCCGGCCCCGACCGCGGCGCCCTGTCGATCCCGGGCGAGGAGTCCGAGCGGTTCCGCGCCAACATCGACGTGGCCGCCGACTTCGCCGACTCGCTCGGCGCCACGGCACTCAACGCCCTGTACGGCAACCGCGTCGACGGCGTGGACCCGGCCGAGCAGGACGCGCTCGCGCTGGAGAACCTGGTCCTCGCGGCCCGCGCGGCCGACCGGATCGGCGCGATCCTCCTGATCGAGGCCCTCAACAAGCCGGAGTCCCCACGGTACCCACTGGTGAGCGCGCCCGCGGCGGTGGGGGTCGTCGACAAGGTCAACAACGCGACCGGCCTCGGCAACGCGCGCTTCCTCATGGACCTCTACCACCTGTCCATGAACGGCGAGGACCTGCCGGTGGTGATCGAGGAGTTCGCCCCGAAGACCGGCCATGTCCAGATCGCCGACAACCCGGGCCGTGGCGCTCCGGGAACCGGCTCGCTGCCCCTCGAAGACCTCCTCGACCAGCTGAAGAAGGCGGGTTACGACGGCTGGGTCGGCCTCGAGTACAAGCCGGGCGACCGCCCGAGCGCCGAGGCCTTCGACTGGCTGTCCCGCTGACCCCTTCAGGAAAGGCACCCCCATCATGAGCAACGCACTTCCCAGGATCGCCTGGATAGGCCTCGGCATCATGGGCTCCCCCATGTCCGAGAATCTCGTCAAGGCGGGTTACGACGTCACCGGCTTCACCCTGGAGCAGGACAAGCTGGACCGCCTGGCCGCCGCCGGGGGCACGGCCGCCGGTTCGATCGCCGAGGCCGTGCGGGACGCCGACGTGATCATCACGATGGTTCCGGCGTCTCCGCAGGTCGAGGCCATCGCGTACGGCCCCGAGGGCATCCTGGCCCACGCCCGCTCCGGCGCCCTGCTGATCGACATGTCCTCGATCACTCCGCAGACCTCGGTCGACCTGGCGAAGGCCGCCAAGGACAAGGGCATTCGCGTCCTGGACGCTCCCGTGTCCGGCGGCGAGGCGGGCGCCGTCGAGGCCGTGCTGTCCATCATGGTCGGCGGTGAGCAGGCCGACTTCGACGAGGCCGAGCCGATCTTCGAGGCGCTCGGCAAGACCATCGTGCTGTGCGGGCCGCACGGCTCCGGCCAGACGGTGAAGGCCGCGAACCAGCTCATCGTCGCCGTGAACATCCAGGCGTGCGCCGAGGCCGTGGTCTTCCTGGAGAAGTCGGGCGTGGACCTGAAGGCCGCGCTGGACGTCCTGAACGGCGGCCTCGCCGGCTCGACCGTGCTGACCCGCAAGAAGGACAACTTCCTCCGGCGCGACTTCAAGCCGGGCTTCCGGATCGACCTGCACCACAAGGACATGGGCATCGTCACCGACGCCGCCCGCAACGTCGGCGCGGCGCTGCCGGTGGGCGCCGTGGTCGCCCAGCTGGTCGCGAGCCTGCGTGCGCAGGGCGACGGGGGCCTCGACCACTCGGCACTGCTGCGGGCCGTGGAGCGCCTGTCCGGCGCCCGGGTCTGACACCCCCCGAAGACTCCGGGCGGCGCCACCGCTGACATCTGTCCCGTCGCGCCCAGGCGGTGTCGCCGCCCGGAACCATCCGGGGATTCCGGTGCGCACGGCTACTTCGAGGTCACGGACGACATCACGGGATTCACCTGCGCCGACTTCCGTGGCCTCGCGGGTCAAGTTCTGTACGGACCCCAGAACTCGTACGACAGACCCGCGGAGAGCGGCCGTGCCCGGTCCGTGCCCCCGGCGGCCTCTCCCGGGTCTCCCGGGTCTCCCGGGTCTCCCGCGACGACGTGATCGACAAGAACCTCGCGCACTTCCACGCCGCGGACCCCGAATACGGCCGGCGCGTGGCGGAGGCGGGCCACGCCCTGGGTGAGGGCTGAGACTCCCTGACCGCACGCGAAGTGCCCGGCAACCCGGATGAGGGGTGGTCGCCCGGTGCCGGTGCGGGCAGGGGGAGGACCGCGGCGGTGGGCGAGCCAGTGCGGTGGTGAAGGTGCCGGACCCTCCTTCTTCGACCTGAGGGAAGGGGCGCGTGCCGGTTCCGTCGCCGCCGCCGCGGTCCCGACGGCTTGTCCGCGGTGTCGTCATGAGGCACCGCTGTTCTTCGGGTGCTCTCCCGCAGGACACCGTTCCAGGGCCGTGGGGCTCGGACACCGTGAGCGCGGTCGTCGGGGCCCCACGACCCTGTGTCATGGGCCCGGTCGCCCGGGAAGGCCGGTCGGTCCCGGTCGGCGGGAATACAGGCAAGCCCGGCGGAACGGCCCTGTCGGGGTGCGGATCGGGGCGGATCGCAGGAGGCTGAAGGCATGGCAGCGCATCCGACAGAACAGCCGCATGTGGTGGTGCACGCCCCGGCCCTGGACGGCTCCCGGCGGGTCACCGTGGACGACGAGAGCCTCGGCGTCGCCTCGCATCTGGACGACGTCGTCGAACTGCTCAGGCTCGCCGATCTCGACCGGATCGAGGTCGAGGACGACGACATCGTGGAGTGGCAGGGCGGCGGTCCCGACGACTGGCCGGGGCTCTCCGAGCACCATGAGCAGTGAGCCGGTGTACGGCACCGGTCGTATGCCTGCTAGGGAATCCTCAAATCAACCTCTGAACATGGTTCAAGGGGCTTCAACCCGCCCCTGCCTCGGGCACATTCTCATCACGTGAGGCCCGCCGGCACGGGGGCGGCGGGCCCCGCGACGGGGGACGGCTACGGGGGAGCCGGGCACAGGAGAGGGCGGTCCGACCATCACGGTGGGGCCGCCCTTCATCTGTGCGCGGGGTCAGACCCTGAGCGGCCTGATCGACGTCGGCGCATGGGCCGGCTCTGTCGCGATCTCCTCGAACTCGACCACGTTGCCTATGTCGTTGGTCGTGGACATCGAGATGTTGGTGACGCGTTCCAGGATGGCCTCGACGACGACCGGGACCCGGAACTCGGCGGCGAGCTTCTTGGCCTGGTCGAGGGCCGCGCCCAGGTCCGCCGGGTCCGTCACCCGGATCGCCTTGCAGCCGAGGCCCTCGGCGACCTTGACGTGGTCGACGCCGTAGACGCCCAGTTCCGGGGAGTTGACGTTCTCGAACTCCAGGTTGACCTGGAAGTCGATGTCGAAGGCGCGCTGGGCCTGGCGGATCAGGCCCAGGTAGGAGTTGTTCACGAGGACGTGGATGTACGGGATCCGGTGCTGGGCCCCGACGGCCAACTCCTCCATCATGAACTGGAAGTCGTAGTCGCCGGACAGGGCGACCACCTGTGCCTCCGGGTCGGCCTTCGCGACGCCCAGCGCGGCCGGGACGGTCCAGCCGAGCGGGCCCGCCTGGCCGCAGTTGATCCAGTGGCGGGGCCTGAAGACATGCAGCATCTGGGCGCCGGCGATCTGGGAGAGGCCGATCGTGGAGACGTACCGGGTCTCCGGTCCGAAGGCCTTGTTCATCTCCTCGTAGACGCGCTGCGGCTTGATCGGGATGTCGTCGAAGTGCGTACGGCGCTGGAGCGTCGCCTTCTTCTCCTGCGCCGCGGCCGCCCACGCCGAGCGGTCGGGAAGCCGGCCCGCCGCCTTCAACTCCCTCGCCACCTCGACGAAGAGGGCCAGTGCCGCCCTGGCGTCCGACGCGATGCCGTAGTCCGGCGCGAAGATCCTGCCGATCTGGGTGGGCTCGACGTCGATGTGGACGAACCTCCGGCCGGCCGTGTAGACGTCCAGTTTGCCGGTGTGGCGGTTGGCCCAGCGGTTGCCGATACCGAGGACGAAGTCGGACTCCAGGAAGGTCGCGTTGCCGTAGCGGTGTGAGGTCTGCAGGCCGACCATGCCGGCGTTCAGCTCGTGGTCGTCGGGCAGCACACCCCAGCCCATGAGGGTCGGGACCACCGGGATTCCGGTCAACTCGGCGAACTCGACGAGGAGTTCGGCCGCGTCGGCGTTGATGACACCGCCGCCGGCGACGATCAGGGGGCGCTCGGAGGCGTTCAGCATCCCGATCGCCTTCTCGATCTGCGCGCGGCTCGCGGCCGGCTTGTAGACCGGGAGCGGCTCGTAGGTCTCCGGGTCGAACTCGATCTCCGTCAGCTGGACGTCGATCGGCAGGTCGACCAAGACCGGGCCGGGGCGGCCGGAGCGCATGAGGTGGAAGGCCTGCTGAAAGACGCCGGGGACCTGGGCGGCCTCCAGGACGGTGACCGCCATCTTCGTCACCGGCCCCGCGATGGAGGCGATGTCGACGGCCTGGAAGTCCTCCTTGTGGATCACGGCGGTCGGGGCCTGGCCCGTGATGCACAGGATCGGGATGGAGTCGCCGGTCGCGGAGTAGAGGCCGGTGATCATGTCGGTGCCGGCGGGTCCTGAGGTGCCGATACAGACGCCGATGTTGCCCGGGTGGGTGCGGGTGTAGCCCTCGGCCATGTGCGAGGCGCCCTCTATATGGCGGGCGAGGGTGTGGTGGATGCCCCCGGATGCCTTGAGCGCCGCATAGAAGGGGTTGATCGCCGCGCCGGGCACGCCGAACGCGTCCGCGACACCTTCGCGCTTGAGGATCTCAACTGCCGCGCGGGCAGCGGTCATTCGAGCCATCGAGTACTCCTGTCGGATGCGTACTCCCGTCGCGCCCCGCCGCGAGCACTTCCGTATTACGGAATAAGTTTTCTACTATCTGGAAGCAATGTAGGTGGGTGCGTGAAGACCGTCAAGAGGCGGACAACCGGGCGGGTACTGGAGGACGATGTGGCCATGTCCGAGAGCGTGTCGGTGCGCTGTCCGGTCTGCCGGCGCGAGCACCTCTACGCGGCGCCGTCGTACCCCTGCACGTGCGGCGCCCCGGTCCACCCGCCGCTGGACCGGCACGGCGCGCCCATGGCCGTCACCCACCAGGTGTGGGACGAGGCGTGGGTCGCCGTGGAGTGCGCGGTCTGCGGCCACAAGGCCGAGTGGCCGCAGCCGGAGCTGGGCTGCGCCTGCGGGACGGTGCTGCGTATTCCGGTGTCCGGAGGCCAGGATCCCGCCCCGGGCGTGGAGCCGGGCGCGGGTGACCCCGCTCCCCCGCGCCGCACCTTCCAGCCGATCACGATCCGCACCGCGCGCGACGCGGTCACCGTCGCGGCGCTGTATCTGCGCTGGCTCGGCTACCAGGACATCCGGCGTGCGGACCAGCGGCCCCCGTCCGGCATCAGTCTCGCCGCGCGCGGCCTGCTGGCCCAGGTGGACCCGACCGTGCGGCCGGCCTCGCCTCGGGACGTGGAGTGCCTGTGGCTGACGGCCATGACGGAGTCCGCGCACTGCGTCTACTTCTCACTGGCCGGCTACACCACCGAGGCCCGCACCCGGGCCGACTCCCTCGGCGTCCCCCTGTTCGTCCTGGACCTGACGGGCACACCTCAGCCGGTGAACGGCCTGGCCGACGAGCTGGGGGCGCAGACATAGGCCGACGGCGGCTCGGGGCGACCGGGCAGCGTAGACGGCTGGGGGCGACCGGGCAGGGGTACCTCAGGACGGGCGCGTCGCCTGTCGCCTGTCATCCCCACACTCAACGCAGCCCCACCCGCATACTCGCCGCATGGAGATCCGCCACCCCACCGCCACCGAACTCCCGGCCCTCCAGGCCATCGAGCGCGCCGCAGGCGCCCCTTTCCGGGCGCTCGGCATGGCGGCGGTCGCCGATGACGACCCGCCCGCCCTGGAGGTCCTGGAGGGCTACCGCCGGGCCGGACGTGCCTGGGTGACCGCCGACGAGGAGGACCGGCCGGTCGCCTACCTGATCGCGGAGCCCGTCGACGGCGCCCTGCACATCGAGCAGGTCTCGGTGCACCCGGACTTCGCGCACCGCCGTATCGGCCGGGCCCTCCTCGCCCACGCAGCCGACCACGCACGCGAGGAGGGGCTGGCCGGTCTCACACTGACCACTTTCACCGACGTCCCGTGGAACGCCCCGTACTACGAGCGTCTGGGCTTCCGTGTCCTGGCCGAACCCGAAGTCACCCCGGGCCTCCGCACGATCCGCGCCCACGAAGCACAGCTCGGCCTCGACGCCTGGCCCCGGGTCTGCATGCGCCGCGACTAGGCCTGTCCGGCGGTTCGACTGCGGAAACTGTGCTGGTAGGCCGAGTCGAGCGGGGTCGTGAGGGTCCCCCGCGCGAAGCGAAGCCGAGAGTGGGGGAGCGTGCAGCTGCAAGGCGAAGGGGCCGGTCGATCAGCCGGTACGGCGGCGGACGACGCGATGGGGGTCCCCCGCGCGAGGTTGTTCGAGCGTGAGGGAGTCGGCGACCGACGACAAAGCTGCTGGGGGCACGCCCTCCCCCGGGGGGGGGTGCCAGGCCCCGCGACGCCTGCAGGATCCGCCGGACGGGGCCTAGCCGCGGCCGTACATCTCCCGCAGCTCGATCTTGCGCACCTTCCCGGACACCGTCATCGGGAAGGACTCCAGGATCCGCAGCCGGCTCGGGATCTTGTAGTGGGCCAGCCGCCCGTCGCAGAAGGCGCGCAGTTCCTCCAGGGTCGGCGGGTGCGCCGGGTCGCGCGGGATGACGCAGGCCAGGACCTCCTCGCCGTAGTGTTCCTGCGGCACGCCGACGACCTGGACGTCCGCGATCTTCGGATGGGTGTAGAGGAACTCCTCGATCTCGCGCGGGTAGATGTTCTCGCCACCCCGGATGATCATGTCCTTGATGCGGCCGACGATCTCGACGTAGCCGTCCTCGCGCATCATCGCGAGGTCGCCCGTGTGCATCCAGCGCCCCGAGTCGACGGACTCCGCCGTCTTCTCGGGTTCGTTCCAGTAGCCGAGCATCACGCTGTAGCCGCGGGTGCACAACTCCCCCGCGCTGCCCCGGGGTTGGGTGACCCCGGTGGCCGGGTCGACGACCTTGACCTCGATGTGCGGCAGGACACGGCCGACCGTGCCGGTACGGTGCTCCAGGTCGTCGCCCCTGCGGGTCTGCAGCGACACCGGGGACGTCTCGGTCATGCCGTAGCAGATGGAGACCTCCGCCATGTGCATCTCGGCGACCACCCGCTTCATCACCTCCACCGGGCAGGGCGAGCCCGCCATGATGCCGGTACGCAGCGAAGAGAGGTCGTAGGTCTCGAAGTCGGGGAGGTTGAGCTCCGCGATGAACATGGTCGGGACGCCGTAGAGCGAGGTGCAGCGCTCCTGTTGGACCGCCCGCAGGGTCGCCGCCGGGTCGAAGGAGGGGGCCGGGATGACCACACAGGCGCCGTGCGAGGTCGCTGCCAGATTGCCCATCACCATGCCGAAGCAGTGGTAGAAGGGCACGGGGACGCACACCCGGTCCTGCTCGCTGTAGTCAATCAACTCACCCACGAAATAACCGTTGTTGAGGATGTTGTGATGGGAGAGGGTCGCCCCCTTGGGGAAGCCCGTCGTGCCCGAGGTGTACTGGATGTTGATCGGGTCGTCGCAGGACAGCTCGGGGTACGTCACCTCAGGGCTCCCGCGCCCCAGCAACTCCTCCCAGCCCGGGTCGCCGATGTACACGACCTTCCGCAACTCCCGGCATCTGCCCCGCACTTCGTCGACCATCGCCCGGTAGTCGCTGGTCTTGTGGCTGAGCGAGGCGAACAGGAGGGAGATCCCCGCCTGGTTGAGGACGTACTCCAACTCGTGTGTGCGGTACGCCGGGTTGATGTTCACCATGACCGCGCCGATGCGCGCGGTGGCGTACTGCACGAGCACCCACTCGGGGCAGTTGACCGCCCAGATCCCCACCCGGTCGCCCTTGGCCACCCCGGAGGCGAGCAGCGCGGACGCCAACCGGTCGACGTCGGCGCCGAACCGGGCGTAGGTCCACCGTCGTCCGGACGGCATGTCGACGAGCGCCTCCCGCTCAGGCCAGGTGGCCACCGCCCGGTCCAGGTTGGCACCGATGGTGTCGCCGAGGAGCGAAGTCCCGCTGGTTCCATGGGTGTACGAGTTCACCGGAAGTCCTCCTCGCGGTACTCCGCGTCCGACCCCGCCGCCGTCGCCTCACGCAGCTCGATCCGCCGGATCTTGCCGGACACGGTCTTGGGCAGCTCCGCGAACTCCAGGCGCCGGACGCGCTTGTACGGCGCCAGCGCTTCCCGGGAGTGTTCGAAGAGCACCTTCGCGGTGTCGGGGCCGGGCTCCCAGCCCTCCGCCAGCACGACGTACGCCTTCGGGACCGCGAGCCGCAGCTCGTCCGGCGCGGGCACGACGGCCGCCTCGGCCACCGCCTCGTGCTCAAGGAGCGCGCTCTCCAGCTCGAAGGGGCTGATCTTGTAGTCGGAGGCCTTGAAGACGTCGTCACTGCGGCCGATGTAGGTCAGGTAGCCGTCCGTGTCCCGCGAGGCCACGTCCCCGGTCCGGTAGTAGCCGCCGGCCATCGCCTCCGCCGTGCGGTCCGGGTCGCCGTGGTAGCCGGTCATCAGGCCAACCGGCCGGGCCGACAGGTCCAGCGCGATCTCGCCCTCGGCGGCGCCGGGCGCACCCGACACCGGGTCGAGGAGCTCCACCTCGTAGCCGGGGCTCGGGCGGCCCATGGAGCCGGTCTTCAGCACCTGTCCCGGGCTGTTGGAGACCTGCACGGCGGTTTCGGTCTGGCCGAAGCCGTCCCGGATGGTGACGCCCCAGGCCCGTCGGACCTGCTCGATGACCTCGGGGTTCAGGGGCTCCCCGGCCGCGACCACCTCTCGCGGCGGTGTGCGCAGCTGGGTCAGGTCGGCCTGGATGAGCATGCGCCACACGGTCGGCGGGGCGCAGAAGGTCGTCACCCCCGCGCGGTCCATCTCCGCCATCAGTCGGCCCGCGTCGAAGCGTGTGTAGTTGTGGATGAAGACGGTCGCCTCGGCGTTCCACGGCGCGAACAGATTGGACCAGGCGTGCTTGGCCCAGCCGGGCGAGGAGATGTTCAGGTGCACGTCGCCGGGCTTGAGGCCGATCCAGTACATGGTCGCCAGATGCCCGATCGGGTACGAGGTGTGCGTGTGCTCGACGAGCTTGGGGCGGGCCGTCGTACCTGAGGTGAAGTACAGCATCAGCGGGTCGTCGGCGAGGGTGGGGCCGTCGGGCAGGAACTCCTCGGGGGCGGCGTACGCGTCCTCGTACGGCTGCCAGCCCTCCGGTACGCCGCCGACGGCGGTACGGGTGTAGTCGCCGGGCACCTCGTCGAACTTGCCGGCGTCCTCGGCCCGCACCAGGACGTGCCCCACCCGGCCGCGCTCGACGCGGTCGCGCAGGTCGGCGGGGCCCAGCAGCGGGGTCGCCGGAATGACGACGGCCCGCAGCTTCATAGCGGCGAGGGCGGTCTCCCAGAGCTCGGCCTGGTTGCCCAGCATGACCAGGATGCGGTCCTCGGCCTCCACTCCTCGCTCGCGCAGCAGGTTGGCGACCCGGTTGGAGCGTTCCGCCATCTCGGCGAAGGTCAGCCGGACCTCGCCGCCGTCCTCCTCGACGATGTGCAGGGCGATGCGGTCGTTGCCCTCTGCGATGGCGTCGAACCAGTCGAGCGCCCAGTTGAAGTGCTGCGGGCGGGGCCAGGCGAAGCCCTCGTACGCCGTGGTGTAGTCCTCGCGGTGCTGCAGCAGGAAGTCCCGCGCCCCGCGGAAGTCCTCGGTCGCCGTCATTTGTCCTCCTCGTGCCGGACCATTGCCGGGCGGCTCTCTGCCATCGTGTAATCCGTGATGCAGGTCTCACTACCCCCGAACGGGGGTGTGTGCCGCGGTGAAGGGGCGAACAGGTGACGGTGGATGCGGCCGGTGCGGTGGAGATCCGGCGTGCGCTCGTGCGGCTGCGGCGCGGCACGGGGCTTCCGGTCGCGTTCGGCGGTCTGGTGGAGCCCGGCCGGCCGCGGATCCGGATCAGTGAACTGAGCGGTACGAACACCGCCTCGCTCCTCGCGCTCGCGGTGACCTCGGGCAACGGCCTCGGCGGCAAGGCCGTCGCGCTGGCCCGCCCGTGCGCTGTGGCGGACTACTCGGTGTCCCGGCAGATCAGCCACGAGTACGACACCGCCGTCGCCGCCGAAGGCCTGCGCGCGGTGCTGGCCGTGCCGGTGGTGGTACGGCGCCGGGTGCGGGGTGTGCTGTACGGCGCCCTGCGCGACGCCCGCCCGCTGGGCGACCGCACGCTGACGGCGGCGGTGGACGCGGCGCGGGACGTGGAGCAGGCGCTGGCCGTCGGTGACGAGGCGCGGGACGTGCTGGTGGCGGCGCGGGCCGAGCCGCGGCGCGGTGACACCGCCGCCCGGGAGCAGGTCCGGGAGGCGCACGCGGCGCTGCGGGCGTTGGCCCCGCGGATCACCGACCCCGCGCTGCGCGCCGAGCTGCTCGACGCCTGCGCGCTTCTGACCCCCGGTCCCGTGCCTTCGTCAGGCGTCTCTTTGACACCGCGTGAACTGGACGTTCTGGCCTGTGTGGCGGCCGGTGCGACCAACGCCGTGGCCGCGGCCAGGCTGGGCGTGACCGCCGAGACGGTCAAGGCGTACCTGCGGTCGGCCATGCGGAGACTGGGGGCCAGGACCCGGGGCGAGGCGGTGGCCGCCGCTCTCAGGGCGGGGCTCCTCCCGTAACATCCGTAGACATCTCATTCACGTGCGGGTGCTTTGAATTTCTTGATGCGGAACCGGTTGTTATTTCCCTCACCACCAGTTCCCTCCGAATTTCAAAGCACCCTGCCTAATATTGGCCAGGACACGACATGGGAGGGGAGCGGTGACCGTGCCACGCGACTTCCAGGAGCCCGCCAGATGCCGCCCCGACCTGGTCATCGGCCGGGACGACCTGTTCGGCCAGGCCCGCGACCAGCTGGCCCGCGGCGGCAGCGTGCTCCTGCACGGCCCCGCCGGAATAGGAAAGTCGACCGTCCTGCGGGCGCTGACCGCGGAATGCGGCGAATCGGTCCGTACCGTGTTGCGCTGCTCGGCCACCGAGTCGGAATCCCACCTCCCCTTCCTGGCCCTGGCCGACCTCTTCGGCCTGGTCCTGGACGACATCTCCGACAAGCTGCCCGCCGCCCAGCGCACGGCGCTCGAATCCGCGCTGACCGGACGCGGCGAGTCCACCCTCCAGCGCGACGGCCTCGCCCTGCGCCTGGCCGTGCTGTCGGCGCTGCGCGCCCTCGCCGCCGAGGGTCCGGTGCTGGTCGTCGCTGACGACGTGCAGTGGCTGGACCCCGCGAGCCTGGAACTGCTCGGTTTCGCCGCCCGCCGGCTCGGTGACATCCCGGTGCGGATGCTGTGCGCGGTCCGGACCGACGGTCCTGAGTACGACCGCCATCTACGCGCGTTGCCGCCGGACAGTCTCGCCGTCCGTTTCCATCCGCTCACCCGCGCCCAGGTGGCCGCGCTGCTCGACCACCGCGGCTACACCGGCCTGCAGCGCTCCACCGTCCGGGACATCCACCGCACCAGCGGCGGCAACCCGTTCTACGCCCTGGAACTCGGCCGCGCGCTCACCGAGAACCCGACCCCGCCCCGCCCCGGCGAGCCGCTGCCTGTGCCCACCTCGCTGCGGGCCCTGGTGCTGAGCCGGCTGCAGATGCTGTCCGAGGAGGCCCGCCACACCCTCCTGGTGGCGAGCGCGGGCGCCCGCCCCACCCCGGCCCTGCTGCACGCGGCCGGCCGGAGTGACGCCGAGGCCGAGATGGCCCAGGCGGCCGCGCTGGGCCTGCTGGCGACGGAGGCCGAGGGGCCCGCCGTACGCTTCGCGCATCCGCTGATCTCGGCCGCCCTGTACGCGGAGGCCCCCGCGCAGGAACGGCGGGACGCGCACCGGGCGCTGTCCACGGCCGCCTCCGACCCCATCGAGCGCGCCCGCCATCTGGCCCTCGCCACCACCGGCACCGACCCGGAGGTGGCGGCCCGGCTCGCCGAGGCCGCGGCCCTGGCCCGGGACCGGGGCGCGCCCTCGATGGCCGCCTCCCTCGGACTGCTGTCGGCCCGGCACACCCCGGCCGACAGCGTGCCGGCTCCGGACGTACGGCGGCTCGCGGCGGCCGAGGACGCGATCACCGCCGGCGAGCTGGACCTCGCCCGGGACATCGCCCAGGACGTGCTCACCCGGGCGACCGTGCCCGCGGACCGGGTGCGGGCCTGGATCATCGTGATCGACACCGCGGGCCACGCCATGACGGAGGTCGACGCGGTCTTCCCGCAGGCGCTGACCGACGCGGGCGACGACCCCAAGCTGCTGTCCCTGATCCACTATCAGCTCGCCTGGCGGGCCCTGCTCGTGGACGGCGACTTCGACCGGGCCCGGGAGGAGGCCGCGCACGCCGCGGCACTGGCCGCCCGGGCCGGTGACCGCTACAACGAGCTGATGGCGCTTGCCCTGCAGGCCCAGCTGGAGACCCTCATGGGTCACCGTGACGCCCCCGCGACCATCAAACGCGCCCTGAAGGAGCCTCAGGACCCGCGGGTGGCATGCCATCACAACGGCGCCGGGTACTCCCGCTTCCGCTGGCTGATCATGAGCGACCAGCTGCCCGAGGCCCGCGCGACGGTCACCGCGCTGCTGCGCGAGGTGCGGCGGCGCGGGTCGGTCGAGAGCGAGGTGCACTTCCTGCGCGGGGTGGCCGAGACCGAGCTGCGCTCCGGGCACTGCGGGCGGGCGCTCGACCTGGCCCGGGAGAGCCTGATGATGGCCCGGGACACCGGGATCGGCGAGGTGGCCTCGGCCGTGCTCGCCTCGCTCGCGGAGGCCTCGGGCGGCCAGGTCGAGCGCGCCCTGGACCTGGCCCGGGAGGCGGTCGACCACGCCGAGGAGAACGGCGACCAGATGTACGAGTCCCGGGGCCTGGCCGCCCTCGGATACGCGCAGCTCGTCGCCGGGGACGCGCAGGCGGCGGTGCGTTCGCTGCGCCGGGTGCGCGAGCTGGAGCACGGGCTCGGCATCACCGACCCGGCACGCGGGCGCTGGCAGGGCGACCTCGCCGAGGCCCTCGTACGGATCGGGGAGACCGGGGAGGCACAGGACGTCATCGACGTCACGCGGGTGAACGCACTCAGGCTGGGCCGGGAGAGCGTGCTCGCGGTGCTGGACCGGGCCGAGGCACTGGTGCGGGCGGCGCGGGGTGAACACGAAGCCGCGCTCGACCGGTTGACGTCGGTTCAGGACCGTCTCGCCAAACTGGGCCACGGCCTGGAGGAGGCCCGGGCCGCGTTCGCCCTGGCCCAGCTGCGCACCCGGCGGCCCGGTCCGACGTCGTACGACGAGGCGGCCCGCCTCTTCAGGCGCTGCCGTGCGCTGCCCTGGCTGCGTCAGGTGGAGGCGGCCGCGCTGACCCGGCCGACGGAACCTGCGGCCGCCCCCGTGGCCGCGCCGGGCGGTCTGGACGGCCTGGACGGTCTCGAAGGGCTCGCCTCGATGGAGCGTCAGGTGGCCGCGCTCGTCATGGAGGGCGCCACCAACCGGGAGATAGCCGCGCGGCTGTACATCAGCGTGAAGACGGTCGAGGCGACCCTCACCCGGGTCTACCGCAAGCTGGGGATCCGATCCCGGGTGGACATCGTCAGACTGGCGGCAGGGCGCCGCGCGCCTTGAGTACTGCCCAGGTCTGCCGCCCCAGGGGGGTTCACGAGGGCCGACCGAGGGTTTTCCCTGCCCAACTCCCTTAGGGGGTTCCCTCATTGGGAAGGGGAACTTCCACGTTCTAGCTTATGAACGTGCCGCTCGCCGGGCATACGGGGGTCGGTCCCGCGACCCCCGTGTACCAACCCCCACACCCGCGCGAACCCCCACCGGCAACCCTGAGGAGACTCACTGATGTTCGGGCTCACCCGTGCGAAGAAGGCCGCCGCCGTCGCCGCGGCGACCACCGCCGCTGCCGCCACCGCGCTTCTCGGCGCCCCCGGCGCCGTCGCCGCTCCCCAGCCCATCGTCGGCGGTACGACGACCACGACGACCTCGTACCCGTTCATGATGCAGATCACGGACGCCTCGCAGAACCAGTTCTGCGGCGGCACCCTGGTCTCCGCGACCAAGGTCGTCACCGCGGCCCACTGCATGGTCGGCGAGACCACCAGCAGCGTGAGAGTCGTCGGCGGCCGCACCTACCTCAACGGCACCAACGGCACGGTCAGCAGAGTCAGCAAGATCTGGATCAACCCGGACTACACGGACGCCACCAACGGCGACGACGTGGCCGTTCTGACGCTGTCGACGTCAATGCCGTACACCACGGCGTCGTACGTCTCCTCGTCCCAGACCAGCGTGTACGCGGCCGGCACCACGGCCCGCATCCTGGGCTGGGGCACCACCTCGGAGAGCGGCAGTTCCTCCAACCAGCTGCGGACCGCGACCGTTCCGATCGTGTCCAACTCCAGCTGTGCCAGTTCCTACGGCTCCGACTTCGTCGCGAGCGACATGGTTTGCGCCGGATACACATCCGGCGGCGTAGACACCTGCCAGGGCGACAGCGGCGGTCCCCTGCTCATCGGGGGCGTCCTGGCAGGGATCACTTCCTGGGGAGAGGGCTGTGCGGAGGCGGGTTACCCGGGTGTCTACACCCGGCTGACCACCTTCTCCAGCCTGGTGACCGCGCAGGTCAACTCGTAGGTCCCCAGCGGTTCTCCTGAGCATCCCTCAGGTGCGAGACCAGGGGGCGGGGGGGGGGGGCCCC
>NZ_JBJDQL010000056.1:0-28890 GCF_044903305.1 Streptomyces sp. NPDC019531 | reverse complement strand
CGCCCGTTAAAACTGTGGGGCCCCCGGGGTACCCCCGCCCCACCCCTGGGGGGGTCCCCGGGGGGGGGGGGGGGCCCCCCCCGCGGGCCCCCCAACGCCCCCTGTCCATGTGCGCGATCCGTGTTTGAATGACCGCCATGGTGTCCACGGACCGTGTTCTCGCGTTCGCCGCGATGTCCCTGCTGGTGATCGTCATCCCGGGGCCCAGCGTGCTGTTCGTCATCGGCCGCGCTCTCGCGCACGGCCGCCGGACCGCGGTGGCGACGGCGATCGGCAATGTCTTCGGCTCGTATCTGCTGGTCGTCGCGGTCGCGGTCGGGATCGGTTCGCTGGTGGAACGGTCGGTGACCGTCTATCTGACGGTGAAACTGGCGGGCGCCGCGTACCTGGTCTTCCTCGGCGTCCAGGCCTTCCGCCATCGGGGCGAGCTGAAGGCGTCGGCGATCACCTCCCGGTCCGCGGGGCCGGCGCGGGGCGACCTGCGGACCGTACTCGACGGCGCCCTCGTCGGCGTCACCAACCCCAAGGGCGTCGTCTTCTTCGCCGCCGTCCTCCCCCAGTTCGTGGACCACTCGGCAGGCGGCGTCCCGGCCCAGATGCTGCTGCTCGGCCTGATCCCCATCGCGATCGGCCTGGTCACGGACACCCTCTGGGGCCTGACCGCCTCGGCCGCCCGCACCTGGTTCGCCGGCTCCGACCGCCGCCTGTCGATGATCGGCGGCGCGGGCGGCTGCACGATGATCGGCCTGGGGCTGACGGTGGCGGTGACGGGCCGGGCGGACTGAGGCGCCCGTTCTAGGACGGCTGGGTGCGTACGACCGTCCCGAACCGGAGGTCGTACGGCGTCCCCGGGTGCAGCGTGGCGAGCATCCGCTGCCCCTCTTCCGCGATGTCCTCCCGCTGGGCCTTGGTGAGCCGGCCGAAGGGCTCGACGACGAGTGCGTCCTCCGTGAGCCTCCATACGCCGGCGAGGAAACCGTCGACGAGAAGCGTGCAGCGGGCCTGGTTGCCCTGCCAGCTGCGGCCCCAGTACTCCCGCGGCACCACGCGGGTGCGGTCGGCGTGGGAGAGCAGCAGGTTGTCGAACTCCGGCAGGAAGCGCGGCGGGGCCGGGGTGTCCTCGGCGGGCCGGGGCGCGTCAGGGAGGTCGAAGAGCTCGACGCCGTTCTCGTCCCGGAAGGTCAGCAGCCGGGTCCGCAGCCGCTCGAAGGCCTCCCGGAGCCTGGTGAGACCGGCCCAGGTCTGCATGTCCTTGACGGAGGCGGGCCCGAAGGCGGCGAGGTAGCGGAGTGCGGTGGCGTCGGGGGTGGGGGCTGATCCGGCCGGGCGGCCAAGCCAGTGCTCCGCCGTGGTGAGCGCGACCTGGCCGCTCCTGCCCCACAGCCCGCGCGGGGTGACCTGGACGAGCGGGAGTCTGCAACGGGCGGCGATGGCGAGGGCCTGCGGGTCGGCGTCCGGCCATTCGCCGAGGAGCGCCTCGCGCAGCTGTTTCATGGTGCGCGGCTCGGCCTCGACGAGTTCCCGGGCGAGGACGGCGAGGCGGTCGAGGTCGACGCCCTGAAGTCCCTTGCGGAAGTTGATGAGTTCGCGGTCGCGGGCGGGCTGCACGAGAGGTCGTAGCGTGAGGCAGTCCTCGGCGGTGTGGGTGTGGATGGTCGAGCGCATGGTGACGATCCGGACGACCTCGCGCTCGGCCATCAGCGTGGACAGCTCTTCGGGGGCGAAGCCGTCGAGCCGGGCGGCGAGCGCGTAGTACGGCGGCTTGACGTTCTGGGCCTGGAGGCCGAGCAGATGCCCGACGGCGTCCTTCGCGGACATCCCGGCCCTCCGCAGGAGCAGCTGGCGGTCGAGGGTCGCGCGGTTGAGGGCGCGGATGCCGAGCACGGGGGCCGAGGAGGTCGTCTTCGTCATGCGGGACACGCTAGAGGCGCCTGCGGACAAGCCCTGTCCGCAACTCCCCTCACCTTTCCTGCTCGCCACCCCCCGCGATGTAATTTGCCCCGTATACCCTGCTCTGTGACCACGCCGACGTCGGCTCGACCCGAGACAAGACGAGAGGCAGCCACGATGTCCGAGCGACGCGCCCGCCCCGCCGCGGAGAACTCCGCCGCCAAGGGCTCCAGGAAGCCGGCCTGGCGCCGCGCCCTGACCCCGCCCTCCGCGCCGCCGGAGGCTCCGGAGCCCGCCGCCGAGCCACCCGCCCCCGAGGCGGCCGAGCCGCCGAGCATCGTCCAGGCGGCCCTCTACCGCGATGGCGTACGCGTCTCCTCCCCCGCCACGCTCGCGGACACCTTCCGCGAGCTGCGCGAACAGCCGTCCGGCATGGCATGGATCGGCCTGGCCCGTCCCACCGAGGGCGAACTCCTCTCCCTGGCCGCGGAGTTCGACCTGCACCCGCTGGCCGTCGAGGACGCGATGGAGGCCCACCAGCGCCCGAAGCTGGAGCGCTACGGCGACACGCTCTTCGTCGTCCTGCGGGCCGCCCGCTACCTGGACGCCCCGGAGGAGGTCGACTTCGGCGAGCTGCATGTGTTCGTCGGCCCGGACTTCCTGATCACGGTCCGGCACGGGGCGGCCCCCGACCTCTCCGCGGTCCGCCATCGCATGGAGAAGACACCGGAGCTGCTGAAGCTGGGCCCCGAGGCCGTCCTCTACGCCATCCTGGACGCGGTGGTCGACGGCTACGCGCCGGTCGTCTCGGGCGTCCAGAACGACATCGACGAGATCGAGACGGAGGTCTTCCGCGGCGACCCGGAGGTCTCCCGCCGCATCTACGAACTCTCCCGCGAAATGGTCGAGTTCCAGCGCGCCACGCGTCCTCTGGTCGGCATGCTGCACGCCCTGATGGCCGGCTTCGCGAAGTACGGCACGGACGAGGAGCTGCAACGCTACCTACGGGACGTGGCCGACCACGTCACCCACACCAGCGAACGAGTGGACGGCTTCCGCCAGGCCCTCACCGACATCCTCACCGTCAACGCGACCCTCGTCACCCAGCAACAGAACGCGGAGATGCGGGCGTTGGCGGAGGCGGGCTTCGAACAGAACGAGGAGGTCAAGAAGATTTCTTCTTGGGCGGCCATTCTGTTCGCTCCCACGCTGGTCGGGACGGTCTACGGCATGAACTTCGAGGTCATGCCTGAGTTGCACTGGGTATTCGGATACCCCCTTTCGATCGCCCTGATGGCTGCTGTTTGCACCAGTTTGTACATCATCTTCAAGCGACGTGATTGGCTCTGAGCAACCGGCGCGCCAGCAGACTGTCTTTCCAGAATTCCATTCAACCGAAGACGGCGCTCTCCGTGCACTGCGTAGCGCTGCACCTCGCCGCTAGCGTCGGTCGGGCTGCGGCGCGGTGTCAGCGGTCTTCACCTGTCCCGTCCTCGGGATCCGTGCCGACGGGGGTGAGCCGCACGCAGCATTCTCCGGGCTGTGGGGCCAGGACGGCCTGGACTCCGCTGATCCGCAGACCGTCGAGGTAGCCGGTGAGGAAGGCGTGGTTCATGCCGCACACCAGGTCGGGGGCCTTGGCCGCAAGAGGGTGGAAGGGGCAGTTGCGCAGCCGGATGTGCGTGGGGGTTTCACGGACTCTCGTCGGGGCCCTCGGTCAGTACGGCGTCCAGCAGGAGGTCCGCAAGGAATTCGTGACGCCGGTCGGGGATGCTGACGGTGAGCTGGGTGTCCGTGGGCTCGTAGACCTTGGGCTGCCGGCCGACCTTGCGGATCCCGCCGGGCGTTTCGCGGCACAACGGTGTTGGGCAGATCACCCGAAGCCGTACGGTCGGTCCTTGGCTGAGTCGTCCGGCCGACGAGCTGGTCTCGTCGACGAAACCGCACGCCGCATGTCGCTCACGGCCGAGAACACCTTGCTTCGGCGGAGGACGATGTCTGTGAGTCCTGGCAACGCTTGAGGCTTGCGGCGAGCGCACCGAAGTGCTCAGCGCTACTTCACCGCGGGAGACCTTGTGGCGCCAGCCGACCCACCCGGCCCTGGCGCCACCTGGAGGCGGCAGAATCCCCCGGATGCAACCCGCGCTGCAGGTCGTCGCCATCGTCGGCGCCGACTTCAGCACCGCGGCACTGTCCGCAGTGGGCGGGTTCGGCGGCGGAGTGCTGTGCAGCACGTACAAGTACTACCGCGCCGTCCACCCGGACATGACGGCCTCCATCACCGACGTGGTCGCCGACAGCGGCGGCTCCACCGGGGCAGCACACGCGGATCCACGAGGGGCTCCACCGGCGGCAGCAGCAGCTCGGAGATACGAGCGGCGGCAGCGCAGTGACGGCGGCACCGAGCAGTGCGTCAGCATCCAGCAGGTCCTGCTGCCGATCCCAGGGCGGCGACGCGGTCGGGTGCCGAGGTCTGCCGTCGCATACGCAAGGCCCGGCGCTCCCGCAGTCGGGACGCCGGGCCGCGTTCAAACAGCGAATCAGGCGGGGCGGATGTTCTCCGCCTGCGGGCCCTTCTGGCCCTGCGTGACGTCGAACTCGACCTTCTGGCCCTCCTGCAGCTCGCGGTAGCCCTGGCTGGCGATGTTGGAGTAGTGGGCGAAGACGTCGGGGCCGCCGCCCTCCTGCTCAATGAAGCCGAAGCCCTTCTCGCTGTTGAACCACTTCACAGTACCCTTGGCCATGGCCGTCTCCTTGGAGAGAAACCGGGCACGCACCCTGCGCGACCGGGAGGTGATCGCCCTGGTCCGGAGATGCGCTGAACAGCAAGAACGCCCGTGATGCGATCACGGGCGAACGAGACTTCGGAACCACGACTGCTGGTTTACGACGCTACACCGGCAGGACCACAGCCGCTACCGATCACACGGCAGCATCAGCGCCGTGTCTGTTCCGCGTGCTCCGTGCATCGGTCACCCGAGCCTGCGCTCCAGCCCGGCGGCGACCCTCCCACCGCCGTCACGTTCGTGGTCTACCGGATCGTCGTCGGGGTGGCCCTGCTGGGACTCCTGGCCACCGGCGTGCTCACCACCTGACGAACCATCTGGTACAGAAGTTGATGTAACGCCTGCTACATTTACACCGTGCCGAACATGGAACCGGGGAGCCGCTGGCTCGTTCTTGTGATCAAACTGCCCGCTGATCCGTCCCGGCACCGGGTCGCGGTCTGGCGGGAACTACGCAAGACCGGCGCGCTCTCCCTCGGACAGGGGATCTGGGCCGTTCCGGATGTGCCGGCCTTCGCCGACGGCATCGCCCGCGCGATCACGCTCACCGAGCAGGCCGGCGGACAGGCCGTGACCTTGAACGCCTCCGGGCGCAGCACCGAGGACGCGGCCCGCTTCCAGGCGCTGTTCACCGCTGCCCGGTCGGAGGACTGGCAGGAATTCCTGGCCGACTGCGGCAAGTTCGAGCAGGAACTGGCCAAGGAGATCCGCATCGCCAAGTTCACCCTGGCCGAGCTGGAGGAAGAGGAGCAGTCGCTGGAGCGGCTGCGACGCTGGCACCGCGACCTCACCGCACGCGACGTGTTCGGCGCTCCGGAGGCGGCCGAGGCCGGCCGGCGGCTCAAGCAGTGCGCGGCAGCCTGC
The DNA here is from genome assembly GCF_044903305.1 of Streptomyces sp. NPDC019531. Taxonomy (NCBI): domain Bacteria; kingdom Bacillati; phylum Actinomycetota; class Actinomycetes; order Kitasatosporales; family Streptomycetaceae; genus Streptomyces; species Streptomyces sp. NPDC019531. The sequence goes on along the minus strand of NZ_JBJDQL010000056.1, from coordinate 23,350 downwards.
GAGGACTACGCCGAGCGGGTCTTCGCCGCCCTGCACCGGACTCCGCAGGGGGAGCAGTGACCGCGCGGACGGCTCCGGCCCGGCAGATGTGGCCGCTGTACGCGGCGGGGTTCACCACCGCCTTCGGCGCGCACGGCATCGCCGCCAGCCTCGGTGGCGACACCGACGGCGCGGTCACCTCACTGCTGGTGCTGGGCGGACTGCTCGCCCTCTACGACGGCGCCGAGGTGCTGCTCAAGCCGGTCTTCGGCACTCTTGCCGACCGCATCGGCGCCCGCCCGGTGCTGCTCGGCGGGCTCGTCGCCTTCGCCGCCGCCTCCGCCGTGTACGCCGTCGCGGACAGCCCTGGCTGGCTGTGGGCCGCCCGGCTCGGGCAGGGGGCCGCGGCCTCCGCGTTCTCCCCCTCGGCCTCCGCCCTGGTCGCCCGCCTCAACCCGGCCGCCAAACACGGCCGGGCGTTCGGCAGTTACGGCTTCTACAAGTCCCTCGGCTACACCCTCGGCCCGCTGCTCGGCGGCCTCCTGGTGTGGGCCGGAGGACTGCGGCTCCTGTTCACCGTCCTCGCCGTGCTCGGTGCGGCGGTCGCCGCCTGGGCCGCGCTCACCGTCCCCGCCGTACCCCCGCTGCCCAAGACCCGGCAGACAGTCGTCGACCTGGCCCGACGACTGGCCGACCCGGCCTTCCTCGCCCCGACCGCCGCGCTCGCGGCGGCGACCGCGGCGCTCTCCGTCGGTGTCGGTTTCCTGCCTGTCTCCGGGCGCGCCGCCGGGCTCGGCACGGTCGCCACCGGCGCCGCGGTGTCGGTGCTCGCCGCCTGCGCGGCCGTCGTCCAACCGCGTGCCGGGCGCGCACTGGATGACGGCCGCCTCACCACCCGTTCCGGCCTGGCCGCCGGCCTGCTGGCCACCGCCGCGGGACTGGCGTGCGCCATGCTGCCCGGCCTGACCGGCATCCTCCTCGCCGCCGCCCTCGTCGGCATCGGCACCGGACTGATCACCCCGCTCGGCTTCGCCGCCCTGGCCTCCTCGACTCCGCCGGAACGCCTGGGCCAGACCATGGGCGCCGCGGAACTCGGCCGCGAACTCGGCGACGCGGGCGGCCCCCTCCTGGTCGCCGCCGTCGCCACACTCACCACCCTCACCTACGGATTCGGGGCACTCGCGGCACTGATCGGGACGGGCGCGGTGATCGCGTTCGTGCACCGTCGCGCGGCATCGGACGTACCCGAGCCCGAGACGGAAAAGTGAACAGACACTCACGCCGCGTCAGTTCTCGGCCGCACCACAGGGCGTCCGTGTCGAACAGCCGATAGTTGGCCGGGCTGCGGCCCAGGGTGTGGATCAGCCCGAGGTCGGTGTACTTGCGCAGCGTCCTGACCGGGACGCCGGTGCGCTGGGAGAGCTCACCGATGGTCATCGGCCGCATCTTCCCGTTCATGATCAGTCTCCGGTGTCCCCTGTCTCTCAGCCGGCGCAGCAGGACAGCTCGGCGACGTCCGAGGTGAAGGTGCGGGCGGCGAGCTTGAGTCCTCGACGCTCATCCGGGCGGTGTGGCGTAGGTGGCGGCGGTGATGTCGTCGGCGCCGTCGGCGGGCGCGTGCGCCCCGAGCAGGCGGCCGGTCCGTGCGTCGGTGACGAGTTTGACCAGGCCGCGGGTGTCGCGGTTGGCCAGCGCCCGGGTTAGCCCGTTCGGCCGCTCGGGAAGATCCCGGAGCATCGCCACCGTGACGTGGTGAGTGCGTCGCTGACCTCGTCCCGGGTCTTCGCAGCCCTGCCGGGCCGTGGGCCCGCGCTTACTCGACCGCGAAGGCCGGACCGGCGCGGGTCACATGTCGTGCGCCATCGCCTCGTCCACCACCCAGCCGAGCGGGTACGGTTCCGGTTTTTCGGCGGCGGGTGCCGCCGGGGGCTCGGCACCCGCCTTGTTGAAGGCGTTGAGGGCCTCGATGAGCGCCAGCCGCTGGGTGGGGCCGAGCCGCGCGACGATCGCGGCGATCTCGGAGCGGCGCCGGGCGGTGACGTCCTCGACGGTGCGCCGGCCCTCCTCTGTGAGCTGCAGGAGGGTCTCGCGGCGGTTGTCGGGGTTGGTCTGCCGGTCGGCGAGCCCGGCAGCGATCAGCCGGTCGACCATCCGCATCGCCGTCGACGGCGCCACCTGGAGCAGGTCGGCGAGCGCGACCAGCTTGGTGGCACCCCGGGTGGCCAACACGACCAACATCCGGAACTGCGGCAGCGTCACCCGCTCCTCGACCTCGCCGAGCGAACGGGCGGAGACCGCCACCAGCAGGCGGGACGCGGTCAGCACCGCCCGGGTGACCGCGTCGACGTCGTCCATGGTCCCCGCAGGGTTCTCACGCTCCGGCATACGTCCTTTCTACCGTGCCGAAGTCGCTGCTCACTCACCCGATGGGAACGGATTTTCCCTCCCCATGACCGTGATAGCGGAACGCTCGGCGCCGGGCTCCTTGAGCCTGCTGCCGTGTGGGGCTGGTAGGCCGCGACCCAGGAGTTCACTTGCCGCAGCTCCGATCGCCCTCGGTCGGCTCCCACGCCAGTCCGGCGTGGGCTTCTGGTTCGGCGCAGCACTTTCGCCACCCGGCAGAAGACCTTTAGACTATGCAAAGCTTTGTGCGGACTAAATATCTTCATTGTCACGCTGCCAGTTGGAACAGGGGCCGCACCTCCAATAGGCCAGGAAGGCGACAGTGACCCAACACCAGAGCGCATCCCGACGACCTGGACCTCCCACCGGATGGCGGCGGCTGGCATTCCGTCTTCCCATCCGTCTGTACCACGCCGGGCTGGGACCACTGCTCGGCAAACGCTTCCTCCTGCTGCATCACACTGGTCGCAAGTCTGGCCGCAAGCGCCAAGTGGTACTCGAAGTGGTGTCCTACGACCAGCACGCAGACACCTGGACCATTGCCTCCGGCTTCGGCCCGAAGTCCGACTGGTATCAGAATCTGCGCCATCGGCCACAGGCCGCCATCCAGTTCGGCAGGCGACGCTTCACCGTCACCGCTCACTTTCTCTCACCAGAGGAAGGCGCCGACGTTATGGCCGAATACGCCCGTCGGCACCCACGAGCCGCCCGCCGTCTGTCGTCGCTCATGGGCTTTCCCGTGGACGGCAGCCAGACGGCCTTCCGGAGGATCGGAGAGGCCACCCCGTTCGTGCGGCTCGAAGGCACGCCACGACCTCCCTCGCCCTGACCAGCCACGCCCACCCGCACTCGGCCCTTGGACGCAGATCAAGAGCTTGTAAGGCGTTCCGCTGGGGCCCCGAGGTGCCGAGCACCGACGAGGGTGGGCTCAACACGTCACATGGGGGGCGTTCAAGGGAGGAACTGTGCTTGCCTGCGGGCCCGTTACTCTCCCCCAGCCCAGACGGCAACTACCCTGAGCTGCTGGGGCGCCGCCTCACGGCCTGGCTCGTATGACGGCGACCACGGCAGAGCCGCACCACATGCCGGTTGGCACCCGGACTGCAGTCGCGGAGCCTCAATCTCCCTCGCCGTAGTGGCAGTTCCCGACCGCACCGGAGTTGCCCTGGCGGAAGAGCGAAGTACGTTTGCGCACCATCTCATTCAGCGTCTCCTGGATGGTGTCCCGGACCTCGTCCGAGAGCTTGTGGACGAACATCGGGTCCTCCAGCGCCTCCTGGGAGTAGTGGTCGGTCCGGACCGGATCGCCGAACTGGATCGTCCACTTGGTCGGCAGGGGGACGGCACCCAGCGGACCGAGCAGGGGAAACGTAGGGGTGATCGGGAAGTAGGGCAGACCGAGGCGCCGGGCCACGGGACGGGCGTCCGCGACCATCGGGTAGATCTCCTCGGCGCCCACGATGGAGCAGGGCACGAGGGGGCTCCCGGTGCGCAGCGCGACGGCCGCGAAGCCGCCGCGGCCGAAGCGGCGCAGCCGATACCTCTCGGCGTACGGCTTGCCGAGTCCCTTGTAGCCCTCGGGCATGACGCCGACCAGTTCGCCTCGTTCCAGCAGGCGCAGTGCGCTGTCCATGCACGCGACCGTGTGGCCGGCCTTGCGGGCAAGTGTCCGCAGCACCGGCAGTTCGAAGACCAGGTCGGCAGCGAGCAGTCGTAGTGCCCGGTGCTCGGGGTGGTGGTCGCGCAGGGCGACCTGCAACATGAGCGCGTCCAGCGGCAGGGTTCCGGAGTGGTTGGCCACGATCAGGGCACCGCCCTCGGCCGGTACGTTGTCAAGGCCCACCACATCGACGCGGAAGTACTTCTCGTACAGCCGCCTAAACGGCGCCAGCAGGACGTCGTCGGTGAGTTCGGGGTCGTAGCCGAAGTCGTCCACGCTCTGCTCGTCGGTGAGCCAGCGGTCGAGGATGTCGCGCCCCCGGGCCAGGGTGAGCATGCCCTGGGCGACCGTGTCCATGAGCAGATCCCGGGGACTCACCCGGTTCTGCGGAGACTGCCGATCTCCTGGGCCTGACTCCTCCATACGCCTCTCCTCCCGTTGCCGATGTGCGTGTCCCAAAGCTGGTGACGTGTTCCGAGGTGTGCTCGAAGGCAGAGTCCGCGGTGCGGTCCGCCGTCTCCGGGGAACCGCACCGCTCTCAGTAGACGAACGGCACCAACTTGGCCGTCTTCTTGGAGTACTCCTCGAAGGCGTCGCCGTATCGCTCGGCCAGGTACTTGTCGAGCATGGGGATGTTCAGGAAGGCGAACATGCACGCCATGATCGCCGGGATGACGAAGGCCCACGGACTGCCCGTCACCAGCGCGAAACCGGTGAAGAGCACGACGTCACCGAAGTAGTTGACGTGCATGGAGTACTTGAACAGGCCCTCCGTATAGAGCTTGCCTTTGTGCTCGGGCACCTGCTTCCACAACTTGCGCTGATACTCCGAGCCGGTGTTCAGGTACGACCCTACGAGGTAGAGGACGACGCCGAGCCAGGCGAACACTCCCACCGAGGCGGCGTTGGTGCCACCCAGGTAGGCCATCGTGCCGTGGATGATGACGACCCAGACGCCCACGGTCGCGGCCTCGGACCATTCCATGCCGCGTTTGAGCATGACGAAGGTCGTGGCGATGAACCGGAGCAGGTAGATCGCCGAGAGAGCGAGCAGGAGTCCGCGGCGAAGCAGCTCGGCATGGTCGAAGTGCGCGCCGAACCAGCCGGCCACGGTGTCCGTGCCGCCGAAGAGGAACCATGCGGCTGCCGCCACGGCTGCCGTGTTGCACGTGGTCACCAGCGTCTTCGGGCCGATCGACGTGTCGTACCCGCCGTACATCTCTCACGCTCGCTTTCCGGTGGGGGTGGGGGGAATCTGCGGGGTCGCAGGGTGGACTGAGCCGTCAGGACCGGGCCCTGGCCAGGCTGCCCGACCGGCTTTTCGGTTCCGGGGTGCTCTTTCCACGCGTGCCGTTCGGCCGCTTCGCACCATTGCCGCCGGCCGCGGCCTGACTGTTGTCGGCCTCGCTCACCGGGATCTCCGCGTGGGCCGCGGCCTCCGCCTTGAGGCGGTCCCGCATCTGCAGGAACTTGGCGTTCATCTCGTCCACCGCGATGAGCTTGTTCAGGCCGCGTTCGCTGACCTTGGGTTCCTGGCGGAGCATGATGCCCACGTCCTGTGGGTCCTGGACAAGCCTTTCCATGAGCAGCGACGCCCGCAGCACCCAGGGCCGCAACTGCTTTATCGGCACCATGGTCCGCAGCATCGGGTACTCGTACAGCCGCATGATCGCCAGGGTGTTCTCGTCGTCGATGGGGGTGAGCCAGGTGGTGATCTCCAGGAGCCCGGTCTTGACGTGCGTCAGTCCCGGTGCCTGGTAGATGAGGTTGAAGTGGGAGCTGTTCTCGGGGTTGGCCTCCTCGCACTGGTCGAAGGTGGAGCGGATGGTGGTCCCCTCGACCTCGACCTCGTGGTTCACGATCTTGTTGGCGGCGAGGTAGCGCTCGCGGCCGTCCATCCAGAGATTGCGCGCGGTGCCGTACATGAAGGTGTAGTCGATGTTGTTCGTCCAGTGATCCCGGTGCACGAAGGTCACGTGGTAGAACTCGAGGAGGCTTTCGATGTAGCGCGTGTAGTGGATGGGCCGCGTCCACGAAATGGTCTCGTAGGGCCGGGGGTTGCTCACGAGCTCGGTCGGCAGCTCGATGGCCGGCAGTTCCTCCCGCTGGTCTCCCCACCACATCCAGACCAGGCCGTGCTCCTCACGGACCGGGTACGTCCGCAGTTTGAGCGAGGCGGGGATGCGCGCGTCGGAGCCCAGGGCGGGCACCACCTTGCAGGTGCCCTCGGCGTCGAAGCGGAAGCCGTGGTAGGGGCACTCGACGGTGTTGCCCTTGAGGCGGCCGTCGGCGATGTTGGCGCCCTTGTGGGGGCAACGTGCCGTCTGGCACACGAGATTGCCGTCGAGGTCACGCCACAGGACGAGTTCCTCGCCCATGCGGCGCACCCCGGTGGGCCTGTCGCTCTTGAGGTCACCGGTCTGCAGGATCGGGTACCACTGGTTGGGGATCATCCGGCTGTCTTCCTCTCGTCACCCGCACCCTGGTGAACCGGGCGCGGCGTACTGGCGGATGGGCGACTCAGCCTTCGACGACCTCGACGACACCGGTGTCGCCGTCGACCGTGACCATGTCGCCCGTGCTGATGCGCTGCGTGGCGTACTTGGTGTTGACCACCGACGGCACGTTGAACTCCCGAGCCACGATCGAGCTGTGGGAGAGCATCGATCCGATGTCGGTGACCACGCCGCCGGCGATGGCGAAGAGCGGGGTCCAGGAGGCGTCGGTGTAGCGGGTGACCAGGATCTCCCCCGGCTGGAACTCGTCGGCCTGCCAGACCAGGTCCTCCACGATGCGGGCCCGGCCGACGATCCGTCCCGGACTGGAGCCCAGCCCCTCCAGGCGAGTCCCGCCCTCGGCGGGCCGCACGGACCGGGTCGGGTCGTGCTCGCCGATGAACGTCAGAGGCGGCTCGGGCAGCCGGTTGTGGTACTCGTGAACGCGCCGACGCGCGTCCAGCCTCTCGCGGGAGAACGCCTCGCGCCCCGTGCTCGTGCCGCCCAGGTAGGCGCGGACATCCTCGAAGTCGAGGTACGCGACCTCGTCCAGGGAATGCAGTACGCCCTCCGCCACGAGCCTGCGGCCGACCTCGTACACCACGTTCCTGACCAGCCAGATCGACGTGATCATCGACATGCGCGTGGTCTCGCGCAACTCGCTGCACAGCGTGTACATCGCGATGACCGTCTCAAGGGTCTTGCGTTGGGGCAGCGGCAGCTTGTCCAGGGCGGACCGGGCGTCACCCTCCGCTCGGGCCCGGCTGCGCCCCATGATGTCGTCGACGGAGAACCCGTCGGCGGCGTAGCGGCGGATCATCTGGAAGATGTACGAGGCGTCGTCGATCCAGCGCGGATGGGTGAGCTCCATCTCCTGCCGGCCACGGGTGCCGTTGGCCCGCAGGAACGGTTCGACCTCGTTGTCCCAGAAAGCGCGACCCTCGTCGTCGTCGCGCAGCGTCTGCACGATCTGTTCCAGCGGCGCCCTGTCGATGATCTCCATGACCCTCGGCCGGGTCTTGGCGGCCTGGGCGACCTTCCAGATCTCCTGGGCGGATGCCACGGTCCGCAGGCTGGACATGTCTGTCTTGAGGCGGTTCTGCAGATTGTCGCCGGCGTCCCCCAGCCACTTGCCGCACAGCTCCGTCAGCACTCCGTAGAAGCCGAACGCGTTGATGTAGTAGGGCATGTAGCCCACGTGCGCGTCGTGGAAGAAGTCGAGGTAGCGGACGAGTTCGGCGTTGAGCTCGCGGCGGCTCATCCGGGTGAGGTCCAGCCGTCGCGCGCGGTCGAACTCGTACAGCCGGGTGGTGGCCATCTCCTCGGCGCGGTTCTTCATGGTCAGCATCTCGGTCGCCGTGGACTGCACCCAGTGGAGGGTGGACAGTAGGTCCTCGATGCCTCCGGGGAACCTGCCGAAGGGATTCTCGTAGGTGGAGAGGTCGGCCTCCTCGCTGACGAAGCGGCTGGTGAAGTGGCGCTGGTCGCGGGTGGGCAGGCACTGGCCCAGGAGGTAGGCGGTGTACGAGATGTTCAGGTAGACGTGGCCCTGGAGGTAGCCCATGTGCAGGGCCACGTCGCCGGTGTCGCGGACGCCGAGAGCGGCGGCGCAATCGCGGTGCACGTGATCCTGGTAGTAGCGGGCGAAGCTCAGGCCCAGGGGTGACATCAGGCCGACGAAGATCTCGCCGATGTCCATCCGGGACCACAGCGTGCCCTGCTGCACCGCTTCCGACTGCGGTGCGACGTAGGGGCCGTGCTTCTCCTCGGCCCCCTGTGCCCGGGGACGCGTGGTGATCGGCCTGGTCTGGAGCAGATACAGCGTGCCGTCCTGCATGGCCCACTCGATGTCCTGCTCGGTGCCGTAGTGGCTACGAACGTCGAGCGCGAGTCGTGCGAGTGCGGTGAGCTGTTCGCGGGTCAGACACGGGGCGTTGCGGTCGGCGGCGTCGACCTTGGTCATGCCGATGGTGCCGGGGGTTACGGAGGCGCACTTGGTCACCTTGTAGCGGACGCGCTCCTCGACCACCTCCAGGGTGCGGTCGTCGACGGCGAAGAAGTCGCTGGAGACGCGCCCGGACACCAGGCCCTCGCCGAGGCCACAACAGGCCTCCACGACAAGCCGGTTGGGCTGCCCGCCGACCGGGTCGACAGTGAACAGCACACCGCTGACGTCGGCGTGGACCATCTGCTGTACGACCACGGCGATCGAGCCCGCGGAGCCGCTGTCCCGGTAGGCGGCCGCCCGGTCCGACCAGAGCGAGGCCCAGCAGGTCCTGACCGCATCCAGCAGCGCCCGGTCGCCCGAGACGTCCAGGACGGTGTCGTGCTGTCCGGCGAACGACTGGGTGGCGGAGTCCTCCCGGCAGGCGGACGAGCGGACGGCGACCCGCGGGCGGCCCAGGTCCTCGTAGGCGGTGAGGACAGTCCGGGCAATGGGCTCGGGGATCTCCCGGGCGACGATGAGTTCGCGGATCGTCCGGCTTTCGGCGCCGCGGGCCTCGGCGGCACGGATCTCCGCCGTCAGGCCGGACTCGCGCAGGAAGAGGTCGAACAGACCGGTGCTCAGGCAGAAGCCGGGCGGGACCGGAAGGCCGGCTTCGATCATCTCGCCGAGCCGGGCTGCCTTGCCCCCGGCGGTCTCGACGGTGGCACCGGTGTGGCCGAGGGCGATCACGAGGTCCGCGTGCGGCGCCTGCGAGCCCGTCGCGGGAGCCGGGATGCTGTCGGTTCGGGTTTCCATGATGAGATCTCCTGGCCTGTCAGGCGCTCTGGACGACAGAGTTGGTGCCGACGAAGGCGCGGAACGGCTGACCGGGAATGATCCGCGTGGCCCGCACGTCGGTGAAGCCCGCTTTCTCCATCTGGGAGGCCAGCTCGTCCGCCCGGGGCAGGGGGCCGCCGAAGTCGGCGTACGCGAACCAGAGGTTGAGGACGTCGAGACCGAGGTTGCCGCCGCCCTGACACGAAGAGGTGAGCAGTATCCGGCCCCCGGGGGCGAGGAAGGACCGAGCCCGTTCGAGCGCCTCGACACGTTCGGCCTCGGGGAAGTAGTAGATGTTGTTGTGGAGGGTGACCACGTCGAACTGGGGCTGCAGGTCCAGCGTGCGCAGGTCGCCCTGGCAGGTCTCCACGCGCTCGGTGAGGCCCCATTCGGCCATGTTGTCGGCGGCGTGTGCGGCGACCTCCTCCTGCAGGTCGACCGCGACGGCGGTCAGCCGGGGGTTGGACTCGGCGGCGTACCGCACATAGGTGCCCGTCCCGCAGCCGATCTCCAGCAGCCGGACCGGGCCGTCGCGGTCCAGCGTCCGGTCGATGGCCGCCTGGACCATGCCGCGCAGTGCCAGGGACGAGCGCGCGATGACGGTTCCGTCCTGGTCCTCCAGGGAGAAGCGGCGGCCGCCGGAGAGCATGCGGGGTCCGTCGAGCAGCACCGGCAGGTGGAAGCGCAGGATCTCCTCGATGGCGGCGGCGACGGCGTCGTTCCCGGGCTGGGCCAGCAGCCTGGCAACCGGGCTCTTGAGCCGGTAGCAGCCCTCGCGCTTGCCCAACTCGCCGAGCCGGACGCCCGTCTCCAACCAGGCCCGCAACTGCGGGCGGTCGTCCTCGGAGATCTCCAGGTACTCGGCGAGGCTCTCCAGATCGCACGGGCGCACGGCCAGGCACCGTAGGACGCCCGAGCCTGCGGCGGAGGCGAGGAACGCCGCCCGGTACAGCGGGTTGACCAGCACGGTCGACAGTGTCAGCAGCACCGGGTTGCGCGGGTCAGCGACGATCTTCGCCACGGTCAGAACGTCCGTGAGCGGTTCCTCCACCCGGTGTTTGACGTTCCTGGCCAGGCTCAGCAGGTCCATGAGGGTTCCCTCTTCGGAGTGGGGAGTCGGTCGGGCGCATCCGGGGCCGGCTCGCCCAGTTCGTCGGTGAGCCGGGCGAGTTCGCTCCTTATCTCGCGCAGGAGTGACAGCCGCGATGGGCCGTTGAGGAAGAAGTGGTCGCCCTCCAGACGGTGGTGGAGGAGGGAGCTGCTGCTGTACGACCGCCATGCGTCCACGGCGGGTCCCTGTGCGATCGGGTCACGGGTGGCCGAGAACGCGGTCATGGGACAGCCCAGTGGGGGCCGCGGGATCCAGCGGTACTCCTCACAGACCGTCAGGTCGGCGCGCAGCACGGGCAGACGCCGGTCCAGGTAGGCGCTCCCGACGGTGTGGTCGTCCCCGAGGCCGCCGAGGGAGCGGACCAGTCTCCGCAGGTCCGCGTCGGACAGCGTCCGGTCGTCGCGGTCGCCGTAGAGATGGGGCGCCCTGCTCCCGGATACGAACAGATGCCGGGGTTCGCCGTGCCCTCGCTCGCGTAGTTCGCAGGCGACCTCATAGGCGAGGAGAGCACCCATGCTGTGGCCGAACACGGCATAGTCACGGGCGAGTCCACGCTCGACCATGGCTTCCGCGATGTCGCGGGCCAGCGGCCGCATTGCCGTGTAGGCCCTCTCCCGCAGGCGCAGTCCGCGCCCCGGCAGCAGGACCGGGACGACCTGTATGCCCGTGCCCAGCCGGTCGTCCCAGCCCCGGTACACGGAGGGGGTGCCCCCCGCGTACGGGAAGCAGATCAGTCGTAGGGGCTTGGAATCGGCTCCGCTTGCAGGCGTGAGGCCCGGGAACCATCCGGCGACGGGTGGCGGCGGGGCCGGGTCGGGCCCCGGCGGCCGTTCGGTGATGGGCACGTGGATCCTCGCAGTCCTCGGTCGTCGCTGTTCGTCGGTCTTCGGGGGTGCCGGTGTCGTCGGGGTCGGGTGTCAGCGGGGGACGTGCTTGCGGCCCTCGGGCGAGTTCAGCCAGGCCAGGGTGAGGTCCATGCCTTCCTGGAAGCCGACCTCGCTCTTGAAGCCGAAGTCGTCGCGGGCTCGGTCGATGGCGTAGGACTGGTCACGGTCGAAGAGATGGACGGCGTGCCGGGTGAGCACGGGACGGGACTTGACCCCCAGGGCGCCGTAGAGCTTCTCGGACGCCGTGGCCACACCACGCGCCAGTGGCGTCGGAAGGCTGAAGGCGGGCGGCTTGACGCCCAGGCCGCGCGCCAGTGCTTCCACGTACTCGCGCCAGGTCGTCAGATCGGGGTCGCGCAGGTTGTACGCCCTGCCGGCCGCGGTCTCGGAGGTGCAGGCGGCGATCATGCCGTCGACGAGGTTGCCCACGTAGACGAGTCCGGCCGGTACGTCGCCCCGGCGGATGTAGACCATCTGCTTGCTCAGCAGCAGTGTCGCGATCTCGATCACGAAGTCCTTGCTGCGCGGCCCGTAGACCGAGACCGGCCGTACGACGGTCAGGGGCAGTCCGGCTCGCTCGGCCGCCTCCCTCACAGCGCGTTCGCCCAGCAGCTTGCTGCGGTTGTACGGCAGCCCGATGTCCCGGAGTTCCGTTGTCTCGCCGCAGGGCGTGACCGGGTAGCCGTAGACGTCGGTGGTGCTGACGTGCAGGAAACGTTCGACGGTGCCTGCGTGGTGCGCGGCCTCGACGAGGTGGCGGCTGCCGTCGACGTTGATGCGCCGGAACTCCTCCCAGGGACCCCAGTCGGCCGACATTCCGGTGCAGTTGTAGACATGCCGTACGCCGGCCGTGGCACGGCGCAGGCTGTCGGGGTCGCCGAGGTCACCGGTGGCGATCTCGACGTCGACGCCGTCGAAGGCGGAGCGGTCGCTGCCGTCGCGGACCAGCACCCGTACACGGTGGCCGTGTTCGGCCAGACGCCGGGTCAGGTGTCCACCGATGAAGCCACTCGCGCCCGCGACCAGGACGTCCGGGCCGGAGTCGTGCACAGGGATCGGTGGGTGTTGCGGAGCGGACTCCGGAACGGTTGCTGACGCGGTTTCGCCAAGTGCGGCCTCGCCCGCTGCCTCGGAGGTCGTGGAGGAAGTCGCGGTCGTCTGGTCTGCCATGGCACGCCCCAGGACGTCGAGGGAATGTTCCAGGTCTTCTTCGCTGTGGTCGGCGTTGATGAAGAAGCGAAGGCGGCACTCGTCGCGGGCGACGGCCGGGTAGCCGATGGGCATCACGTTCACGCCCCGCTCCAGCAGGGTGTTCGACAGCGCCATGGTCTTCTCCCAGTCGCCGATGATGACCGGGATCACCGCCGACGACCGCGAGACCCCGATGTCGAGGCCGCGGAGCCGAGCTTCGTCGCGGAAGTGTTCGGCCAGGCGCCGTACCCGGGCCACCCTCTGCGGATCGTCCTTGACGACCCGAATCGCCTCCAGGGCCGCAGCCGTGTTCGCCGGCGAGATTCCCGTGCTGAAGATGTGCAGGGGGGCGGTGAACCGGAGGTACTCGATGAGCGGGCCGCGGGCCGCGATATATCCCCCGAGGCTGCCGAGCGCCTTGCTCAACGTGCCCATCCACAGGTCGACGTCACCGCGGTCGACCCCGAAGTACTCGCCGATGCCCCGGCCCGTACGTCCCAGCACCCCGATGGAGTGCGCCTCGTCGATCATCAACATCGCGCCGTGGCGCTTCTTGACGTCGATGAACCGAAGCAGGTCGGGGATGTCGCCGTCCTGGCTGTAGGCGCCCTCGATGAGCACCAGCGCCCGGCGGTGCTGTGCGCGCAGTGAACCCAGCATCGCGTCCAGGGCCCGCCAGTCGTTGTGCGGGAAGGGCCTGCGCCTGGCCCCGGACAGGATGCAGCCGCGTACGGCGCTGTCGTGAATCCACTCGTCGTGCAGGACCAGGTCCTCGGGACCGAGGATGTGGCCGATGGTCGCCACGTTGGTGGCATGGCCCCCGGCGAAGACGATCGCGTCCTCCGTGCCGAGGAAGGAAGCGATCTCGGCGTCCAGCTCGTGGTGCAGCGGAGTCTCCCCGAACAGCAGGGGCGTTGCGGAACTGGACGTGCCGTAGCGGTCGACGGCCTCCTGCGCCGCCTTGCGGACGCGCGGGTGGTGGGAGAGCGCAAGGTAGTTGAAGGACGCGAAGTTCAGTACGGTACGGCCGTCGACGGTGGCGCGGCCCGCATTGTGTCCCTCGTGGATACGGCCGTACGGGTTGGCGCCGCTCGACCTGGCCTGGCTCAGCCTGCCCTGCAGCTCCGCGTACTCGGCCCATTCCTCGAAGTCCCGCTCCTGCCGGACCGCGGGGGCTGGGCGGCTCGGCGGGGTCGGCACGGTCGTGGGTTCAGGAAGGCGTTCGGACGAGCGTGCACCGCTCATGGCCGCAGGGGCCGTCTCCGTGCCGAGCACGTCCGCCAGCTCCCGGACGCTGGGGTCGTCCGAAAGGGACTCCCGGTGCCTCTGCAGGCATCCGGGGTACTGACGGTCGAGCGCCCGCTCCAGTTCGGTGCGCATGAGGGAGTCGAAGCCGAGGTCCCTGCCCAGGTGCGCATCGAGGGAGATCTGGTCGACGGGGAAGGAGCACACTCGCGCGACGTGTTCAAGGATCACCTGGCGCACGTCCTGCTCGCCGACGGGCGCGGCGGCGGCCCGGTGGTCGTCTCGGGCGACCGGATGCCGGACCGGCTGCTCGGCGACCTCGTGGTGCTCGTGCCGTACGGCTGTATCAGGCGTGGAATGCTGCGTCACGGCCGGTGCCTCCTGCGTGGGCGACGTGAACCAGTACGACTGCCGCTCGAAGACCGTGTGCGGTACAGGCACGCGCGCGCGCCGGTGTCCCTCGTCCAGCGCCGCCCAGTCCACCTCGCCTCCGGCGCAGTGGAGGCGGCCGAGCGACTGCAGGAGGGTCTCCCAGTCGCCGCTGCCCACCGGGCCGCCCCTGCGCAGCGAGGGAAGCCACAGCATCGGGTTCTCGCTGTCCGGGGGTGTCGCCTTGCGCGCCAGATTGAGCAGGGTGGGGTGCGGGCCGATCTCGACGATCGCGTCACAGCCCATGCGGCGAAGCGTCGCGCATCCGTCGGCGAATCGGACCGTGTCGAGCATGTGCTCCACGAGGTCGTCGGCATCGATGCGTCCGGTGATCTGCTCGCCGGTGCGGTCGAAGATCCACGGAATCGTCGGCTCCGCGAACCTCACGGCACGGGCCGCCTCCCGCAGCGGCCCCGCCGCACCGGCCATCAACGCGGAGTGGAAGGCGTGCGAGACGGCCAGCGGCCGAACCACGACGGACTGGTCCTGGAGCAGGGCACGGGCTTCGTCGATCTCCTCCCGGGCCCCGGACAGAACCAGGTGGCCCGGAGCATTGACGGCGGCCACCGAGACGGAGGCAAAGCCGTCCGCCACCGAGCGGATCACGTCGGCGGCTCCGACGCACGCGATCATCGTGCCGTTGCCGGGCTGTTCGTCCATGTGACGACCGCGTACCGCCGCCAGCGTCAACGCGTTCTCCAGCGACATCACACCGGCCACACAAGCGGCGCCGTAGGCCCCGATGCTGTGGCCGAGCAAGGCTGCCGGCCGTACACCCAGCGACATCCACACCTCGGCGAGGGCCACCTCCAGTGCCACGAGCGCGGGCTGGCAGTAGCGGGTGCTACGCAGCCGGTCTCCGCCGCCGTCGGCGAAGAGCAGATCCGGCAGCGGCACCCCGATGAGCGGTCGCAGTACGTCGTCCGCGCGATCGATGCTGCGGGCGAAGCCGCCGTGGACGTCGTAGAGCCCCTTGCCCATGCCGGTGTACTGAGTGCCCTGGCCGCTGAAGAGGAAGGCCACTTTCGGTGGCGGGCCGGATCGGGGCCGGTCGCGAACAACCGCGGTCGACGCTTCACCGCGGACCAGGGCGTCGAGTGCCATGTCCAGGTTCTCGGCGGACCCACCGATGGCGACCGCCCGGTGACCGAGTCGGGGGCGGCCCGTGTTCGCCGCATGGCAGAGATCGGCGACGTCGGCGTCTGGATGGGCGGCCAGGTGGGTGCGCCACCGCTGGGCCAGTTCGGTCAGCGTGGTCGGTGTGTGCCCCGACAGGCACAGGGCGTGCACCGGGCGCTTCGGCGGAACCGTCTCGCCCCGGGTCGGCTCGGGGGCCGATTCGAGGATCAGGTGCGCGTTGGTGCCGCCGAAGCCGAAGGAGCTGACGGCGGCCCGCGCCACGGTCCCTTCCGGAAGGCCCGTGAGCCGCGTCGGCACGTCGAGCGCCGCGCCTGGCACCAGACGGCGGTTCGCTGTGCGCAGGTGCAGGGTCGCAGGCACCTGACGATGACGTACGACAAGTGCCGACTTGATCAGGCCGGCGATGCCCGCGGCCGCCTCCAGGTGACCGATGTTGGTCTTGACGGAACCGACGAGACAGGGACCGCCCTCCGCGCGGTCCCGGCCGTAGACAGCGGCGAGTGCCTCCCACTCGACCGGGTCGCCGAGCGGGGTTCCGGTGCCGTGGGCCTCGACGTAGTGGACCTCGTCGGGGGTCAGGCCGGCCTGGTCCAGGGCCCGTTGGCAGACGGCGCGTTGCGCCGAACTCCTCGGAGCCGTGAGGCCGTTGCTCCGGCCACCGTGTCCCGTCGCCGAGCCGCGGATCACGGCGTGGATCCGGTCTCCGTCCGCCAGCGCGGCGGACAGTGGCTTCAGCAGCACCAGGCCCGCGCCCTCGCCGCGCACATAGCCGCTCGCGGAGTCGTCGAAGGTGCGGCAACGGCCGTCCGGCGACAGCATGTCGCCCGCCGCGAACGCCACGGAGAGACCGGGCGTGACCATCAGGTTCACACCGCCGGCGAGCGCCGCCGTGCACTCCCCGCGGCGCAGGCTCTCACAGGCGAGATGGACGGCCAGCAGGGACGACGAGCACGCCGTGTCGACAGCGAGGCTCGGCCCGTACAGGTCGAGTGTGTACGACAGCCTGTTGGCCGCGATGGAGTGCGCGTTGCCGGTGGCGCCATGGACGTCGATCGTCTCAAGCCGGCCCATCTGCAGTTCGGAGTAGTCGTGGCTGCTGATGCCGACGAAAGCTCCGGTGGCACTGCCCGCGAGCCGGCCCGGGTCGAGGCCGGCGTCCTCCACCGTCTGCCAGGCCACTTCGAGGAGCAGCCGTTGCTGCGGGTCAGTGCGGGTCGCTTCCCTCGCCGACATGCCGAAGAAGCGAGCGTCGAACTCGTCGACGCCATCGAGGAACCCTCCGTATGCCGGCGCGTTCACCCGATGGGCGTCCCAGCGGCTGCGGGGGACCTCGGCGATCGCGTCGCGGCCGTCCACGAGGAGCCGCCAGAAGCTGTCCGCGTCGGGCGCCCCGGGAAAGTGACAGCCGATACCGACGATCGCGATCGGCTCGCCCGCGTCGTCGATCCCAGCCGCACGCGTTGCCGGCTCCCCGACCTCTTCGAGGGAGGCGTTCTTGACCAGGGCTTCCGCGGAATTCGAAGCACGTGGCGCCGTGGACGTCTGGCCGGCGGCGAAGTGACGGGCGACGGCGCGCACCGTCGGGTGGTCGAAGACCACGCCGGTAGTGACCTCCCGGCCCATCACCGAGCCGAGTTCGGCCACGATCTCCACGGCCTGCTTCGAATCCAGTCCCAGGGAAGCCAGCGGCTTGGTGGCATCGATCGCCGCCGTCGACAGTCCCAGGCGAGCCGCGATCCTCTGGATGAGCCAGCCCTCGATGGCCTCGGGCCCGTGCGGCGCGGTCCGCCGCGTGGCCTCGGCGGACGCGGGGCCGGGCCGCGCCGTGCCCACGGGCTGCTCACCGAGGAGGAGCGCGATCAACGTGTCGACCCGGGGACGCACGAGCAGTTCACCGAACGGGATCACGGTGCCGAGCCGCCGCTCCAACTCGCGGACCGTGGTCAGGAGTGTCGGGTAGTCGAGGTCCAGCTCGGCGAACGTCCAATCGGTGATGTCGGGAGCGTCGTCCGCCGGGGCGACTCCGGTGAGTGCCTCGGTGACCGTGTCGATCACCAGTCGCCTCCGCCGGTCGGCGGGAACACCGATGAGCGCCCCGCCGGAAGCCGGGGCCTCGGTGCCCAGGGTGACGCTGGCGGCGACCGTCGTGAGCCGTAGATCGAGGAAGTCCCGCTTGCACGCCTGGCGTTGGATCTTGCCGCTGGTCGTCTTGTGCACTGTCGACCGCTTGAGCAGGACGACGCCGTGCGGTGTGACGTCGTGCGCCTCGGCGATGGCGGTGCGCAGCCGCGCCAGCAGCGCCGGTGCGTCCTCAACGCGCCGGCCCTCGATCTCGTACGCGACGACCATCTCCTCGGCGCCGTCCACCTCCACCGAGAACACGGCACCACTGCCCGCACGAAGGCGCTCGTCCGTCTGCTCCACGGTGAGCTCGATGTCGTGCGGGTAGTGATTGCGGCCCTGCACGATGACGACATCCTTGGTACGGCCGACGACATACAGCTCACCGTCACGCAGGAACCCGAGGTCGCCGGTGCGCAGACGGGGTGTGTCGTCCTCCCCCTCGATACGGGCCCGGAACGCTTCCCTGGTGACTTCGGGCCGGCGCCAGTAGCCGTGGGCGACGTTTCCGCCCGCGATCCAGATCTCCCCGATCCGGTCCCGTGTGGTGATCCGTCGCCGCGTGGTCGGGTTGACGATCGCGATGTCCACTCCGTCGACGGCCGGGCCGCATCCGACGACCTCGGTCACCGGGCCGTCATCCTTCTCGGCTGCGGATCGGACCATGCCGTCTCCCAGCGCCTGGGACGCGAAGGTTCCGATGGCGGGCGCCGCGTCGGCCCGCACACCGGTCACCATCAACGTGGCCTCCGCAAGGCCGTAACACGGCAGGAGGGCGCTGTGCCTGAAGCCGCGGGAACCGAAACGGTCGGTGAAGCGCCGCAGAGTGTCCGCGCGCACCGGCTCGGCGCCGTTCAGCGCCAGCCGCCATTGGCTCAGGTCCAGACCCTCGCACTGCTCGTCCGTGATCCTGCGGACGCAGTGCTCGAAGCCGAAGTTGGGTGCGACGCTGGTGGAGGCGCGGGTGTCTGACAGTGTCGCCAGCCACAGCAGCGGCTGCCGTACGAAGGACATCGGGGCCATCAGGTGTGCGGGGAACCCCCCGTACAGCGGGGTCAGGATGCCGCCGATGAGGCCCATGTCGTGATACGGCGGCAGCCAGGAGACCATCGCCGAGTCGGTGTCGTGCCCCAGGCGTCGGTGGATCGCGCGGAGGTTGTGCATCAGGTTGTCGTCACCGACCATGACGCCCTTGGGGGATGACGTCGAACCTGAGGTGTACTGGAGGAAGGCCGGTGCATCCCCCGAAGGGCCCGGGTCACGCCAGTCGTCGGCGCCGGTGCTGCCGAGCTCGTCGGTCACCAGCCAGCGCAGGCCGCCCAGGCCGAGCGTGGCGAGTTCGTCGTGCCTGTCGGCGACGAATCGGGAGATCTCCCCGTTCGTCAGCGCATGCGTGGCCCCCGCGTCCCGGGCGATCGCGGCCAGGCGCGGCATGGTCTGGCCGAACCGCCGCGTGTCCGGTGGGTACGCCGGTACAGCGATGGCTCCCGCGTACAGACAGCCGAGGAAGGCGGCGACGTAGTCGAGCCCTGGTGGGTGGAGCAGCAGGACCGGCTTTCCGGCCAGGTTCTCGCGCTGCAGGACGACGGCCACCGCCCGGACGCGCTGGTCCAGTTCACGGTAAGTGAACGACTCGCCGTCCGTGCCGGCGCCGGTGAGGAAGCGGTACGCGAGGGCGTCCGGGCGCTGTTCGCAGTGGTGTCGCAGGAGCCCGGCAACCGTCCTCGGTTCCTCGCCCCGCCAGAGGGTGCCCGTCGGGCCTTGGTTCATGAGCGTCTCCGTCACTTTCCGGGCAGGGCCCGCGCAGGCTGGACCGTCCCGGCCGTTCCGCACAGCCGGCGGTAGTCCGTCTTGCCGTTGGCGTTGCGCGGGAGCTCGTCGAGTCGGGTCGCCGTCCGCGGGAGCATGTACCGGGGCAGATACCGTGAGCAGTGCCGTTTGATCTCGATGAGACCCGGGCCGGGTCCGCCGCTGCGGAGCGTGTAGTAGAGGGCGATTCGTCGTTCGGCGCTGTGCGTGTCGACGACGACGGCAGCGGAGGCGATGTCCGGATGCCGGAGCACGGCGGCTTCGATCTCTCCCAGTTCGACGCGGTAGCCGAAGAGTTTGACCATGCGGTCCTTGCGGCCCCGGTAGACGAGTTCGCCCTGTTCGTAACTGACGAGATCACCGGTGGCGTGGCGGCCCTTCCAGTGATCCGCGGCCGCGGGCTCCGCCTCTCGGCGCCAGTACCCGGGCGTGACGCAGTCGCCCTCGACGACCAACTCGCCGAAGGCGTCCGGGCCGTCGAGCACCCGCCCGTCCTCGTCGACGACGGAGACGCGGGCGCCCGTGACCGGCCGGCCGATCGGAACAGGCTCCTCGCGTGTCAGGTCCTCGGGGCGGACCCGGTGGTACGTGCAGACGTTGGTCTCCGTGGGGCCGTACAGGTTGTACAGCTGTGCGCCCGACGGGAGCAGCGCGGCCAGCGCCCGTAGCTGCCGGATCGGGAAGACCTCGCCGGCGAACAGGACGTAGCGCAGACCGCGTGCGATCTCGGGTGTGAGCGCTCCGGACGCGGTGAGCAGGTGCAGCACCGACGGGACGGAGTACCACACGGTGACGCCGTGCTCGCGGATGCCTTCGGCGAGCGCGCCGGCGTCGCGCGCCCGGTCGTCGGCGACGATCCAGACCCGGGCACCGACCGACAGCGCGGTGAAGAGGTCGAACGTGGACAGGTCGAAGTTGAACGAGGCGTGGTTGGCGAAGACGTCGTCCGGGCCCACGAGCAGCTCGGCACGCGTCCACCGGATGAAGTTCGCCAGGTTCCGGTAGGTGATGCGGACACCCTTGGGTGTACCCGTCGATCCCGAGGTGTAGAGGATCGACGCGAGGTCGTCGCGGTCCAGCGCGGGCAGGAACACGATGTGCCGCGCGGCGCCGGCCGCGAAGCCCTCCCAGGTCCGTACGGGGGCCGGACTGCCGTCTGCCGTGAGGAAGTTGCGCCGCGGTTCGCCGGCCGTGCCGTCGCAGATCACGATCATCCTGATCGAGCCTGGCAGTTCCCGGCCTGCCAACAGTTCCCAGTGGTGGCTGTCGGTGAAGAGCGCCACCGGTTCGCAGTCGGCGAGGATCGTGCGGACCCGGTCCGCCGGCTGACCGCCGTCGAGGGGAACGTACGCGCATCCCGCCTGCAGGGTGCCAAGGACGGCCTCGGCGTAACGTGGCCGCTTGTCCATCCAGATCGCCACGCGGTCGCCGACCACGACGCCGACGCCGAGCAGCCCGGAGGCCACGGAGGCCACCGAGGCCAGCAGCTCGCCATAGGTCACGGTCCGTTCCCCCACGAGGGCCGGACGGGCTGCCTGTTCCGCCGAGAGGGACTGCGGCAACCGGATCAGCGCTATGTCGGATTCACTCATCGTCTGCGTCATGCCTGCTCCCGTCACCGTTGCCTCAGGCCGCCGAGGGCAGCACGCCGACCTCGCGGGCCGCCTCGACGAAGATCCCGGCGGCGTTCTCCAGGTCCTCCCGCGTGTGCTCGGAGGTGACGCTGACGCGCAGTCGGGCGTCGCCGAGCGGCACCCCCGGGAAGACCACCGTCTGGCAGTACAGCCCGCGGGCCCGCACCGCACGTCCCATCTCCATGGCCCTGCGCTCGTCGCCGATGACGATGGGCAGGATGGCGCTCTGGGTGTTTTCCAGGTCGAAACCAGCGTCCGCCAACTGACCATGCAGCAGGCGGATGTTGGACCACAGCTGAGTGATCCGCTCGGGCTCCGCCTCGATGACGTCGATCGACGCGATCAGCCCTGCGGCCACGCCCGCCGGGATGTTGGCGGCGAACACGTACGAGTTCGAGTAGAAGCGGAGGTACTCGACGACCTCCTCCTCGCCGACGACGAAGCCGCCCATACCCGCCAGCGCCTTGCTCATCGTGCCGAGTTCGAGGTCGACCTCACCCTTGAGGCCGAAGTGCTCGGTCGTGCCGGAGCCCCGCTCACCGAGGACGCCGGTGGCGTGGGCGTCGTCGACCATGATCCTGGCGTCGTACTCCTTGGCCAGACGGACGATCTCAGGCAGGTCGCAGATGTCGCCGTGCATGCTGAACACGCCGTCGGCCACGATCAGCCGGCCCCCGGACCGGTCGTCCGCACGCTTGAGGATCCGTTCCAGGTCCGCCATGTCGTTGTGCTGGTAGATCTTGCGGATACCGCCCGAGAGCCGGGCCCCGTCGACGATGCTCATGTGGTTGAGCCGGTCGACCACGAGGGTGTCGTAGCTCTTGACGAGCGCGGAGATCGCACCCAGGTTCGCGGCGTAGCCTCCGGGATAGACGATGCAGGCCGGACGCTGCTTGAAGGACGCGAGCCGACGTTCCAGCTCCTTGTGGAGCATGTTGGTGCCGCCGATGAAGCGGGAGCCGGTGTGGGTGGCTCCGTAGGCGCGGGTCGCGTCGCAGACCGCCTCGATCACCCTGGGGTGGTTGGCCAGACCGAGGTAGTTGTTGGAGGCGAACATGAGGAACTCGCGTTCGCGGCCGAGGAGTTCGTCGAAGATGACGGCCCGGTTGCCGCACCGGGACTGCAGGGGCATCCCGTACCAGTAGAGCTGATCGGCTTCTCGCCGCCGCAGATACGTTCCGAAGCTGCGGGCCTTGGCGAACAGGTCCCTGCTGCGCTCCTCCACAAAGTCCTTCATGGAACGGCCGTCCCACTCCGGATGGCCCTCGCCGAGTCCGGCTCCCCCTGCCCCCTGAGGCCCGGAGGGTGACACGGCATCGACGGACGGCTCCCGGTCCGCAGGCGCCATGCGATCCCGGGTGGAGCGCAGCCCGGCGACCAACCCGCGCAGCGATGTCGCCGTGAGCGAGTCCTGCAGGCCGTCGGCGAGGCCGAGTTCCCGAGCGGCGTCGGCGACGATCGACGCCAGGACGACGGAGTCGATTCCGAGTTCGCTCTCGAAGTCCGCGTCGAGGGCCAGCTGGTGACGCTGGTACTGCGTGTGCCGCTGGGCCACTGCGACGACGGTCTCCAGCAGCGCGTCCCCGTCATCGCTTCCGTCGACGTGCAGTTCGGCCGGACCGGCACCGCCGCCGAGTGTTCGCGTGACGGCATCGACGAGTTCCCGGATGGTCGCGGGTCCCGCGGCCAGCGGTGTGAGCAGGGCGAAGTGCTCGTTGACCGACGCCAGGATGGATTCGAGGATCACCGAGTCGATCCCGAGGTCCGCCTCGAAGTGGCTGTCGGGCAGGAGGTAGGACTCGTCGTACAGCGTGCGCGAGGCAACGATGTCCACGACCTGCCGGTGGACGCCTTCCCAGTGCTGCCCGTCCCCCGTGGAGTCCGTCATCGGACACTCTCCCTCTCCCGCTGGAGCCGTTCGACAAGTGACGCGATCGCGTCCACGGTCCGGAAGTTCGCCGGAGAGACCTCCTGCAGCGGCACGGTGATCCGGAAACGGTCCTGCAGGTAGTGCACGAGGTCGAAGATCTCCGCGGAGTCGATGATGTTCAGTTCCGTGAGGGGGACGTGCGCGTCGAGCCCGTCGGCGTCGCCGTCGAGCCAGACCTCGGCAATGTGGTCGATGATTGACTGCTGGGTGCTCATGGTCGTCCTCGGCTGTGTGTCCGGCGGCCCGTGACCTGGATTGCTACCGGTCGACGGCGGTGGCGGTGGCTGGTGGGGTGCGTGCGGTCATGACGAGGCCGTGGAGGTGGTGTGCCGTTCCAGCAACTCGGCGACCTGGGCGATCGTGTCGCCGGGCGAGGCCGCGTCGTCGTCGATGTGGACGCCGAACTCCGACTGGATCACCAGGAGCAGTTCCACCAGGAACAGGGAGTCCATGTCGAGGTCCTCGAAAGTGGTGTCCGGGCCGATCTCGGCGCGGTCCACCTCGAAACGGCCGACGAGAAGGTCGACCAACCTGCCGTACATCGCACTCATG
>NZ_JBJDQL010000055.1:6421-55214 GCF_044903305.1 Streptomyces sp. NPDC019531 | reverse complement strand
AGACCCGAAACCCTTCGTATGGACGAAGACCGCGGACGAGATCCTTGAGCGCCTCGCCGGATATCTGAACCGAATTCCAGACTCAGGACACTAGTTCAAGGCGGCTCGCTCCGCTCCCCGCGCGCGGCCCGGCCCCCGGCCGGGCCTGCGCTCCTGTCTCCGCCCCGCTCCAGCCCGGCCGGCGCCCGTGCCGCGCTCACAGCAATCAGCCGCCTGATGCCAGAAAAGGGGTACGTCGTGGCTGGGGCGGTCGGCTCCGCGGCTTTACGGAGCCACTTTGGCGCGAGCCTCGAAGATCATGGCCCCAACGTCGTGCTTTACCGGGCAGGTCCACAGACTGCCCGACGCGCCGCAAGCTTACGGGGCCATGATCACTCGCGCCAAAGCAGCGCCACCCCAAAGCCGCTCCACCGACCTCATTTCTTAAATGCGCCTACTCAGTATCCCTGCCAAGCCGCACCCTGGTCCTCACACGCAGCCTGGCGGCAATCTCGTTGTAAACCTGAATGCGCGAATCCTCCGAGACTTCAAGACTGACTGCCAAGCCGTAGGGCACAGGCTCTCTGATTTTTCCGATCAAAGCACGGCAATTCACTTGCACGGAAATCAGATCGCCGTCGACAAATACGGCCGCGCGATCCCCACTCATGACTTCATGTTGCACGGTCCCGCGCCGCACACTTTGCCAGTCAGCATCGGTTCGCCGCACTTCAAGCTCAGCGGTGCTTGGCATGAAATACAGGTGTGCAGCCCTATGTTTCCTGTCGTTTCGAACTGTGGGAGAGAAGTACGCCAGAGTCACAGTGAACCTTCGCGGAATTGTCTTGCCAGCAAGTCCAGGCGGCAGGGGGAACTGAAACACGTCTGCTTCCCCTTCAGAGAGTTCGCCCCACCCCAAGACCGTCGCCCTATTGGCCGCACACTCCCTCACACGCCGCACGTCGAGAACTCCGAAGCCATAAAATCTCGAAATCGCTTCCCGTAATTTCGTTTTGGGGACATCGGTCAGTACATCACTCAGTTCCTGTGCCGCACTGGGATATCGAACGGAATGAACCAAAGCCGCCTTCGTCAATACCGCCCAGTACTTCTCGGGCACCTCGGTACCGTTTGTCGACATCTCACTAAGCAACTCAAGAAACAGTCCACCCTGATGAGAAGTCACGGCCGCGGCACCCGAAGTGCCATGAAAGTGTCGACTCCCGTTCAATGCCCCAGGTGGGCCCCCAGGCGAGGCAGTGAGTAGACCTGGAGCAATCGAACTTGATACGAAGTCCAAGGTAGTAGTGGGGGTTTGTCCCCCGCTTGGCCGCTGCCGGAACAAAGTGCGCCCGCCTGGAGCAATTAGGTCAGGCTTGACGCTGCGCCTATACCCCATCCCAATTGCCGTCACGGGACTCGGAAGCGACTCAGTTCCGCTGGCTGAGCCAGGCAACGGATCTATGCGGCGGCCGACGATATAGCTGTCCCCGCAGGCATCGTCATGGCAAGCTCCCACGCAGAGGCCATTCACAGCCTCAGATGGACTTAGAATTCGGCGCCTTTCCGCAGTAGCAACTAGGAGGCGGAGCGTCTCCTGTCTTAGCTTTTCTGGGGCAAGAGTCTCAAAGATGTCAGGGGCATACGGATAGGTCAAGCAAGTGGGGTGATTCCCCGCGCTAACCACAAAGAGGACCTGATATTTGTACGCCAGCCAATCTAGAAGCCTCGCCCAGGGGCTCAGAGTCGTTGCTAGCTGCAGACTCGCATCCCCCAGTGAGAGATTAATGAGACGCACACGCCCATTTCGGGTGAGATCTTCATGCGATAGTAGACGCACAAGAGAACGGTGCACCAGGTCAATAGCAAGTTGATCCCCGGGAATTCTTTCCACCCGTGAATTCCACGCTTCTTCGGGACGCAAGACCGGTCGTACGTAAATAGGTCGACGGAGACTCTCCGTCTCAGCTTCCCCTCTGTCACCGTGCAAGATCAGGCTCGCCACAGCAGTTCCGTGCTGCCTGTCACCAGCTTCGATCTCTGGGTCCCAGTCGTCAGGATCATCGACAATTACGGCATCACGCAATGATTCGTGCTGCGCCAGGGGATATCCATCCAGGACCGCCACCAGCGGATGGAGGTTACGGTCACGAGACGCCTGTGAAAAGTCGAAGGTTTCCTCAGCTAGGTCTTGAATTGGGGTGGCAGACTGCGCTTCAGGCCTAAAAAATGCAATCTCCTGTGCGCGAATCAAGGCGACGTCTTGGTATCGTTCATTTAGGATGGATTCAATGGCCTGAATTGGCAGATGAGCGAGAATTCCATGATAGCCGATATCGGAAATTGCACAGCTGGCCAGCGTCTGGCCGCCAGCGATTTCTACTAGGGACCGTACGCGTTGCTCGGCGCTCTCTCGGCGACCCGTTGCGGCCCTGTACCAGAGTTCGATCTCCACAGGAACAGATTCCTGCGCCTCTTCGACTCTGGCGGCAAATTCCTCTAGGACGCCGGTGCCTCGAAGCCTGTCCTTGGCGGACCACCTGCGCAGGTCAACAAGACGTGCAAATACATTACGCCATCGAGTCAGGCCGCGCGGGAACTTTTGAGTGTCACTCTTATACATGTCCCAGAGCTTCAAGACGTCATTGAGCCCGTCTTGATTACTCGCAAGCATGAACAGCGTGCCGTCAAAGCGCGCAGAGGGATCGTCTAGATCTACAAAGTTTCCCGCACCGTCAATATCGGTCGTATCTGATTCTGCCAGATATTCGAAACCTTGGATCTTACTTACGGCTTTATAGAAATCATCAACGTCTCCGATGATCTCTAGCACAAGGACTAGTTCAGGGTCTACGCCAGAGAGCTCTGATTCGATGGAGGCCCTTTGCCCCTCAAGCATGTCATGCAGTGCTTGCCATGCTCCGCCTAATCTTTTCTTCTGGGAGTCCGCTCCAGGGAAACGAATGTTCGATTCTCCGCCGCCGTTCAGCTTCTGCCGGCCAGTCTTTCGGCGCTCTGGAAAGACTAGTAGAGGGTAGGACGACGAAGGAGGCGTAACCATGCTTATACCTTAGCCCTTTTGGATGGCTCTCGCACGCTTTTCCCAGTTAACTAGGACCCTTGACACGAGGCTGTCGTCTTTACCGTCCAAGTCGCCAGCGAGAATTTGCCTACGCCGCAACTCTAGGAAAAAGTCCTCAATCTCTGCATAGCTAATTTGGCCGAGCCTGTCAATTATGGTTCTGCTTGATTTAGAAAATCCCATTCCCAGCCGTTCCCGGAGATCCTCAGCGAAACCTGTCCGCTGATCTCGCGTCGGCATAGGAAATTCCAATTTCAGCTGGAACCTTCGCCATACCGCACGATCCAGCAATTCGCTGTGATTGGTCGCCGCGCAAACGATCACATGAGAGGGCAACTGGTCAACTTGCATAAGCAGATTGCTTACGACTCGCTTAACCTCTCCCGTGTCATGCTCGTCTCCACGCTCTTTAGCCAAGGTGTCGAACTCATCCAAGAAAAGTACGCAGTGCCGAGAGCGCGCTTCAGCGAATACTTTCTCGAGGTTGAGGCTTGTCTCACCTAGGTAGCTGGTAATTACGGTTTCGTACCGCAGGACCAATAGGGGAACGGCTAGTTCTGCTGCGAGCGCCTCAGCTGTAGATGTTTTGCCGTTTCCAGGAGGCCCAATGAGGAGAACGCGATGACGCGGCTCAATATTATAAGCTCGCAGCAAATCGACGCGATGCTGCTCCTCAATCAGAGTTGCCAAATCTTCAGAGATGTTTTCCGGCAGCCTTAGGTCCGAAAGGCGCCGCTTTGGGTGGATTTCAACGTAGCCATCACTTTTCGCAGCCGTACTAGGCTGCTGCAGCATATTTGGCTGGCTGGCAGGCGCATGGCGAAGCAGGCTCACTAGCTGATCGGCGAGGACCGTGTGCCTCTTGGCTTGCTCCTCGCTAGCAAGAGCTTCCACGCTACTTCTCACACGCCGCTCATCGCGTGTCAGGGCTGCTTGTGCCAACTGCAACAGCAGGTCAGCTCGGGCCATGGCTCCTCCCCGATCCCGCTTCCAATGGCTCGGCCACTCCAGTTAGGCATCCCCACATCAGACACCCACTAGTCCAAGGATGCCGCAAGGTACTGACACTTCCCCACGCAAACCCCGGACGATAGCCGTAACGCCCTACCGTATCAACAGCATCGGTCACACTCGGTACGATGCGGACACGTTGTGTTACCGCCACCGTCCGGCATCCGCAAGTTTGCAGATCCTGGCTCACGACGCTGGACTGTTGGCTGCGCTACGAGAGGTCAACGACGCCGGCCAGGCCCCTGGGAGCCTACTGGCGGCGAGGAGACACGGAAGAGCCCGAATACCAAGCCCGACGAGACCCGTGCGGCGCAGCCATCGACTCGTACATTGACCAGAGCAGCCGCGTGATCGGTAAGCGCCTGGAGCGCCCCTAACGAACCGCTGAACGACACCGCACCCGTTCAGGGCGGCAGCAGCGGGGTATCACGGGCGGTGCCGCAGAGGACGCCTCACTGCAGCCGTTCGCCTAGGTCAGCGAGCCGAACCAGCGATGAATGATCGCAGGTTCCCAAGCTGAGAGCGCGAGTCGCTTCTTGGCGCCCTCTCTACCTAGAAGCCCACGTGTGCCAGCACTCGGGTTCCTGCCGCCGCAGGCGATAGTGCGCGCCCGTGATCCAGGTGCTTTGCTCTGGATATGCAGGCTGTCTACGCAAGTCTCGTAGCTGTGTCCGGCACGCTGCTCGGAGCAGTGACTACTCACGGATTCCAGCGCCGCGCAGCGGAGTCCGCGACACGTAACTCCCGGGCGGATCGCCTACGCGAAGAGCGGCTGACCGCCTACAGCGCCTTCGCGGAGGCTGTGACGGACTATCGGAGTAGCCAGTACCGACGGTGGGAACTCATGCAACTCGATCCAGCGAGCCCTGAGTCGGCAGCAGCGAAGCTCGAATCGCATCGCCTGCGCGGCGTGACTCGACAGATACGCTGGCGCATACAACTCCTGACCGATGATCAGGAACTCGTGCAGCTTGCCGACGCCGCAGTCATCGAGGCCAGAGACGTGGGCTTGGCTGATGATGTGGCTGACCGCAAGCGCAGACACGATCTCGCCGGCGAAGCGGTCGAGCGGTTCGTTCTTCATGCGGCCACGCATGTGCGCTAGCCCAGAAACACCGGAAGCCAGCCGCGCTTCTTGGTGATTGGCCGTCGAGCGGTGTGTGTCTAACTGCGTGACAACGCCGACGGACAACGGCGGACGAGCGCGAACGTCTGCGGACCATTAGCGCAGGCGAAGGGGACACCAGCCCAAGGCAGAGCCCTCACCCAAGTTGCTTCGGGACGAAAAGGTCGCCTCACGTGGTCTCGCCTCCCCGCTCCGTTCGTCGCAGCTTGCTCTGGCCAACGGCATGGCAGCGTGGCTGAGGACCGGTTGGGGTACAGCGAGGCACACGCGTGCCTGATCGGTCAACGCGCCCGCCATCGTGGCTGGCTGTCGTCGGTTGAGGCCCAGACGGCTCTCAACTGGCCATGCCATCGCGGCGCACAATCAGCCGGCCTGATCACGCGTTTCCGACGGTTGGTCAAGCTGTTGTTCGCGGCGGCTCTGTTCCACTCGGAGGGTTTCGACCTTCGCGGTGAGAAGCGCAAGGTTTGCCGCAGAGTCAGTGCCATCGTAGGGCGGCAGGCCGAGGTGGAAAGCGTTAGCGTGCTCTTCGATCGAGTCTGCGGTCTGCTGCAAGTTGAAGCTGCGTTCGCGGAACTTGTAGTACCCAGTGATGCCTGCACAGATGGCAACCATCATGGTCAGGCCAATGATGATCGATTTGAGTGGCTGAGTGGTATCGCTGAAGGACTGCGCCCCAGCATTTGCAATGGAACCGATGATAATCAGAAGCTGGAATAAATTGTGCCGTCGACGGTAATGGCGACTCTCCTTACGGAGCTGATCCAATTCCTCTGGTATGGACTCAGTAAAGGCGAACTGTCTGTTGCGAATGGGGATGTCTAGCGGAGTCGCGTCGATGAGCCGACTCTCGATCGCGATTTCAAGATCTAGCTCCAGCTCCTCTCGAGTCAGCCGATTCCCACTGGTGCCAGGCCGTGGGCCTGGGTGCCTGATCGTTTCGATCCACGAGGACGCAACGAACGCGACAGCAAATGCGACCGCCAGAAGAACGAGCACCGTATTGATGGGCGCCATGTCGAAGCGCCGCCACGTCAGCGCAGTGGGGACTGCGACGCCGAGCACACAGAGCACGACACCAGCCCCGAAGCCATACATCAGGCGCTGTCGCAGGTTAACCCCTCTGATGTGCTGACGAAGTTCCAGGATCCGTCCGTTGTGTGCCCGCAGACGTGCCACAGGTCCGAGCGGCGATGGAGCTGACACACATCCCCCTTACTGCTCTGCTCGTGCCGGTCTCGCTCCGGCACCATCTCCAGCTCGGCGAGCCCGCGGCCGAAGTCATCTTCAGTCGTACCCGCACGCTAAGGTCACGGCACTGCGCATCGCGGAAAACGGCTACTGATTCCGGCGACGGCCCGCCCAGTGCGGGTACTTTACGGGCCAGTGCCATACCCCCCCCCCGGCACCATCACGCCCGCGTCCGGAAAGGCCGTTATGGCTGTCCGTCTCAGCTTCCGTCTTGTTCAGCACCGGTTCCGTCTTGTTCAGCACCGGTTAGGCAAGACCAACCACGAGTCGACCGCGGCCCAGGACCGACTCATATGCTGGGTCTGCTGGCGTATGTGAAGCATTCGGTTCCGTAGAGGTCAGCTGTCCTCGGGGCTGTCTCCAGCGCCTCCGGAGTTCGCTTCAGTGGTGCCGGTGACGCGGTCGTGTGCCTTCTCTGCGGCAACCATCACGAGCGCCACCAATCCACTTAGCTCCAGGAATTTACCGAGGATGCCGTCCGCGGTCTCGCTGGAGAACGTCACGGTCATCAAGGACGTCATGATGACGGCTCCGACGAACAGAGCAAACTGCTGGCGGCTCACCTCGACGGGGAGGTACTCGATGGCTTCCGAGGCAGTGAAGTCACGGACGCTGTCCTCCAGCTCGGCCACCAGTTCCTCGGGGACGTCATCCTCGGGCGTGGCCCGGTAGGCCTCTTCCACTGCGGCTGCGGCAGTCGTGAGCTGGGCCTGGCTGAGGGTGCGAAGCCCCTCCACCGTGCTCATCAGCCGGGACAGCGCGGTGGCGCCGACGGTCAGGTCGAGGTTGGCCTGTATCTGCCGCTGGGTCTCAGCGAACGACAGCAGCATCCTGGACAGACCGCTCGTGTCGAGGTTGGCCTGCATCTGCCGCTGGGCTTCAGCGAACGACAGCAGCATCCTGGACAGACCGCTCGTGTCGAGGTTGGCCTGCATCTGCCGCTGGGCTTCAGCAAACGACAGCAGCATCCTGGACAGGCTGGCCAGGGCCGGAGAATCCACGCGCAGGAGGTGAAGCGACGTCTCGGGCATCTCGGGTGTGGTCGCCATGCCGGCCACCTTGCCACAGTGCGGGCGGCCCTGGATGTGTGGTCTGCAATTCGCGAGTGGTGAGACGGCAGAGTGTGCTCGCTGTCTTGGGGCACCGGCGGGGGCACGCTCATTCGCCTCTATCCACGGCGCCCTGAACGGTCTATTCGTTGTGCTCACGCAGCATCCGCATGACGATCGCGAGGGAGGGCCCTTCCTCTTGCCGGTTGTGATGACGAGCATGGCCGCGATCTGTCGCAGGCTCATCTCTTGCCTGAGCAGGTTCGGGGCCATGGCGAGGACGGTCACAGGGCGCGATCGTCGGCAGCAGCGCTGGCAGGCTGGCGGACAGCCGCACCACTCGGCGGGACGGCTCAGCGGATGCGTCTATCTGCAAAGCACAGTCCACGGTGGATTTGCTGAGTTTCGCTGAACCGGGCGACTGAGAAGACAACCTGCGGTACGCATGCATGACTAAGCGATGGACCCCAGGCCCAGACGGAGGATCAGCATGCGGGGAAGAGAGCTGCCGTTTACCACTGCGTCTGACCAGCGTGACGCGATGGAGTACATGCAGGAGTGTTACGCAGACGAAGGTGTCGCCCGCTCCAGGGAGCCAGCAGTACTGGTGCGCGCCAGCGCTGCCGGTAGCCGAGAGGTCTTCCACGGTGACGAGCACTGCGGCCTCATGGTCGGCGACGGACGACATCTCGCTGAAGCCAGTTGGATGCTGCTGGGCGATGCGCGGGGTGCGAGGTATCGACCGTGCGAGCGCTGTGGATCTCCCTCCGTGTAGAGCCCAACTGGCCACGGCCACGCCCTCGTACTGCCGTCAGCCGACCGTCTCAGTTTCCGTCTCATTCAGCGCCGTTCATGGCCGTTCAGACAGGACCGCAGCCGACAGCCACTCCCAGGACCAGCCGCCCATGAACCCAGGTGAACGCCCCTGCACGCAGCCCCGCAACCCACCAACACAGTTGGAAAGCGTGTTGGGGGCAACCCCTCACGAGTTCGAATCTCGTATCCTCCGCTCCCGCCTGAACAGGCGAAACGAAGAGCCGAGCCGCGAACGTGGCTCGGCTCTTCGGCGTGGATTGGTTGCAGTTTTGGTTGCGTCCACAGCAGATATTCAGGACATTCCGGTGAACAGTCAGGCGCACGCGCCCGCATGGGTGGCTTCATGTCGAACCCAGTCGCTTACGTCCGCGTCCATCGCCTTCTGGGGTTCGGCGAGGTAGGCCAGGGGCGCGCGGGGAGCCGGGCACGGGATCCGGTCAGGCGTCTCGCGCCGGGTCGCGTCCGCAGTTGACGCGCACCACGAGCCGCCAACGCTCGCTGGAGGAACCTGGCCCCGTGCGGCACCCACTGATCACGGGAATACGCCATTCTTGAACCCGGCGTCGATACTCCGGCCCGCTGCGATACTCCCTGGCGCAACGAGGTGCACACCACGTGAAGTCTCGATCCACGCTGGCGACATGGCTGGGCAGCCTCGACGGCTCTCGTCTGGCACGCGTGCTCGGAGTGCGAAAGGACGCCATGTCCCCTCCGGAGCCGCGCTCGGTGGGGGAACTGGCGGACCGTCTACAGCGCCCGGGATCGGTGGCACTGGTCCTGCCGCGGCTCGCGCTGCCGCATCTCCAGGTGGCCGAGGCGCTGGCGGCGTTGGGTGCGCCCGCGTCACGCGAAGCCCTGGCGGCGCTGCTGGGCGTGGTGGACGACGAAACCACCCGCGAACTGGACGCCGTGCTGGAAGTGCTGGCCGATCATGCTCTGGTCTGGCCGGACGGCGCGGAGAAGCTCCGCATTGCCGGACCTCTGCGGCAGGCGTGGGACGCGCCCTTGGGACTGGACGCTCCGCTGGAGCAGCTGCTCGCGGGCGCGACCTCCGACGAGCTGCGCGGCATGCTGGCGGCCCTGGGCGTCAAGCCGCCGAGCACCAAGCCGCAGCGACTGGCCGCACTGGTGGAACACCACAGCAAAGCGGAACAAGTTGTCTCGGTGGTTGCGCGAGCCCCTGCGGCGGCCCGGAAGCTACTCGAACGCCACGCGGAGGGTGAGCCAGGGCAGCCGCAGTTCATCGTGTTCGGCACTCCCGGTTCCGGCCTCGAACCGGGCGAGCGATGGGCGCTGGACCGGGGGCTCCTGATCAAGGACCGTCACGGCTACGGTCCGGCCCGTATGCCGGCCGAGGTGGCGCTCGCGCTGCGCGGGCCGGGCTGGCACGCTCCGTTCGAGCCCCTCCCGCCTTCCGCACGATTGGCGTCTGTCACCCCGGCAGAGGTGGACCGCGAGGCGTCAGCCGCGGCCACGGTGTTCGCTTCGCACGCCGCTTCGGTCCTGTCGGCATGCTCTGAGGCCGCGCCGGCCCGGCTGAAGTCCGGCGGGATCGGTGCGCGTGAACTGGCCCGGATCGGCAAGGCCGCCCAGGCCGATGACGCCGTCGTGCGCCTTGCTCTCGAGACCGCTTACGCTGCCGGGCTCCTGGGGCGGGACGGCGATCGCGTGGCGCCCACCGAGGCGTATGACGCCTGGGCGCAGCAGGAACCCCCGGAGCAGTTCGCCGTACTGCTTCAGGCATGGCGGAACTTGCCGCTCACCCCGGCGCAGTCGCGTGACGAGGACAACAAGGCGCTTCCCGCTCTTGCGGGAGCACCGCCCTGCAATGGCTGCGTGGAGGCTCGCCACGGGTTGTTGGCCGCAGCCGCACAGCTTCCGGCAGGGCGGGGCACGAGGGTCACGTCGGATCTTGGGCCCCTGATCGCCTGGCACCGCCCGTTCGCCCACTCGTCGCCCCCGGACGGAACACCGTTCGCCATCGTGATCCGTGAGGCCGAAATCCTCGGCGTACTCGCCCGCGGTGCCCTGTCCGCCTTCGGCATCCACGTTCGGGCCGGCGACACGGAGGGGCTGGGAATCGAGTGCCGGCGGCTGCTGCCCTCGGCCACCTCGACGGCACGGATCGGTGCCGACCTCACCGCCGTCGTCACCGGCACACCGTCCGCGCGGCTGGCCTCGCTCCTGGACTCCGTCGCCGACCGGGAGACAAGCGGTACGGCATCGGTGTGGCGGTTCAGCGCCGACGGCATCCGCCGGGCACTGGATGCCGGCCGCGTCCCCGACGCCATCGCCGCCGACCTGGCCGCTGTCGCCGCCGGGCCCCTGCCGCAGCCGCTGTCGTACCTGATCACCGACACCGCACGTGGCCACGGGCGCGTACGCGTCGCCCCCGCCGCCTGCGTCCTCCACAGCGACGAGGCCGCGCTCTTGGCGGAACTCGCTGCCCACCGCAAGCTCGCCAAGCTTGGGCTACGGCAGCTGGCGCCGACGGTGCTGGTCAGCCGCAGCTCGCTCGACACGACTGTCGCCGCGCTCCGGGCCGAGGGATACGCTCCCGTCGCCGAGACTGCCGAGGGCACGGTACGGATCGAGAAGACCCGGCCTCAGCGGGCCGCCGCTCCTGTGCCGGCTCCGCGCGGCACGGGCACAGGGGGCAGTGGCCGGATCGCCGCCACAGTCGTGGCGAAGGCGGCCTCCGCGGTAGACCCGGGCATCTTGGCGGCCCAGCTGCTGAAGGCCCCGCCGACGCCTCCCGAACCCGCGCCGTTCGACGGAGGAGCGGCCTTCGCCACGGACACCGAGGAGATCGTCGCAGGGTGGGCGAAGCACCTGCCGTACAGCGACGTCCGTCAGCTCGCCCATGCCATTGATACCGGTGAACCCATCACCGTCGAGTACGTCGCTGCCTCGGGGAACAGGACGGTGCGCACCCTCAGCCGCCTCAAGCTCGACCCGCCCTACCTCGAAGCCTGGTGCCACCTGCGAGACGACGAGCGCGTTTTCACCCTCTCCCGCATCCACAGCGTCATGAGCCTCATGCCCGAGTGAGGCAGATGGTACCGATGGGGATAGTATCCCTGCCGATACCATCCCCATCGGGAGGTCGGAAATGCGTCGCTTCATCGGGCGGGACCGTGAGCTGCGCGTGCTCGGCAACGCTTTGCAGGCGGTTCAGGATGCCGTCGGGTCGGCGCAGCCTGGGCAGTGCATCCTCATGCGGGGGAGACGGCGGGTGGGCAAGTCCAGCCTCGTCGAGGAGTTCCTCCGGCGGACCGAGACGCCGAACCTCTTTTACACCGCGGCGGGCGGCACGGCGGAGGACGAATTGTCGGAGCTGTTCGACACCGTTGCCAGGTCCACTCTGCCGGAGCGGAGACTGTTCGCGGAGGAGACCCCCGATCAGTGGAACGCAGCATTCAGGCTCCTTGCGGAGATCCTGCCCGACGACACCCCCAGCGTCGTCGTCATCGACGAGGTTCCGTATCTCATGGACCGCATCGACGCCTTCGAGGGCATGCTTCAGCGGGCATGGGACCGGCTTCTCAGCCGCAAGCCCGTGCTCCTCCTCCTGGTCGGATCCGATCTGTCGATGATGGAGGCACTGAACAGCTACGACCGGCCCTTTCACCAACGAGGCCGGGAAATGATCGTGGGCCCGCTGAACCCGGCCGACATCGGCGAGATGCTCGGCCTGTCACCGGCTGCCGCGTTCGACGCTGCTCTGATCACTGGGGGGCTCCCCCTGATCTGCGCCGAGTGGCGGGTCGGAGCGGACGTCTGGGAGTTCCTCCGCGATTCACTGGACAACCCGATCTCGGCACTGCTGGTCTCGGCCGAGCGCTCACTGGCCGCTGAGTTTCCGCCGCAGGCGATGAGCAGGGAGGTCCTGCGAGCCATCGGATCCGGGGAGCGGACCTTCACCAACATCGCGCGCGCGGCCGGCGGCATCGCCCACACCACTCTCACCCGAGCCACTGACGTCCTGGCCGAGAAACGGGTCGTGGCCGCCGAACTGCCACTCTCACTGCGGCCGTCGAAGGAACGCCGCTATCGCGTGGCCGACCCCTACCTGCGGTTCTGGCTCGCGTTTCTGGATCCGCACATGGCGGAGATCGAGCGGATGCGGGGAGATCTCACACTGAGCCGGATCAAGGAGCAGTGGACGAGCTGGCGTGGTCGCGCGATCGACCCCCTGGTCCGGGAATCCCTCGCCCGCCTGCTGCCGGACGGGCTCCTGCCCGCCGCCCCGGCGATCGGCGGGTACTGGACCCGCAGCAACGCCGTCGAAATCGATTTGGTGGGCGCCGACCGACAACCGGTGGCCAAACAGTTGCTCTTCCTCGGCTCGGTCAAGTGGCTGGAGAACTCCGCGTTCGACGGCCACGACCTGGCCGCACTGCAGAAGCACCGAGCAGCGATCACCGACGAGCCGGTACCGCTCGTGGCGGTCTCCCGCAGCGGGATCGGTTGTTCCGGCCTTCAGGCGGTGTACGGTCCCGAGGAACTGCTCAGCGGTTGGCGCAGAATGTGAGCAGGAACTGAGCCCTGGTTGCAGTTCTGGTTGCATTCGCTGTCGTTCAGTACCGTCCACCGCCTGCCCTCAGCCACATTCCGTCGCAGGTCAGGACGACCCTGCCCCCTCCCGAGCCTCCGGACGAACATTAACTGGGCGACCGGCAGCAGCCCCGTACAGCCCCATAGGGATGCCTCCCGCCGCGCGCCGGCGGAGGCTTGTGTGCCGAAGTCCGGCTCACGCCGCCTCCACCGGCTCCCACCCGTCGGAGCGGACCGGCCCGGACTCTGCCGGAAGGGCCTGCTCACACCAGATCGTCTTGCCTGTCGAGGTCTGCCGCGATCCCCACCGCTGCGTCAACTGGGCGACCAGCAGCAGCCCCCGGCCGCCCTCGTCGAACGAGCGCGCCCGCCGCATGTGTGGCGCGGCGCTGTTCGCGTCCGAGACCTCGCAGGTCAGCACCTGGTCGTAGATCAGCCGCAGTTGGATCGGGGAACCGCCGTACCGGATCGCGTTCGTCACCAGTTCGCTGACCACCAACTCGGTCACGAACGCGGCCTCCTCCAGCCCCCAGGACTCCAGCCTGCGCAGGCTCTCCGCCCGTACCCCCGCCACCGCCGCAGGGTCCGCCGCCACGTCCCACACCGCGACCCGCCGGGTGTCCAGCGCCCGGGTCCGCACCAGCAACAGCGCGGCGTCGTCCGCGGGGCCGTTCGGGAGCAGCGTCCGCACCACCTGGTCGCACAGGTGCTCCAGCGAGTCGGCCGGCGCGGTCAGTGCCCTTCGCAGCGCCTCCACGCCCACGTCCAGATCGTGTTGCCGGGACTCGACCAGACCGTCGGTGAACAGCGCCAGCAGACTGCCCGGCTCCAGCGTCGTCTCGACCGACTCGAACGGCACACCGCCCAGGCCGAGCGGCGGGCCGGCCGGCACCTCCAGGAACCCGGCCGACCCGTCCGGTGCCACCAGAGCGGGCACCGGATGACCGGCCCGGGCCAGCGAACAGCGCCCCGACACCGGGTCGTACACCGCGTACAGACAGGTCGCGCCGATGTCCGACGCCGGATCGCCGCCCAGGTCGCCCCCCGACTCCGCGGACAACTGGATCACCAGGTCGTCCAGCCGCGTCAGCAACTCGTCCGGAGTCGGATCGACGTCCGCGAGCGTGCGTACGGCGGTCCGCAACCGCCCCATCGCCGCCGCCGCGTGAATCCCGTGTCCCACGACGTCCCCGACCACAAGGGCCACGCGCTCACCCGACAGGTGGATCACATCGAACCAGTCGCCCCCCACCCCCAGGTTCGGTGACGCGGGCAGATAACGCGAGGCCACCTGCACCGCCGACTGGGGCGGCAACCGCTGGGGAAGGAGACTGCGCTGAAGCGCCAGCGCCGCGGTGCGCTCCCGGGTGAACCTTCGTGCGTTGTCCAGACACACCGCCGCCCGAGCCACCAGGTCCTCGGCAAGAGACAGGTCCTCGGGTTCGAAGAAGTCCGGAGTCTCCCGATTGCGGACGAACATGACGACGCCCAGCATCGTCCCCCTCGCCCTGACCGGCACCAGCATCCACGAGTGCGTCTCGAACCGGGCGATCTTCGCCTGCCGGGCCGGGCTCTCGGCCGCCCATGCGCGGATCACCGGGTCCGTCGTCCGGTACACCGCCGGGCGTCCGCTGGCCAGGCACAGTGCCGCGGGGGAGTTGGCGAGGTACACGTCGGAGTCGTCGGCGGCGTCCTGTACCTCCGTGACGCCCTGGAACAGGGTCAGCTCGGCGATCCGGCGCATCCGGACGGCGCCGGCTATCGGCCCAGGGATGGGCTCGTCGCCCCGCAGCAGAAGCTCGAGGAGGTCGACGCGGGCGAAGTTGCAGAACCGGGGCACCACCACCTCGGTCAACTCCCGACCGGTCTGAGGCAGGTCCAAGGTGCTGCCGATGCGGACGCTCGCGTCGTTCAGCAGCGCCAGGCGCTCTCGGTCCCGGCTGGCCTGGGTCACGTCCGTCACGGTGGTGCAGACGCCGAGTGTCTGGCCCCGGCTGTCCCGCAACGGTGTCGCGGAGACGCTCAGCACCCGGTGGGCGGACTCAGCCAGGACACGGCCCTTGACCTCACCGACCTGCTCCTCACCCGTCAACAGGGCGAGCCGCATCCGCTCCTCCCACTCCACGGCGTCCGGGCCGGTCAGGACGTCGGTCAGGCGGCGCCCGCGCCGCTGCTCGTCCGGGATGCCGCTGAGCCGGCGCATCCGTTCGCTCTGCCACACGCAGCGCAGGTCGGTGTCGTAGACCGTGAGTGCCATCGGCGCGGATTCCAGGGCCCAGGAGGACAGCGCCTCCCGCTCCCGGAGTGGGGACGGGACGGGAGGCGGGCCGATCAACAGGACCGAACCCGGCCCGGTTTCGTCTCCGCAGCCGACCACGGAGTGGTGGGACACCGGCAGGGTCAGCAGTCTGTCGGCTCCGTCCCGGACCGGAATCACCGAGTGCCGTTCGCCGGGCCCGTCGGTGTCTTCGTGGTCCAGGTCCTCCAGCCCGAGCAGCTTTGCGACCGGCTGTCTCAGTGCCTCCGCGGCCGTGTGGCCCAGCAGGCGTTCCGCACCCGCGTTCCACCCGATGACCAGACCCCGCCGGTCGGTCACGACCAGCGCGATGGGGGGCGACCAGTCCATGGCACCCAGCGTGCTGTACGCCATGTCCATAATCAACCTGAATTGTCGCCATGTGTGCGGGGAGCCCGACTGCTGATCGCCAGCCGCTGCGGACTGTGCTCGAGTCCGCCGAGGGCGGCCAGCGCACGGCCGATCCCGCGTGCCGGCTCGGTGAACAAACGGTTGTAGGTGATCGACAGGACCAGCCGCAGAGCCTGCTCGGCGTCGAGGCAGAACCAGGAGCCGATGGTCCGCAGCCCGTGCGGGGTGAGCCGCCACAGCTTGTCGGCGTCCTTGACCACCGCGTCGTCGGCGTTCAGGGCGTACGGCCGGGTGTCGTGACCGTCGACGATCGCCACGACCCGCGCGGCGTGGGCCTGCGGGTATCCGACCTCGGCCAGGATGCGTGCCGCGATGAGGGCGCCCTCGGTCTCGTGTCTGCGGACCGTCTCCAGATGGCGGGAGCCGGGGGCGATCGCGGGAAGGATGTGTGCCGGGTCGACGGCCTTCCAGCCGGTGTCATGGAGCAGGATCGCCGGGAGCACGACTTCGGCACGGGCCGGCGGCACCGCGTCCAGCAACGCGGCGGCGAGGCCGTAGGCGTAGAGCGAGTGCGTGTCGTTGTCACGCACATCCAGATAGGGCAGGGCGCGGTCCCAGATCTCCTGATGGACCCCGGTCAGGCGCACCAGTGCGGGGACGGCGTCCGCCGGGGGGATCTGCGACGCGTCGAGCGGAAGTACATCGAACGGTTCGGGAGGCATAGCGGTCTCCTGGAGGTGCGAGCAGCTCAGTCGAGGAGTGTGACCGTGCCGGCCGTGCCGTCCACCCGGACCCGCTGCCCGGTCCTGATGCGAGTGGACGCCGTCCCGGTTCCCGTGACCGCGGGCAGGGAGTACTCGCGGCAGACGATGGCGGCGTGCGACATCACCCCGCCGATGTCGGTCACCGTGGCCCGTATCCGGCCGAACACCGGGGCCCAGCTGGGCGCCGTGACCGGCGCGACGAGGATCTCCCCGTCCTGTACGAGGTCCAGCTCGGCGGGGCTGTGCACGATTCGGGCCGGGCCGACCGCGAGTCCTGGTGAGGCGGCCATGCCGGTCAGGTCGCCGGCGGCAGGGCCGACCAGCCAGGAGCGGACCCGTTCGCTGGTGATGCCCCAGAGCATGATGCTGAACGGTTCCGTGACGGTTTCCGGAGGCCGGTTCAGCGCCGGTTCCGGGCGCTGTGCCGCCAGGACCTGCACGATTCGCCGTCGCCGTTCCACCACGGGCGGCCAGTAGTCGGGGCCCACCGGTGCGCAGCCCTCCGCCCAGGCTGCCGCGAAGTCGAACAGGGCGCCACGGACCTCGTCGCGCGTGAGGTAGAGCATGTCGGTCTCACCCGGCCAGAAGCCCGCCCGGTGCAGCAGTGCGGACAGCTGCCGGATCTTGCGCCAGAAGACACCCATGGTCCAGTGCTCGATATAGAAGTTGTGGTTCTCCACGTACGGGTAGACATGGCGGGCGAGCCGCAGTTTGGCCTCGAAGTCGGCGCGCTGGCCGGGGGCGAGCAGCGCGGCGTACTCGTCGGTGATCCGGTCGCGTTCGGAGACGAGCTCGGCCACGCGCCGGTCCACGTTCTCGCCGCGGCGCAGCCGTCGGACGTAGTCGCGGACGTACCCCAGGGGCAGCGAGGGATCGTCCCGCCAGTACCGGTCGTCGCTGTAGAAGCCGTTGCCCGAGGTGAAGTTGAACCACGGGTCGCGGGCCGTCTCCCAGGCGGCCAGCCACTCATGGCCCCGGGGCGCCCGGGCGACGGCGGCGAGGGTGTCGGGCCCGGGTCCGGTGGTGGTCAGCGGCTGCTCCAGTCCCAGTGCGACGCCCAGCTTGGCCAGCTGCTTCAGCTCGTCGTCCGGGCGGAACAGCTCCATGTCGACGCCCTGGGTCATGCTCGCGATGCCCTGGTCGGGGATGCCGGGAAACCACTGCCTGCAGGCAGTGAAGAGGTCCAGGTAGGCCGCGTAGCCGAGGTTGAGGAACTCGAAGTGGTACTGCCAGGCACGGTGGCACAGCGCCAGAAGCCGGTCGTATCCGCCGAGCAGGGCATCGGTCGCGTCCAGTCCGACGCCGCGCTCGATCTCCTCGTACGGCTGCGCGGGGGGCAGCTCGGTGAACTGGATCGCCTCCAGCTCCTGGATCGTGGTGCGGACCTTGCGCTTCCAGTTGTCCAGCAGCGCGTCCCAGTGCTCGAAGTAATACCCCGCGCGTCTGAGGAACTCCGGGACGCGCGCCGCGGCCTCCTCCGGTGGTACGGCGACCGGGCTGAGATAGACATACCCCAGGTGGACACGGCTCTCGATGCCGGAGGCCGGCGGCACGAGGAAGTGCCGGGTGTTGTACTGGCCCAGGCACTTGGCCGCCAGTTCGGGGCCGATCGTCTCGAACGGTTTCAGCACCGCGGGCCAGTGCTGGCTGTCGCAGAACCAGAACTTCGCCTCGTCCGCCACACGCCTCTTGGGCTGGAAGAGCACGTGGTACGGGTACAGGCTCTGCCAGTCCTCGGCCCCGGCGGGCGGCTGCTGCTCGTAAGGGCTGGGGAAGGTCTCGCGCGGTCCGGCTGTCGTGCGTGGCTGGGTCGCCATGGTGAGGTCCCTTCATCGGGTCCGTCGTGACCGGGCCCGAGGTTCAGGTCGGATAGGTCCCGAGGCCGAGCATCGTGTCGGCGATGCTGGAGACGCCCGCCCCGGGCACCACCGTGGCGGTTGTGCGCGGTCTGCGGCTCCAGACCGTCTCGGGACGCGCCTGGAGAAGAAACACCCGGGGGCTGTCGTCCGGGAGCGGAGCGGAGGCACGGCCGATGGCCCACTCGATGTCCTGCGGGCAGCCGTAGTGGCGCTCGACCGCCTTGGCCAGCCGGGCGATCGCGGTGACCTCGGCGGGTGCCAGACAGGCCACCTCCTGGCGGGCGTCCTCGACCGCGCGCCGGACGAGGACGTCTCCGTCCGGCGCCGCGACGAGCTCGTGCCGCTTTCG
Source organism: Streptomyces sp. NPDC019531 (assembly GCF_044903305.1). Classification (NCBI taxonomy): domain Bacteria; kingdom Bacillati; phylum Actinomycetota; class Actinomycetes; order Kitasatosporales; family Streptomycetaceae; genus Streptomyces; species Streptomyces sp. NPDC019531. The sequence goes on along the minus strand of NZ_JBJDQL010000055.1, from coordinate 36,724 downwards.
CGACACCGTCGTCCGTACGGGGAGGAGCAGCACCTTGTCCACGACGTAGCTGTCGGGGGTCATCTCCCCGGACACCACCGGCTGTCCGAGCCCCAGCGCGGCATCGATGACGATCTTCGACCGGTCGCCGTCGGACGGATTCACGGTCAGGGCCACACCCGCCGCGCGGGCGTCGACCATCCTCTGCACGCCGACCGCCATGCCCAGTCCCCGCTCGGGCACACCGTTGGCGGCGCGGTAGGCGAGGGCACGGGCCGTCCACAGGCTCGCCCAGCAGCGGCGTACGGCGTCGAGGACGGCGTCGGCCCCCCGGACCCACAGGTATGTGTCGTACTGCCCGGCGAAGCTCAGGGTCGGCAGGTCCTCCGTCACAGCGCTGGACCGTACGGCCACCGGGATGTCTCCGCCGTCCCCGAGGCCCCGGTAGGCGGCGGTCACGGCCGCGGTGACCGGAGACGGCACGGGCCGCTCGGTCACCAGTCGGCGGACCGCGGCGGCGCGTGCCTCGGTGCCGCCGGCGTCGCTGACATCGAGGCCGGCGAGGGCGGCGTCGATCTCCGCGCGCAGGCCACCGCTGTCGAGCAGCACGTCGAAGGCGTCCGTGGTCAACGCGAACCCGAGCGGCACCGGGAGCCCGGAGCCGGTCATCGTGAGCAGACCGGCGCACTTGCTCCCGACCCGAGCCGTGGCCGGATCGGCGCCGGAGCCGAATGTGACGGTGTACGGGCAGGCCATGGGACGTCCCTCCGCTATGACGCGGCTCACAACACATCCCCACCATCGAGCGTAAGGGGTCCTCGCCAGGCGGGGGACTTCCTGGCCCGGCAGGCGTCGCACACCGGGGGCGAGGGCGGGCGGGGTCGATCACCGACGAGTCCGTACTGATCGTGACGGTCCGGACGAGTCCGTACCGCTCGTGACGGTCTCGCGCATCGGGACCGGTTGTTCCAGGGTCCAAACGGCGTACGACCCCGAAGGTCGCTTCGGAGCTGGGGCCGCTCGTGGCCTGGCACCGTCCACTCGCCGGCGACGCCTCGCCCGAGGACACGGCACCGTTCGGCAGCGTGATCCGCGAAGCCGAACTGCTGGGCGTGCCGGCACGGGGTGCGCTGTCCCCGCTCGGTGCCCACCTGGCGGCCCAGGCCGACGAAGAGCTCGACATCACGGCCCGGCGGCTGCTGCCCCGACAGTCCTGGTCAGCGGCAGCCCACCCTCGACGGCTCTCGCCGCGCTCCGTGCTGCGGGCTACGCCCCGGTCGTCGAGACAGCCGGGGGGACGGTACGCATCGAACAGCGCCTGCCGCAGAGGGTCGCCGCTGCCGTCCCGCCCCCGCGAAGCAACGTCGGGCGGCGCGGCCCGGGGATCGCCGCAACCCGGGTCTCGGCCATGCCCACCGACGCCGGGCCGGACATCCTGGCCGAGCGGTTGCTCAAGGCTCCGCCGACGGCACCGGAACCCGATCCGTTCGGCAGCGGGGTGCCTTTCGCGACGGACACCGAGGAGATCGTCGCCGGATACGCGAAGCGCCTCTGTCGTACGGCGACGTCCGCCAGGTCGCCCATGCCCATCGACACAGGTGCGGCCATCACGGTGGAGTACGTCGCCACCTCGGGCAGCCGGACCGTGCGCACCCTCAGCGACCTGGAACTCGACCCGCCCTACCTCGACGCCTGGTGCCACCCGCGCGCAGCGGAACGCGTCTTCACTCTCTCCCGCATCCATGGCGTGATGCCCGCGTAGGACTCGGCGGCCAAGGCCGGGTGCCCGGGTGCGCCACCCCGCGGCCCTCCCTGTCGTTCGGAGGCTCGATGCCGCTGCGGGCGAGGCGGTGGCGGATGCCGCGTCGGCGGAGCCATCAATGCGGTACGAGCATCCGCCCCCTCCCGGAAGCCTGATCCCTCGTCGCCTGCGCCGCAGGTCATGGTGGCGCGCCTTGGTCGTGCGGTCGGCCCCGGCGTCCCCTCGGGAGGACGTCGGGGCCGACCGACGGTGGTTACAGGGCGGCAGCCTCCGCGGTGGTGAGGAAGCGGAGGTTCTTCACGTACTCGTTGACGAACATGGGCACGCCGTCGGAGGCCAGGAACCACCCCGGCTTGCCCGTGCTGTCGGCGATGACCCTGCCGTTGACGCGGAGGTTCTCGAAGGTGACGTCCTTGACGAGGCGGTCCTCGCCGAGGCCCACGACCAGGGAGAGGTCGGCGTTCTTGCCGTTGTAGCTGAGGTCCTTGATGTAGACGTTCTCGATGCCGCGGCCGGCCGAGGTGTTGTACTTCGGGTTGTACTCGACCCGCATGTGGATGAGCTGGCCCCAGCGGAAGTCCTCCACCCGGATGTTGTCGAACCTGACGTCCCGGACGAGGTTGCTGTCGCCGACCATGAAGGCGATGGCGCCCTGGTAGGTCACCTGCGGCTCACGGTGGTCGAGGATGTCGATGTTCTCGAAGGTCAGGTTCTCCAGCATCTCCGGGTTGTCGGTGTTGCCGTGCACGCCGATGTTGATCGGGTGGGCGACGTCGGCCCAGAGGGAGCAGTTCTTGACCTTGATGTTGCGGGTGTCGCCGTAGAAGTCCCCGCGGTGGGTGTAGAGGGCGACGCAGTCGTCGGACGTACGCAGGAAACAGCCGTCGATCGTGACGTTCGTGGAGCAGTAGAGCTGGATGCCGTCACCCCAGCCCTGGTGGCTGAAGGCACGCAGGTTCTTGATCGTGAGGTTCTTGCACTCGGCGACCCGGCTGTTCTCGTACCGGGGGTTGAGGATCGTGACTCCGTCGATCCGGATGTTCTCGCTCTTGTGGATGAAAAGCGCGCCGACGGGAGAGTCATAGAGCACGCCGCGGCCGATCAGCCCGGAGTTCTCCACGTTCTCGAAGATCACCTGGGAGGTGAGGACGGCGCCGGCGGCCAGGTAGACGGTGGTGCCGCTGGGCACGTTCAGGATCCGGTCGGGGTGGGTGTGCAGACCGGGCCCGAAGTACATGACGTTGTTGTCGCCCTCGGACGGCGCGTTCTTCTCGAGCGGGTTCGCGAGCAGGTGCAGACAGTCGAAGATCTTGTCGTCGACCTGGACGACGACGTTGCGCGGCCGGTCCAGGGTGAAGCGCGCGGTGCTGCCGAGCACCTCGGGCTTGATGCCGTACGAGTCCGGGCGGACGCGGAACTTCTCGGCGCTGCCCGGGTTGTAGGTGACCTCCACCTCCACGGTGCCGGAGAAGTCGAAGGCGGCCCAGGAGGAGTTCTGGGCCGCGTTGCGGCCGGTGACGGGGTCGATGAGTGCCAGCTTGGCCAGGTAGACGTCGAGTCTCTGCCAGCTGCCGCCGAGGGAGCGGACCTTGACGCTGAAGGAGTTGTTGACGGGCACCCGCGGAAGGGTCGGGTGGATGACCACTCTGTCGCCGGTGCTGTCGGCCTCCGCCGCGGCGGCCTGAGTGGTTCCCGCGATGCCGCTGGCCAGACCGGCCATCGCGAGGACGCCGGCGGCCTGGAGGGTGGACCGGCGGGACAGGGGTTCGCTCATGGGGACTCCTTGACGGAACGCGGGGACGGGGTCCGCCTGTGGCCGGAGGGAAGAGCCCTGCCCTGTGGACGCGCCGCGCTGCCGACCGGCAGCGTGCAGGCAGAGCCTTCACCTTTCGTGCAGATGCGGCGGATAGGTGCGCTGAGCTTGCAGTCGCACGGAGATGTGCGTCAAGAGTGTTGACACACTTTCGAAACAACTCGGTATCCTCACGCTTCATGAGCCAAAAGCCCGGAGGGTCTCTACGCAGCCTGCGCCGCACCAACGAGGAGCAGCTGCTCGCCCTCCTGCTGACCCACAGCCCCCTGCACCGTGCCGCTCTCGCGCGCCGGGCGGGCATCTCCCGGACCACGGTCTCGACGATCGTCAACGACCTGATGGCCCGCGGCCTGGTCGTCCAGTCCGACGAGGAGCCCGGCGAAGCCCACGACGGGCGGGCCGGGGACCTCCTCGCGGTCGACCCTCGTGCGGCCGCCGTGTTCGGCATGAACCACACCTTCGACGGCGTCTGGGTCCATCTCAACGATCTCTCCGCGCAGGAGATCGCGAGCCGGGGCGTCGCGTTGAACCCCGCGTGCGGTCCCGCCGAACGCATCACCGCCGGCGTCGGCATACTGCGCGATCTCCTGGACGAACACTCTTTGCAGCTCGGCCGGATCATCGGGGCGGGCATCGGCGTGCCGGGTCCGATCGACCACACCACCGGGGTGGTCGGCGTGTCCCTGCCCGGGCAGCCCTGGTCGCACATCCACGTGGCCCAGGAGTTCGAGCGGGCACTCGGTCTACCCGTCGCGGTGGAGAACAACACTCGTCTGGAGGCCCTCGCCGAGACACGCTGGGGGGCCGGGCGCGGCGTACGGAACCTCCTGTACGTCGGGCTGTCCAGCGGCATCGCCGCCGGTCTGATCCTGGACGGGCAGCTCCACCGCGGTGCGATCGGAGCTGCGGGTGAACTGGGACATGTGTCGGTGAACCTCGACGGACCGGTATGCCGGTGCGGCAACCGCGGATGCCTGGTCCTGCACGCCGGCATTCCGGCCGTGCTCACCGCGCTGCGGCCCGCCTTCGGAGAGGGCACCGGACTGGACGAGATACTCCGGCGCACCGCGGCCGGCGACCGGGCCGGGGAGGGCGTCTTCTCCGACGTCGGCGCCGTGGTCGGCCGGGTGCTTGCCAACCTGTGCAACCTGCTCAACCCCGAACTCATCGTGGTGGGCGGCGAGTTGGCCCTGGCCGGGGATGTGCTGCTGGAGCCCATGAGGGCGGCGATCCGCCGTTACGCGCTGTCACTGGTCCGCGACGTGGACGTGGTCCCGGCCGAACTGGGGCTCGGGGCCCGGGTGGGCGCGCTCGGCGCCGCCGCGCTCGTGCTCGGCGAAGCCCCGGACCTGGCTGTCGCGCTCAACCGTATGACCGTGGGGAGGACCACGCCGCCCGGCGTGGCACGCCCGGCCGCCGAGCAGGTCGACAGCGGGGAGGCATCGTGACGCGGACGCGCTTCCCGTGGACGCCTGTCCAAGGGAAGGTGGGGCCACATGCGCCGGCCGACGCTGGTCAGGGTGTGACCGATCCGTTCGGCAAAACTCCGTCGTCACCAGCTTCGCAAGCGAGTTGGGCTGGTGGTCAGGCATCCTGTCAGCGCACCAGCCGGACTTCGCGCAGCCGGACGGTGCTTGTCGGGCCGGCGGGCTCGAACCTAACCTCCACGGGCCCGGCAGGACGGTCCGCCCCGAGTGCGATCACCTGAGAAACCTCCCCGTCCCCGGACTCCGGTGAGGGCGTGAGCGTGCCGAGCACCTGTCCGCCGACCAGCACGCGGGTCGGTCCGGCGTCCTCGCCCGGGAGATGGGTCACTTGCAGGCCGGTGGCGGTGCCGTCCTGGTCCGTGAGGCGGTAGGACCACCATCCGGTGGCCGCCCGCCACCTCAGCCCGTCGGTGAGACCCGACGATGTGTTCCACCCCTCGAACCCGTGGTCGCTCTCGGGCTGTTGCTCACCAGCGGCGACCGCGTCGACGGTCCGGTCGCGCAGCGCGAGTGTCGCCTCGTCGGCCGCGCGCAGTTCCGCCCGCCGCTCCTGGAGCCGGCCCGGTTCCGCCACCGGGAAGTAAAGGACGTAGCGGGATTCGTGGATGCCCGCGAACGGGACGAGAACGACGGACTCACCCGCTCGCGTGTCCACGTCATCCAGGGCGAACTCCAGCCGGTCCGGGGTGAGTCGGCGCACGCCGGCCGCGAGATCGGCGGTGGACCGGGCGAGCACGACGGGCAGGTGCTCCAGGGGACGCAGCGGGCCGTCGGCGACATGGCCCATCCTGGAGTCGTCGGCGAAGAGTCCGACCAGGTCGCCGCGATCGCCCTCGGCCGCGAGGACGGTGGGCCCGAAGCGGAACGACACCCACGGTGAGCCGTCGGGGAGCAGCTCGGCGCTGACACCGGGGCGAAGACGCACGGTGATCTCGTCCCCTTCCTGCCAGCGCTGTTCGAGCCGTACGTAGGCCAGGGGTTGCCCGCCTTCTCCGCGCGTGATGAGCCGTACCGGCCCGCCCTCGTCCAGGGGTGCGCCGTTGACACGGACCTGCGGCACCCCCTCGTGCCAGCCTGGGACACGGACGTGGATCGCCACCGGGGTGTCGGGGGCGCCCCGCACCAGGAGTCTCACCTCGTCGTCGTACGGGGCCGTCCCGGTCTGCTCCAGCACCAGGTTCCGTTCGGGCCAGCTGAGCCGGGAGGCGACGAAGAGGTTGACGAACAGGTCGCCGCCCTCGGTCGTGTACAGGAGCTCGCCGTACTTCGCGTGGTTCTCAAGGCCGGTGCCGACGCAGCACCAGAAGCAGTTCTGGGGCGTCGACAGCACCCGGTAGTGGCCCGGTCGCACGGGCGTGAAATAGACCAGACCGCCCTTCGGATGCAAGGACGAGAGGATGTGGTTGACCGTCGCGCGCTCGTAGTGGTCGAGAACCTCGGCGTCCGGCCGTTCGAGGAACAGCTCGCGGCTCAGTTTGAGCATGTTGTAGGTGTTGCAGGTCTCGGGGCCCTCAGGAGACTGGAGCGCGGGGCTGAAGTCGTCGCGGGGGTGCAGGTGTTCGCGCACCGAGTTGCCGCCGAAGGAGAACGTCCGGTGCCGGGTCATGGTCTCCCAGAAGAACCGGGCGGCGTCCCGAAGATCCCGATCGTCGGCGACTTCACCGAGCCGCTGGTAACCGACGGCCTTGGCGATCTGGGTGTTGGCGTGCATCCCGTCGAGGACGTCACGGTGCTCGCGCAGCGGGCCGAGCAGGGACTGGTCGAGGAATCGCCGTGCCAGGGCGGCGTACCGGTCGGTGCCGGTGACGGCGGCGAGGTCTGCCAGCGCCTCGCACATTCCACCGAACTCCGTGCGGAGCATGGCTTCGTGGGTGTCGTCGTCCATCCGCGCCGCTGCCTGGTCCCACCAGTCGGCCAGCCGTCGGACGGCGGCCAGGGCGAGGTCCGAGCCGGTGTACCGGTGGGCATCCAGCAGGCCGGCGAAGAGCTTGTGCAGGTTGTACCACGGCACCCAGGCGCCACCGAGCTCGAACGAGTCCCGCTCCACCTGCCCCGCGGCCACCCGCTGCCACAGCCGCACGCCGTCCGGGATGCCCCCGACGTAGCCGGTGCCCAGGGCGTCCTGGCATTCGACGATGCCCTGGACCAGACGCTCGACCATGGCCCTGGGCCGGGGATCGTCCGTGGCCGCGCTCATGAGCGCGGCACCCGACAGCGCGTGCCCGACGGTGTGGCCGTCGAGACCGGAGCTCTCCCAGTTGCCGTAGGACTCGGCGACGGGCGGTAGCCCGGCCTCGCGCCGCAGCGGTGCGAGGAGCCGGTCGGCGTCGAGAGACAGCAGGTAGTCCAGGGCGGTGGCCTGCGCGTCCAGGAACGGCCCGGGAAGGAGGCGTACCGCTGTGCGGGGCAGTGCTTGCATGACTGTTCGTTCCTCTCGTCTGTTTCGTCCGGATGCGGGGACCGCCGGGACCGCCCCGGTGACCGCTCTGTCAGAGGGCGAGGGCGCAGACGACCGAGGGAACGCGTGCTGCCAGGCCGGGGCCGCCGAGCGCTCCGTCGGGCAGGACGCGTAGTGCGGTGAGGGTGCCGCTGTTCTGGTTGGCCACGAGCAGGTGGTCGGCGGCCGGTGTGAGGCCACGGGGCCAGGAACCGCCGCTGGGCACCTCCCCGATCGGCTGGAGCGTCGTGCCGCTCGCCCGGAAGGCCGCCACGGTGTCGGCACCGCGGTTGGTGACCCACACATAGCGCCCGCAGGGCGAGGCGACGATCCCGCCGGGCTGGTTCGCGATGTCCCGGGCCGTCGTGGCGGGAACGCGGGAGACCTCCGTCAAGGTGCCGGTGGAGGGGTCGTACCGGTGGCAGGTGAGTGTCGAGGAGAGTTCGTCCGCGCTCCAGACCCGTGTGCCGTCGGGTGCGAACGCCAGGTGGCGGGGACCGGATCCCGGCCGCAGCCGGTTGACCGCGATCTGCCGCAGAAGGCCCGTCCGGGTGTCGAGGCGGTGGACGAAGACGGCGTCCGCTCCGAGGTCGGTGGCCAGGACGAAGCGGCCGTCCGGGGAGAGCACCACCTGGTGGGCGTGGCTCCCGTCCTGCCGCCCGCGGACGGGGCCCGTCCCGTCGTGGACGGCGACGTCGGTCAGTTCGTCCACCCGCCCGTCCGGGCCCAGCCGGTGCACCGCCACGCTGCCCGGTGCGGTGTCGCTGCCGTAGTTGGCCGTCAGCAGCCAGCGCCCGTCGGGGTGGACGGTGAGATGGCAGGGGTTGGCGCCACCGGTGCCGACCGGATCCCCGAGCGGGGTCAGCGTCTCGTCGCTCCGCCGCAGCACAACAGCGCAAACGGCCCCGGGGTCGGTCTCGTTGGTGCTGTAGACGACGGGCAACGACGGATGCGCCGCCAGGTACGAGGCACCGGTGACGGGCACGGGCGGCAGGCGCGGATCGGGCCTCAGGGTGCCGGTCTCCGGAACGAGTCGGACGGCGGCGAGCCCGGCGCCCTCACCACCGGAGTCCGGCGTGTAGGAGCCCGTGAGGACGAGGAGACCGTCGGCGGAGGTGACGGGTGTCGGCATGGGGGGTGTCCTTGAGGGGGTTGGGCATGGTGGGAGGTGGCACATGAGGCTGTTGAGGGGGTGGTTTCCGAGGAGCCCTGGAAGGGCGTGAACGCGTGTGTTCAGCGAACGTTGTCATCGTGATGGTCCAGCAGCGCCAGCTCGGCCCGCCGGGGCAGGCCCTCCCAGTCACCGGTCGTACCGACCGCGAAGGCACCGAGGAGGGCAGCCGTTCTCAGCCGCCGCTCGGGCGGTTCGCCGGCGAGCAGCTCGGCCAGGTAGCCGGCGGCGAACGCGTCTCCGGCGCCCACCGTGTCGTGGACGCGCACGGGTACGGCGGGCTGCCGGTACTCCTCGCCGTCGAGAAGGGCCAGGGCCCCCGCTTCACCCAGTTTGATCACCGCGCCGCCGGGCCCGAGGGCGCAGATGCTCTTGGCGAGTTGGCCCGGATCGTCTCGTCCGGGGCCTTCGGGGACCATCAGCCGGGCTTCGTAGGCTCCCGCGAACACGAGGTCGGCCTCGCGGACCAGGGGCAGCAGGGTGGTCCTGGCCGTGTCCTCGTCCCACAGCAGCGAGCGGAAGTTGACGTCCAGTGAGATGCGTACCCCCGCGCCGGAGGCGATCTCCACCGCCCTGCGGACGGCCTGGGCGGGTGCGTCTCCCAGGGCCGGGGTGATCCCGGTGATGTGCAGGACCGCCGCCCCGGCCACGAGGTCCTCGGGGATGTCCTGCGGGCACAGCCGGGAGCCCGCGGTCTGGTTGCGGTAGTAGCGCGTGCGTACGTGTGTGGAGGTGCGCTGCTGCTTCAGCAGGAGGGAGGTGGGGGCCAGGTCGCGGGCGGCGACGGTGGTGACTCCTTCCGCGCGCAGCTCGCGGAGGATGAGTTCGCCGAGTTCGTCGTCGCTGACGCGGCCGATCCAGGCCGCGGATCCGCCGAGCCGGCTGACCCCGATGGCGACGTTCGCCTCGGCTCCGGCGATCCCGAGGCGCAGGGTCGCGCCCCGGGTGAGCGAGCCGGGCTCCGGCGCGGCCAGAACCGCAAGGACATCGCCGACCGTCACGAGATACGGGGGTGTCGGGCCGTCGGTCACGAAGTACGGAGGCGTCGGGCCGTCGGTCATCGGATACGGAGGCGTCGGGCCGTCGGTCATGAGCCTGCCTCGTCGTTCTCGGCGGCGGGTCCGACCGCTTCCAACAAGGCGTGCCCCCTTTCGGTGAGAAGGTCCAGGGTCTTCGGGGCCGGATCACGGTCCGCTCCGCGCAGCAGCGGGGAACCGACGCCCACGGCACAGGCGCCCGCGTCGACGAAGGCGCGTGCCTCGGTCAGGCCGACTCCCCCGACCGCGATGAGCGGGATGTGCGGCAGGGGCGCCCGCAGGTGCCGCAGGTGCTCGGGGCCGCCGGTGCCCGCCGGGAAGAGCTTGACGGCCGAGGCGCCCGCCTGCCAGGCGGCGCACACCTCGGTGGGCGTCCAGGCGCCCGGGTAACAGGGGGTGCCGCCGCGCGCGGCGCCGGCGATGACGTCGGTGTCCACGTTGGGGGCCACCAGGAACTCGGCTCCGGCGGACAGCGCGTCCCGGGCCTGACGGACGGTCAGGACGGTGCCGGCGCCGACCGCCACGTCGGGACCGAGATCGTCGCGGATCCGGGCCAGGGCGTCGAGCGCCCCGTGCGTGGTGAGGGTGACCTCCAGGCAGGTGATCCCGCCCGCCGCCAGCGCCCGGGCCACCGCGGGCAGTCCCGAGCCGTCGGCCGACCGGAGGATCGCCATGACCCGGGTACGCCGCAACTGCGGGGTGAGCTCCGGACGCCCGGTCACTTCAGCCCCGAGGTGCTGACGCTGGTGACGAAGCCGCGCTGCATGATCAGGAAGAGGATGAGCACGGGAACGACGTACATCACGGCACCCGCGGCGACGAGGTTGTTGTAATGGCCGCCGTGCACGTTGGTGTAGCCGTTGGCGATCCTCACCGCCAGCGTGGTGCGGTCGCTGTCCAGCAGCATGGAGGGGCCGATGTAGTCGCCCCAGGCCCACGAGAAGGACAGGATCATGCTGGTGGCGATGACCGGCCAGGACTGGGGCAGGAAGATGCGCCAGAAGATGCGGATGTGTCCGCAGCCGTCGACGATCGCCGCCTCCTCCAGTTCCTTCGGCATGTTGGTGAAGAACTGCCGGAAGAGGAAGACCAGGTACGGGGCTCCGCACAGGCCCCACAGCACCCAGGGGATGTAGGTGTTGACGAGGTGGAGCTTGGCGAAGATCAGGTAGGTGGGGATGAAGGTGATGATGGTCGGCATCATCATCGTCGACATCAACAGGCCGAAGATGGCGCGTTTCCCGGGTGCTTCGAGGCGCGCGAAGCCGTAGCCGGCCCAGGCCGAGGCGAGGGTGATGAGCACCGAGTAGATGGTGGCGATCGTCAAGGAGTTGCGGGCGTAGGCGAGGTAGGGGAAGAAGTTCAACGCCTGCTGGAAGTTGCCGAGGTTTGGGTCGTGAGGCCACCAGTGGATCGGCATGACAGCGAGTTCGTCGGGGTTCTTGAGAGCGGTGACGAACAGCCAGCCGAAGGGGCTGAGCATGAGGACGACGAGCGCGATCAGAATCATGTAGACGGCGTTGCGCTTGGCCAGGGTCATCGGCCGCCTCCGATCGTGCGCGGCTTGGACTCGGCCGGTGTTTCCGGGGCCGTGGAGTAGAAGACCACGCCCCTGCTCAGCCTGAAGACGAGGAAGGTGATCGCGAGGACGCAGAGGAACAGGATCCACAGCAGGGCCGACGCGTAGCCGTACCGGCCGTTGGAGAAGTACTGGGCGAACACGTTGATCATGTAGAAGTAGTTGCTCTCGGGCACCGCCGTAACGCCCTTCGGGGTGGGGTCCAGTGCGATCAGCAGGGGCATGAAGCTCTGCAGCGCGGCGATGATGCCGGTGACAACCTGGAAGAAGAGCACCGGGGAGAGCAGCGGCACGGTGATCCGGGTGAAGGACTGCCAGGCATTGGCCCCGTCCATCCGGGCCGCTTCGAGCAGTTCCCTGGGTATGTCCTGGAGCCCCGCGAGCGAGATGATCATGACGTTTCCGACGGCCCACAGCGTGAGGATGATCAGCACCCATCGGGCGTAGGGGTCCGACAGCCAGCTGACACCGTTCTTGCCGAAGGTGTCCAGCAGGCCGTTGGCGGCTCCGGAGTCCCGGTCGAAGATGAGCTTGAAGGTGAGCGCGGCGCCGACCGGCGGCACCACCGCGGGCAGGTAGAGCAGGGTGCGGAACAGGCCGCGGGCCCTGATCGGCTGGTTGAGCAGCACGGCCATGAGAAGCCCGGCGACGATCGTCAACGGCACCGTGATGAGGGTGAACACGCCGGTACGGGCCAGCGAGGCGAGAACGTCGGGATCGGAGAGGGCCTCGGTGTAGTTGGCCATGCCCACGAAGTGGGTGTGGGGGGAGAGCCCGTCGGAGTCGGTGAAACTCAGCCACAGCGCGTACCCCAGCGGGTAGGCCGTGAGCGCCAGAAAGCCCACCAGCCAGGGGCCGGCGAAGACGTAGAAGGCGAGAGACCGGCGTGTGCGCACCGAACGGGTGCGGCGCGTCCGCACCGGCCGGGGGCCGGGAGCCGGTTCCGACACCGGGGCGCCGGCCGAGGCCGGCGCCCCGGTGTCCTGACGAAGGCTCACTGCAGGGCCGCCTTGCCCTTGGCGAGCAGTTCGTTCATGCCCGAGTTGAGCTGATCGGCGACCTTGCCCGCGGAGGTGCCCGACTTGATCGCACCCGGCAGCACCTTGTTGATGACCGCGTCCAGAGAGGTGGTCAGGGCGTACGGGGAGCAGGTCAGGACCGAGAAGTGCGCCAGCTCCTGCTCCTGCACCTGGAACGCCTGCTTCTGGAACGCTGTGCTCTGGGGCATCTTCGGGCGCAGCGACTTCAGTGTCGGGATGCCCCAGCCGCTGGACGCCCGGTCCGTGGCCGGCTGGCCGCCGAAGTACCACTCGAAGAACTTCCACGCCAGGTCCTTGTTCTTGGCGTCCTTCGGGATCCAGTAACCGGAGGCGCTGAAGCAGGGGCTGACGCGGGTGCTGCCGAGCTGGGGGGCGGGCGCGAACCGGGACACCGCGGCCACCTTCGCCTCGGCGCCGATCGACCCGCCGAACCAGTAGCCGTCGCCGGCCATCGCCATGCGGCCCGCCTGGTAGGTGGGCCAGTCCCAGCCGTCCGGGTTCGGGTTGACCACGTTGGGGCCTATGTCGGCCCGGGCGTACTCCATGTACCACTGCAGCGCCTTGAGCGCCTCGGGGGAGGAAAAGTCCACCGAGGCCAGGTCCTCGGCGAACACGCGCCCCCCGGCGGAAGCGGTCATACCCATCATCGGCAGGAAGACGCTGCCCAGCGCCTGGATGTTCAGCCCGTACACCTTGACCTTGCCGAGCCGGCGCTTGACCAGCCGCTTGCCGAGGTCCAGCCACTCGTCGCAGGAGAGCGGATCGGTGTCGCTGGGCAGGTCGAGCTTGGCCGCCTCGAACATGTCGGTGCGGTACCAGAACATCGAGTCCTGCGAGTAGTCCTTGGTCATGCCGTAGCGGGGGCCGGTGCCCTGCTTCTCCCCGTCGAAGCGCCACACGTCGTTGACCGGGTCGAGGTCGGAGACCTTGAGGACCTCGCTCTTGGCGAAGTAGGGGTCCAGGTCGGCCATCACACCGCGCGCGGCGTAGAACGGAGTTTCCGTCGCACCCTGCGCGCGCACCAGGTCCGGCGGGTTCTTGGCGGCCAGCATGGCGTTGAGCTTGGTGGGGTCGGACTCGATCAGCCGGACCTTGACGCCCAGTGCCGCTTCCGCGGCCTTGATGGTCTTCGCGTCCATCTCGTTCTGGCCGGAAAGGATCGTGAGCGTCTTGTCGCCGCCGCCGGAGTTCGTGTCGTCGTCGACGGAGGCGGCACAGCCGGGGAGCGCGGTGGCCGCCAGCGCGGCACCTGCTGAGGCGGCGAGGAAACGGCGCCTGCCGAAGGGGGCCGTGTCGGGGAAGGACATCTTTGTCAGCCTTTCGTACGGGGTGTCTTGGCAGGAAGAGGGCGGGAAGAGGAAGGGTGCGGACCGCGGGGCAGGGTGCGGACCGCGAGGCAGGATGCGGGGGCGCCGCGAGGGTTTCTCGGGCAGGCATCCGGGCGTGCCCAAGTGCGGTGCGTGCGTCGCCGGGAGCCTCGGCGCCGCGCCCGGTGCCGGGACTGGCGGCGAGTCAGGGGAGGACGCCAGGCGTGGTAGCCGCCGTGCCTCGGGCACGGCACGGCAGGCCGTGCCGACGTACAGCGTGGACGGACGGGCTGTCACATGGTCAGGAAGCCGAGCAGGGAACCGTCGTGAGGTTCTGCTGGACCGTTGACAAGTCCTGGCGGCCGGAATCGTCGTGCGGGACAAGGGTCGATGGATGCGGTCCGGCTGTACCGCATGCCGGTAAGCACGGTGTCACCCGCATCGGGGATCCACGGAGATCCACGGAGGTACCTGCCGGTGGTGTTCCCACCGCCAGGAGTCTTCCGGAGCACTTCACTGCACACGTCACCCAACTTCAGTCTGTACCGACATGTCAGCTTGGTTTCGCGATAGTCGGTTTCCTGGGTTTCATTGTGGTTCGTCACGGAAACTGGCCCAGGGAAACCGGTTGACTCGAACTGCGGCGAACGTTAAGTTGCGGCGACGTTAAGTGTCAAGGGATTGAACAACGTTCGACCAGTCGAACGATTCGCATGTTGAACCTCGGAAGGGAGCGCTGGAGATGTCGGATCCCCCCGCCCTCGGACAACCGGTCCGGGCCAGGCTGGTGGACGTCGCCCATGCGGCCGGCGTCTCCAAGGCCACTGTCTCCAAGGTGCTCAACGGCCGTGACCTGTCCGTCCGGGAGGAGACCCGGCAGCGGGTCCACGAAGTGGCGCAGGCACTGGGCTACCGCCCCCATGCCGGGGCGCGGGCGCTGGCCGGCTCCCGCACCCACGCTCTCGCCCTGCTGGTGCCCGCCCTGGCCAACCCCACCTACGTCACCATCGCGCGCGGCGCCTACCAGCGGGCCCGTGAGCTGGGCTACCTCTCCCTCCTGGCCGAGGACTTCGACGGGCAGCAGGCCGACGACTCCTTCAACGACCTGGTGCAGGACGGCCGGGTCGACGGACTGCTCATGGCCTCGGCACGCCCCGGCCACCCCCTGGTGGACACGCTGCGCAGCAGTTCCGTGCCGCATGTCTTCCTCAACCGGCCGGTCGAGGGCTCCGGCCGGAACGTCACCATGGACGTGGCCCGCTCCAGCGTCACCGCCCTCGACCACCTCCACGGCCTCGGCCACCGGGCGATCGGCCACATCGCGGGCCCGGCCGGCATAGCCCCCAGCGACGCCCGCAAGGACGCGTTTTTGCGGCACGCCGACGAACTGGGGCTGCAAGCCGCACCGGTCGCGTCCGGGGACTTCACCGAGGAGGGTGGCGTCTGCGCGGCCCTTGAGCTGCTGGGCGGCACGCCGGGGGCCCCGCCCCCCGTCACCGCGCTCTACACCAGTTCGCTCGCCCAGGCGATCGGCGCCATGGGGGCCATCCGGTCGCTGGGCCTGCGCATCCCCGAGGACGTGTCCGTGATCGGCAACGACGACCTGCCCATCGCCGGTCACCTCTGGCCACCGCTGACGACCGTGGCCATGCCCCTGTACGAGCTGGGGACCGCGGCCGTGGACGCCCTGGTCGCCGCCGTCCAGGGTGCCCCGACGGGAGACATCGTCGTACCCACAGAGCCTCGCCTGGTGGCGCGCGGCTCCACGAGCGCACCCGGAGCGACACCATGACGGCCGGGGGGACGGCCGGGGGACTGACCCGTTTCGCCGGCCGCACGGCGCTGCTCACCGCCGCGGCCTCCGGGATCGGAGCGGCCACCGCGCACCGGCTGGCCGCGGAGGGAGCCTCCGTACTGGTCACGGACGTCGACGGCGAGGGCGCGCACCGCGTCGCCGAGGAGATCCGCGGCGGCGGAGGACGGGCCCGGGACCACCGCCTGGATGTCACCTCACCCGGCGAGTGGGACGAGGTCGTCAAGGAGGCCGTGTCCTGGACCGGCCGGCTCGACGTCCTGCATCTCAACGCCGGCCGGAATCTGCCCGCGGCTGTGCACGAGCTGGACGACGCCGCCTGGCACGGCCAGCTGACGCTCTGCCTCGACTCGGTGTTCTACGGGGTCCGAGCCGCGTTGCCCCACCTCCGGGAAACCGGGGGCGCGGTGGTGGTCACCTCGTCCGTCCACGCGGTGCTGGGCTTCCGCGGTTTCCCCGCCTACGCCGCGGCCAAGGCCGGCATCGGCGGCCTGGTGCGTCAGCTCGCCGTCGAGTACGGCGGACAGGTCAGGTTCAACGCCGTCCTGCCCGGCTCCGTGTTCACCCCCCCTTGGGCGGTCGCCTCGCCGGACTACCTGGCCAAGTCCGCCTCCCGGGCCCCGGCCGGGCGGCTCGGAACACCGGAGGACGTCGCCGCCGCGGTGGCCTACCTCGCCTCCGACGACGCCGCCTTCGTCACCGGCCAGAGCCTGGCCGTGGACGGCGGCCGCAGCATCAGCGCCCAGGACTGACACCGCAGCGCTCCGCCGGCCGGACCAGCCCATCATCCGCAGACTCCCCGCCCTCTGAGCCCCGCGTCCCCCGCAGACTCCCGCCCTCTGAGCCCCGCGTCCCCCGCAGACTCCCCACCCTCTGAGCCCCCTTCACCCGCAGACCCCCGCAATCTCCGTCCCCCTTCACCCGCACCGCAGACCGGCCGCCGAGCCGCGCGCCGCAGAACCCGGAGACCCCTTCGTGAAGATCACCGGATACGAACTCTTCCTCGTCGAACCACGCTGGCTCTTCCTGCGTGTCGACACCGACGAGGGCATCAGCGGCTGGGGCGAACCCATCGTCGAGGGCAGAGCCCGGACGGTCGCCCAGTGCGTCGAGGAGACCTTCGACCACCTGATGGGCCAGGACCCCACCCGCATCGAGGAGCACTGGCAGCTCATCGCCAAGGGCGGCTTCTACCGCGGCGGCCCCGTCCTCAACAGCGCCCTGGCCGGCATCGACCAGGCACTGTGGGACATCACGGGCAAGGCGCTCGGCGTACCCGTCCACGCGCTGCTCGGCGGGCACGTACGCGACCGGGTGCGCATCTACGGCTGGGTCGGCGGGGAGACGCCCGAGGAGCTGGCCGATTCGGCGGCCGAGCAGGTCGCGAAGGGGCTGACCGCCGTCAAGATGAACCCCTGCGGCCAGTTGGAGCCGCTCGCCACACCGGCCGCGATCGACGCCATCGTGGCGCGAGTCACCGCGGTACGCGAGGCCGTCGGGCCGGAGTGCGACGTGGCCCTCGACTTCCACGGGCGCTTCAGCGGGGCGATGTCCCGCCGGGTGCTCCCCCTCCTCGAACCGCTGCTGCCGATGTTCGTGGAGGAACCGGTCCTGCCGGAGTACTCCGCGGACCTCGGCGCGGTCGTGCGATCCACCTCGATCCCCATCGCCACCGGCGAACGGCTCTACTCCCGCTGGGACTTCCGCTCCGTGATGTCCGACGGCATCGCCGTGGCCCAGCCGGACGTCAGCCACGCCGGCGGCATCTCCGAGACCCGGCGGATCGCGGCCATGGCGGAGACGTACGACGTCCTGGTCGCCCCGCACTGCCCGCTCGGCCCCATCGCCCTGGCCGCGAGCCTCCAGATCGACTTCGCGACACCCAACTTCCTCATCCAGGAACAGTCGCTCGGTATCGGGTACGGCGACAGCGGCGGGTTGCTGGACTACCTCCTCGACACCTCGCCCTTCACGGCCCAGGACGGCTACATCTCCCGGCTGACCGGACCCGGCCTGGGCATCACGATCGACGAGGACGCGGTCCGGGCGGCCGCCGAACGCGGACACCGGTGGCGCAACCCCGTGTGGCGCAACGCCGACGGCTCCCTGGCCCCATGGTGAGGGCCGCCCTCGGCCGTCCGGCGAGAGGGCATCTCCCCTTACGCCCCTGACGCCCCTGACGCCCGGGCCACTCCCCGATCTCATCCCGCATCAGTCCCGCACCGGGCTCCCCCCTTCCCGCACCCACGTCAGCCGGGTCCTCTTCCCTCGGCGGAGCCGAACCGGTTCGCCGGACACACCCACCTCATCCGACGAGCGACTGACGGCCCCCTCCTGGTCCGGTCGGCGCCGGCACACCCGTGCCGACCCCGGATCGCACAACACCCGTGCCGACCCCGGACCGCACAACACGCGTGCCGACCCCGGATCGCACAACACCCGTGCCGACCCCGGATCGCACAACAACACCCACCACCCCGCATTGGAGTACACCCATGTCCACAGCCACCGCGGTCATCAACCTCGACATCGAGGGCCCCACCATCAGCCGCCATCTCTACGGCCACTTCGCCGAACACCTCGGCCGCTGCATCTACGACGGCTTCTGGGTCGGGGAGGACTCGCCCATCCCCAACGAGGGAGGCATCCGACTCGACATCGTCGAGGCCCTGCGCGCCCTGAACATCCCCAACCTGCGCTGGCCGGGCGGTTGCTTCGCCGACGAGTACCACTGGCGGGACGGCATCGGCCCCCGCGACCAGCGCCCCCGGATGGTCAACACCCACTGGGGCAACGTGGAGGAGAACAACCACTTCGGCACCCACGAGTTCATGGCCCTGTGCGAACTGCTCGGCGCCGAGCCGTACATCAGCGGCAACGTCGGCTCCGGCACCGTCCAGGAGATGAGCGAGTGGGTCGAGTACCTCACCCGTGACGGCGACAGCCCGATGGTGCGGCTGCGCAAGGAGAACGGTCGCGAGGAACCGTGGAAGGTGAAGTTCTGGGGTATCGGCAACGAGACCTGGGGCTGCGGCGGCAACATGCGCGCCGAGTACTCCGCCGACCTGGCCCGGCAGTACGCCACGTACTGCCGCGACCACGGCGACAACAAGCTGTACCGCATCGCCTCGGGCGCCTCGGACGCCGACTACAAGTGGACCGAGACGCTGATGCAGCAGATCAGCTGCTTCGGCTGCGAGTCCACCCCGAAGAACTTCTTCCAGGGCCTGTCCTTCCACTACTACACGATGGCCGGCACCTGGGAGGCGAAGGGCAGCGCCACCGACTTCGACACGGACGACTACTACCGGACGATGCTCTCCGCCCGGAAGGCCGACCACATCCTCACCGGCCACTCCACCGTCATGGACATCTACGACCGCGGGCGGACGGTCGGTCTGGTCCTGGACGAGTGGGGCACCTGGTGGGACGTCGAGCCGGGCACCAACCCCGGATTCCTGTTCCAGCAGAACAGCCTGCGCGACGCGCTCGTCGCCTCCACCCACTTCGACATCTTCCACAAGCACGCCGCACGTCTGTACATGGCCAACATCGCCCAGACCGTCAACGTCCTGCAGGCGATGGTCCTCACCGACGGCGACGCGCTGGTGCTGACCCCGACCTACCACGTGTTCGAGATGAACAAGGGGCATCAGGACGCCACCTCGCTCGCCGTGCATCTGAGGACGGCCGACGCGCGACGCACCGTGGGGGATGCGGAGTTGGAGACCGTGTCCGCCTCGGCCAGCGTCAAGGACGGCAACCTTCTGATCTCGCTGTCCAACCTGGATGCCGAGGAACCGGCCGAGATGACGCTCGACCTGCGCGGCGCCCTGGTCGGTGAGCCGACCGCCCGTCTGCTGACGGCCGACAAGCTCCAGGACCACAACACCCCCGAGGCGCCGACGGCGGTTGCCCCGCGCCCCTTCGACGGCGTGACCGTCACCGAACGCGGCTGGAACCTGACGCTGCCGCCCCACTCGTTCCTCACGGTGCAGGCCCCCGTGACCCTCGCCGGCTGAAGGAGACGATGATCATGGTTGAATCCGATCGCCCCGCCGAAACGGTCATCGAGGTGGACACGCGGGCACCGGGCACCGCCATCTCGCCCGATCTGTTCGGGGTGTTCTTCGAGGACCTCAGCCACGCCGCGGACGGCGGCCTGTACGCCGAACTCGTGCAGAACCGGTCCTTCGAGTACAGCCCGGCCGACCGGCCCGAATGGCACGCCCTGACCGCGTGGGAACTGCTGGAGCGGGACGGCGCCGCCGGATCGCTCACCGTCGCCACGATCGTGCCGCTGCATCCGGCCAACCCGCACCACGCGGTGCTGAGCACCACCGCCACCGGTACGACCGGCCTCGGCGCGGGGCTGCGCAACGAGGGCTTCGACGGGATCGCCGTCCGGGCGGGGGAGACGTACGACGTCAGCCTCTA
Organism: Streptomyces sp. NPDC019531; assembly: GCF_044903305.1. NCBI lineage: Bacteria > Bacillati > Actinomycetota > Actinomycetes > Kitasatosporales > Streptomycetaceae > Streptomyces > Streptomyces sp. NPDC019531. The sequence goes on along the minus strand of NZ_JBJDQL010000055.1, from coordinate 16,862 downwards.
CGCGCGCCTGGCCGACGGGAGCGCGGACCGTCTCGTGGCGCGGATCGAGAGCCGGGACGGCAGCCGGGTGTACGGCCAGGCGGAGCTCGGGCCGTTGAACGGATCCTGGGAACGGTACGCGGCGGTGATCACCTGCGAGGCGACCGCCCCGGACGCCCGGTTCACCGTCACGGCCACCGGGACCGGCACCGTCCACCTGGACCTGGTCTCGCTCTTCCCCCAGGCCACCTTCCGCGGCAGGCCCGGCGGCCTGCGCGCCGATCTCGCCCAGGCGATCGCGGACCTGAAGCCGAAGTTCGTGCGCTTCCCCGGCGGCTGCGTGGCACACGGTCTCGGCCTGTCCAACATGTACCGCTGGCCCGACACCGTCGGTCCGCTGCCGGCCCGTCGGCAGATGTCCAACCTGTGGGGCTACCACCAGTCGATGGGCCTGGGCTACTTCGAGTACTTCCAGTTCTGCGAGGACATCGGAGCCAAGCCCCTGCCCGTCGTACCCGCCGGAGTCTGCTGCCAGAACACGCCCGTGACCGGCCAGGTCGGCATCCCCGAGGAGGAGATGCAGGCCTACGTCGAAGAGGTGCTGGCACTGGTGGAGTGGGCCAACGGCCCCGCCGACTCCCGCTGGGGTGCCGTGCGCGCCGCCGCCGGACATCCGGAGCCGTTCGGCCTCGAGTACCTCGGCGTCGGCAACGAGGACGTCATCAGCGACACCTTCCGCGACCGCTTCACCCGCATCCACGACGCCCTGCGCGAACACCACCCCGAGATCACGGTCATCGGCACCGTCGGCCCCTTCCCGGCGGGCGAGGACTGGGAGAAGGGCTGGGCATTCGCCCGCGAGAAGCGCGTCCCCATCGTCGACGAGCACTCCTACAAATCGCCCCGCTGGTTCCTGGAGAACACCCGCCGCTTCGAGACGATGGACCGCGAGGGCCCGCACCTCTACATAGGGGAGTACGGCAGCTGGCGCAACAACGGCCGCAGCGCCCTGGCGGAGGCCGCCTACATGATCGCCATGGAGCGCAACGGCGACGTCGTACGCCTGGCCTCCTATGCCCCGCTGCTCGCCAAACGCGACCACGTCCAGTGGTCGCCCGACCTGATCTACTTCGACAACACCGACGTCTGGCCCACCCTCAACTACCACGTCCAGCAGATGCACTCGGTGAACTCCGGCGACACCGCTCTGCCCGTCACGGTGACCGGAGCCCCCGAGGCTCCGCCCCTCCCGGACGGCGGCCGCCACGGCGTCCTGATCGGCACCAGTGCCGACACCGGCGCCGAGTTCACCGACGTACGCATCGACTCCTCGCCCGCCACGCCCGACTTCGCCGACTGGCACGCCGAGTCCGGCACCTGTGAGCCGGGCGGCGAGGGCCACGTCCGGCTGACGGCAAGCGGGGAGGGCTCCAGGCTGCTGCTGGCCGACGCGGTGGACGGCCCGTCGTACGCCTTCTCCGTGCGGGCCAGGAAGACGGACGGCGGCGAGGGCTTCGTCATCGGCTTCGCCGCGACCTCGCCCGGCGACTGGTACCAGTGGACGGTCGGCGGCTGGCAGAACCGCTTCACCCGACTCCAGCGCGTGGACGACGGCGTCGAGCACGACCTCACCGATCCCATGGACGTGCCGGTCGAGACGGGGCGGTGGTACGACCTGCGGGTCGAGGTGGAGGGCCGGCGTTTCCGCTGCTACCGCGACGGCCAACTGCTCCACGACGTCGAGGACGTGCGCTCGGCCGCGGAGGTCTTCGCCGTCTCGGCGGTCCGCGACAGCGCCACCGGTGACGTGATCGTCAAGATCGCGAACACGACTCCCGAACCCGTCACCTCCCGCCTCCGGCTGACCGCCGCCGAGGACGGTTTCGAGCGCACGACGCTCACCGCTCCTCCGCACCTCACCAGCCGCTTCGAGCCCGCCCCGGCCACCCCCGCCGAGGACCGGCTCACCGGCCCGGTCTGCGAGATCCCCGCGTACTCCTTCACCGTTCTGCGCACCCGTACAGGAAGCGACCAGTCATGACCCGACCCGCCCGTCCGCTCCCCGAGCGGCATCTGCGTCCGCCGATGGGCTGGAACAGCTGGGACTGCTACGGCACCACCGTCACCGAGGACGAGGTCCTCGCCAACGCGGCCTTCATGAGCGAACACATGCTGGCCCACGGCTGGGACACCGTCGTCGTGGACATCCAGTGGTACGAGCCCACCGCCCGCGCCCACGGCTACAACCCGGACGCGCCGCTGGTCCTGGACGCCCACGGGCGTCAACTCCCCGCCCCGAACCGGTTCCCCTCGGCCGCGGACGGCGCGGGGTTCGCTCCGCTGGCCGACCGCGTCCACCAACTCGGCCTGCGGTTCGGCCTGCACATCATGCGCGGCATCCCGCGCCGCGCCGTCGCCGCCCGACTCCCCGTCGAGGGCACCGACTTCACCGCCGACGAGATCGCCGACACCGACTCCGTCTGTCCCTGGAACACCGACAACTACGGCCTGAACCACGACCACCCGGGCGCCCAGGCGTACTACGACTCGCAGGTCGCCCAGTTCGCCCGCTGGGGCGTCGACTTCATCAAGGCCGACGACATGCTCTTCCCGTACCACGAGCGGGAGATCTCCGCCTACGCCGAGGCCATCGCCCGCAGCGGCCGGCCCATCGAGCTGAGCCTCTCCCCCGGCACCGACGTCTCCCTCGCCCACCTCGACCACCTGGGCAACAACGCCACCATGTGGCGCGTCTGCGACGACCTGTGGGACCGGTGGGAGGACGTCGAGACGCAGTTCGCCCGGATGGCCCGGTGGGCACCATGGCAGGGCACGGCGTCGACAGACGGCTCCGCCGCGGGCGGCTGGGCGGACGCCGACATGCTGCCGCTGGGCCACGTCGGCATCCGGGCCGAGCGGGGAGAGGACCGCCTCTGCCTGCTCACCCGCGACGAGCAGATCAGCCTGATGACCCTGTGGCTGATCTCCCGCTCCCCGCTGATGATGGGCGGCGACCTGCCCACCAGCCCGCCGGAGACGATCGAGCTGCTCACCAACGAGGAGGCACTCGCCGTCCTGTGGCACAGCACCGGCAACCGGGAGGTCCTCCGCGAGAAGGGCCTCGTCCTGTGGACCGCCCAGGACACCGACGGAAGCACCCGCTACGCCGCCGTGTTCTCCCTCGCCGACACCCCTCAGCGCGTCACCGTCCCGCTCGGCTCCCTCGGCGCCCGTCCCGACGACCGCGTCCGCGAACTGTGGACCCGCACCGACACCCCGCACGACGGCCGCAGCCTGGCCGCCGACCTGCCCGCGCACGGCGCGGTCCTCTACCGGCTGGCCCCGGCCGTCAGGAAGGAGTGAGGCGGGGCGACGATCCAAAGTGGTGATCGACACCGACCAGGGCCAGTCCGGGGCCTCCACCGAAGACCGGGACGGTTTCCGGCGCCTGGTCTCCGACGCGCCATTGCGCACCACCTTCTCCGATACATCCGGACAGGCGCGCGATGGCGTAACTCGGATATGTTCTCCCGGTCTTGCACACCCGGACGCCGCCCCGAACGCAGCGGTTTCAGTGCACCGACAACCCTCCGTCCACGAAGATCGACTGCCCTGTGACATACGCCGACGCCCCGCTCGCCAGGAAGACCGCCGCTCCCGCGAAGTCCTCCGCGAGGCCGTTGCGGCCGGTCATGGTACGGGCGGCGAGGGCCGCGACCGTGTCGGGGTCGGTGGCGAGGCGGGCGTTGAGCGGGGTCATCACGAAGCCCGGGACGAGGGCGTTGCAGGTGACGCCGTGCGGGGACCAGGCCTCGGCCTGGGAGCGGGCCAGGGACTCCAGGCCGCCCTTGGAGACTCCGTAGGCGCCGCTCTGGACGAAGGCGCGGTGGGCCTGCTGGGAGGTGATGTGGATGATCCGGCCGAAGCCGCGCTCGGCCATGCGGGGGCCGAAACGCTGGCCCAGGAGGTAGGGGGCCTCCAGGTTGACGGCCATCGTGGTGTCCCACACCTCGTCGGTCAGCTCGCCCATCGGCGGACGCAGGTTGATCCCCGCGGAGTTGACCAGGATGTCCGGCTCGCCGAACGGACCGACGGCCGCCCGGGCCGCCGTACGAACGCCGTCCCTCGTGCTCAAGTCGCCGCTCACCCAGGCCGCCCGGCATCCGTCGGCCCTCAACTCCTCGACCACAGAGGCCAGTTCCGGCTCCTTGCGGGCCACGACCACCACGCTCGCCCCGGCCCGCGCCAACGCCCCCGCGATCGCCCTGCCGATGCCCGAACTCCCGCCGGTCACCAGGGCCACACGGCCGTCCAGCGAGAACAGTGCGGAGAGATACGCCTGCGAAGTCATGTCAGGACCCTAAGTCGGTACCCGAGGTCCATGACCAACATCCTCGTCGGCACCTGCTCCTGGACCGACCCCGCCCTCGTCCGCAGTGGCTGGTATCCACGCGGACGGCGGGACGCAGAGGGGCGGTTGCGGTACTACGCCGAGCGGTTCCCGGTGGTGGAGGTGGACGGCACCTTCTACGCGCTGCCCAGTGAGCGCAACAGCCTGCTGTGGGTGGAACGGACGCCACCAGGGTTCACCTTCGACGTGAAGGCGTACGCCCCGCTCACCGGCCACCCGGTGAAGCAAGCTGCCGCTCCGGACGAGGTGTGGGCGCGGTTCGCCGCCGGGATCGAGCCGTTGCGGGCGGCCGGGCGGCTCGGCGGGGTGCTGTTCCAGTTCCCGCCGTGGTTCCGGCCGGGGGTGCGGGCGGAGAGGTTTCTGGAGGAGACCGCGCAGCGGACCGCCGGATGGCCCGTCCATGTGGAGTTCCGGCATCCGGACTGGTGGGAGGAGCGGCACAGGGACCTCACCGGGGCGCTGCTGAGCAAGTACGGCTTCGCCGCCGTCGGCGTCGACATGGCCCAGGGGCTGCCCGCCTCCCTGCCGCCGGTCACCCCTGTCACCACGCCCCGGCTGTCCGTCGTGCGGTTCCACGGGCGCAGCGTCTCCTGGGGCCGCGGCAGCAAGGAGGAGCGTTTCCGGTACGACTACCCGCGCGCCGAACTCGCCGAATGGGTACCGAGGTTGCGGGAACTGGCCGAGCGGGTCGACCGGCTCCACGTCCTGTTCAACAACTGCTGCGCAGCGGCCGCCGTACAAGCCTCCGAGACCATGGCCGGCCTGCTCAGCCCACGATCTTCACCGTCTTCGTCACGCTGACCTGGTCGATGTCCGAGACCCTGATCGTCGCCTTCATCTGCCAGTCGCCGGCGATGGGCAGCGTGAGCTCGTTGGTGCCCCAGTAGCCGCCCTTGTCCTTCACCTCGGCGTCGATGGGGCCGATCCGCTTGGCCGGGAGGGTGAAGGACAGCCGGAGTTCGGGGACCGTGGCGAGGCCGCCGTCGGCGGCGAAGACGATGCACTGGACCGAGTTCAGGCCGGTGCGGCCGGGGTCGAGGGTGACCTGCACCTTGCCCGAGGTGCCGGCCACGGCGAAGGGGACGTCGGTCACGGCCGCGGCCGGCAGCCCGCCCGCGGCCGGGGCCGACCCATCCGCCTCGGTCGCCTCGGCCTGCGCCCGGCCCGGGAGCGTGCCGCTCAGCACGGTGCTGAGCACCAGCACCACGACCCCGACGGCCACTTCGGCGAGGACGGACCGGCGCAGGCCGTACTGGTGGGCCCGGGAACTTCCCGAGGTGGCGGCAGGCTTCGGCCCCTCCAAGGCCGCCGGTCCCCCCACCCGCTCCGGCACCCGCTCCCGTACGACCGACTCCGACCGCACCTGCGCCCCGACCGCCGCCAGGCGTCCCGTCCATCGCCGCGACAGCCTCGCCGCCGTCAGCAGCAGCGCCACCGCGATCAGCTTGAGGACCAGCAGGTGGCCGTACGTCGTCCCGGTGATCGCGCTCCAGGAGCCGAGGCCGCGCCAGGACTGGTAGACGCCGGTGGCGACGAGGACGGTCACGGCGGCGAAGGCCAGCCGGGAGAAGCGGGAGACGACGCCGGCCGGGATGTCGTCCGAAGAGTCCCGGTACAGCGTGCTGAGCAGGGCCGCGAGGCCGCCCAGCCAGACCGCCATCGCCAGCACGTGCAGCACCGCGGACGTCATCGCCACCGGCACCTGGATCCCGGCGGACGCGTGCTCGGCGGCGGCCCAGGTCAGCGCGAGGCCCACGGCGAGCACACCGCCCGCCGCCTGCCACGCCCGCGACAGCCGCTCCTCGCCGAGCCGCAGCAGTCGTACGACGAAGAAGTAAGCCACCAGCAGCAACGCCACCCGGACCAGGAGCGCCTCGCCGGGGCGGGTGCTCAGGGTGCGTTCGAAGCCCTGCGCCGAGAAAGCGCCACCCGGGCCCGTCCCCGCCTCGTACGGCGCCCGCAGCACCAGTAGGAACAGCGACGAGCCGAGCAGGGTGCCCCAGCCCGCCCACAGGAGCCGGCGCAGCCGGGCCGGCTCCGGCGGGCGGCAGACCGTGAGGAAGACCGCGGTGCCGATGAGCAGGGCCGCGGCGAGGTAGGCCAGATAGCGGCCCATGTTGTAGAGGCTCTCGGTGGCCGGGTCCTCGGTCGGGCCGGTGTTCACGGCCACCGGGGCCGGGGAGGGCTTGCCGACCGAGAAGGTGAAGGCGCCGGAGACCGGGTGGCTGTCGGCCGAGACCACCCGCCAGGCCACCGTGTAGGTGCCCTGGGCGAGCTTCGCGGGCAGGGACACCCGGGCCGTGTCCGAGCCGCCCGTCCCGTGTCCGGCGTCACCGACCTTCAGGCGCTTGCCGTCGGGGTCCAGGACGCGGAAGGAGTCGTCGAGCAGGCCGACGGACTCGGTGAAGGTCAGGGTGATGTCACGGGGGGCGGACTTGAGGACGGTTCCGTCCTCGGGGTCGGTGGCCCGGAGGGCGGCATGGGCCGACGCCGCTCCCGCGCCGCCGAAGAGGAGCAGGACCAGCACGGTGCCCAGCAGCACCAGCCCTTGAAGTCCTCGCCCTCGCCGGCCTGTGCCGCTGCCTGCACGCTCACACCTCACGTCACTACTCCGTACCTGGACTCAGGGCTCCCGATACGTACGGACGCGAACCCGGGAACACTCACCACGTGGGCCGCGCGGACATCCCGCCGTCCACCACCAGGTCGTGCCCGGTGATCCAGGACGCGAGCGGCGAGGCCAGGAACACACACGCGTCGGCCACGTCCTGCGGCCGCCCGAGGCGTGCGAGGGGTGCCTTCCGCACCCACCGCTCCGTCCCCTCCGGCCAGTCCCGCGCCAGCCCCTCCCGGTCGATCAGGCCGGGCGAGACCGTGTTGACGCGGATGCCGTGCGGGCCGTACTCCAGGGCCGCCGCCCGCGCGTGCATCACGACGGCGGCCTTGGCGGCGGAGTAGTGGGCGTGCCCGGGCGCGGGACGGCTCGCCTCGATGGACGCGATGTGGGTCACGGACCCGCCCGCCCGCATGACCTCAGCCGCCGCCTGCGTACACGCGAAGACACTGGTGAGGTTGGTGTCCACGACCGCCCGCCACTCCTCCGCCGGCATCCCGGGCAGGGGCCGCGTGGGCTGCACGCCCGCGTTGTTGACCAGCGAGGTCAGCCCCTCACCCCATTCCGCGGCCTCCCGGACCAGCCGGTGACACCCCTCCTCGTCCCGCAGATCCGCTTCCAGTACGACGGCCCGGGCACCCATGTCCCCGATGCGGGACGCCACTTCACGGGCCGCCGCCACGGCCGTACGGCAATACACCGCGACCGAAGCGCCCTGCTCGGCGAACCGCAGCGCGATGCCCCGCCCGATGCCGCCGCCCGCGCCGGTGACCAGGGCGACCTGTCCTTCCAGGAGTCTCATGGACGGCACAGTCCCGCGATCCGCGCGGCCTCGGCGGGGTAACGCGCCGTCAGTTCCCGTGCGTCCCCGTGCTCGTAGTCCTCGTAGGTGAAACCGGGCGCCATGGTGCAGCCGAAGAAGCTCCACGCACCACGGGTCCTGGCGCCCATCCAGGTGCCCGCGGGCACGGTCAGCTGGGGGTGCTGGCCGCCGCGTATGTCCGGCCCGAGGACGGCGGCGCTCGCGGTGCCGTCCGGGGCGAGGAGCAGGAGGTCCAGCGGGTCGCCGAGGTAGTGGTGCCAGATCTCGTCGCTGGGCAGGCGGTGCAGGGCGGAGTAGTCGTCCGCGGTCAGCAGCACGACGATGGCGGAGCCGTCCGGGCGGCCGTCCGCGCGCTCGGACCCCGCCCAGGTACGGCGGAACAGCCCGCCCTCGCGGGGGATCGGCTCCAGTTCGTAGTACGCGATGAGCTCTTCCGGGGTCACCCCGGGAAGGCTACCTCCCTTGTGAGGAAGGCCAGTTGGGCGTGCTTCTCGGGCAGATGCACGTCCGGGATGTCGATCTCCGGCAGGACGACCCGGGGCCCGGCCACGAAGCCCTGCTTCAGGAAGCGGGTGATCGCCTTCTCGTTGCGCACGTCGGGGTCGACGACGACCCGCCGCCGGTCGAGGCCCAGCAGGACGTACGCGGCCACGGCACTCAGCAGCGCCGACGACCAGCCGGGACGCGTACCGTCCGGACCGGGGGGCGGTAGCAGCAGGTGGATGCCGATGTCGCCGGGCTCGACGGGGTAGCACTCGCTGACCCGGTCGGCCTCCGGCTCGTAGGTCTGCAGGAGTCCGGCCGGTTCACCGTCCTTCTCCAGGAGATAGGCGTGGTGGGTGTCGAGGGTGTCCAAGTGGGCATAGATCTCGGCCACTTGGTCCTGGGTGAGGCCGTTCATGCCCCAGAACGCGGCCCGTTCCTCGCGCACCCAGGCGTGGACGGTGGCGGCGTCGGCGTGCGGGTCCAGACGCAGGACGCGTACGGTGCCGAAGCCGTCGACGGGCTGGGTGTGGACCGCGTCACGGGCGCGGGTGTCAGACATCGGTGTCCTTGTCTTCCTTGGTCAGTCGCTGCCAGTCGGTGACGACCGGGACGAGATCTCCCCTGAGCCACAAGGGGAGTTGGTCACGGTGATGGGGTGAGCCGGGGACACCGGAGGCGCCCAGCGGGACCACCCAGAGGCTGTCCTCGCGGCGGGCCAGGTCCCAGACGTAACGGGCGGCCGGGCCACGGGCGGCGCGATCGGTGAGTCCGGGGACGGCGGAGGTGCACAGGACGCAGTCGTGGTCGCCGGAGAGGGCGGGATCCGTCGGGTCGTCGTCCGCGGGGAGGGCGCTCCAGGGAGCGAGGCGGTGGGTGTCGCCCCAGGTGCCCTGGGGCGGCTGCGCAGCCACTTCCTCCACGGCCCCGCGCACGATCTCGGCCCGGTCGATGCCGTACAACTGCTCGGCGCTCAGGAGGTGTTCGAGCGCGAAGGCGACACGGGGGACGAGGCCGAGCCAGGGGAGGAGGACCTCGGGGTAGGCCGGCGGGGCGGTGAGCGCGGCGAAGGCGGGGTGGGCGGCGAGCCGTCGTACGACCGCGCTGCGGACGGCGGCGTAGAGGGCGGCCTTCCGGCTGCCGGAGTCCATCCGGCGATCCCACTGAAGAATCGTTTGCCTCGTGGTCACGGCCTGGGGGCTCAGGTCGTCCAGAGCCGCGAGCCGGTCCAACAGGGGCTGTGCCGAGGCGAGATGGGTGTCCGTGTGGATCAGCGGCATGTCGGCGGACGACCAGCGGTCCTTCTCCGCCAGCAGGGCGGTGATGCGGTCCGCCCGGTGGGGCGGCGCGAACTCGACGCCGAGCGGGGTGGCGGGACCGCGCTGGTTGGCCATCACGGCGATGCCGTCGACGAGTTGGGCGCTGGGTGTCTCGTGCCGGCCCCGCCACTCGTGACCGGGCTCCCAGGCGGGCACCGGCCGGAGCCGGTTGGCCTCCGCCCGCACCGGAACCGTCCCCGCGACCCGGTGCAGCAGCCCGCCCTCGGTGTCCGCGGCCTGCACGACGTTCACGGGCTCGGCCCACAGGTCGAAGGCACGGTCCACGTCGGCGGTACGGCGGGCCCGGAGGAGGGGGAGGAGGGCACTGAAGCCGAGGTCTTCGGTGACACGGGGTGGGTAGCGGAGGGAGAGGGCTGTGGGGATGGAGATGGGTACGGGGGCGGGGCCGGGGGTTTCCGGCTCGGAGGTGACGGGGGTCGGGGGGAGGCCGTCGGGAGCGTCCGGGGGCAAGTGACCGCGACCGGCGGGGGTCTGCCGGACGCCGTCGGGAACATCCGAGGCCAAGGGGCCGTAGCCGTCCGGATTCCGTGGGACGCCGTCGGCAGCGCCGAGCACCCTGGAGTCGTGGTCCCCGAGGTGGCGCGGGACGCCGTCGGGAACGTCCGGGGCCGGGCGGCCGTGACGTGCGGCTTCCTGCGGGACGCCGTCAGCGGCATCCGGTACCAAGGAACCGCGACCGGCGAGGCCCTGCGAGACGCCGTCGACAGCGCCGAACACCGGGGACCCGTAGCCGGCCAGGTGGTGCGGGACGCCGTCAGCAGCATCCGATACCAAGGAACCGCGACCGGCGA
>NZ_JBJDQL010000055.1:0-6321 GCF_044903305.1 Streptomyces sp. NPDC019531 | reverse complement strand
GCCGTCGACAGCGCCGAACACCGGGGACCCGTAGCCGGCCAGGTGGTGCGGGACGCCGTCAGCAGCATCCGATACCAAGGAACCGCGACCGGCGACGTCCTGCGAGACGCCGTCGGCAGCGCCGAACACCGGGGACCCGTAGCCGGCCAGGTGGTGCGGGACGCCGTCAGCAGCATCCGATACCAAGGAACCGCGACCGGCGAGGCCCTGCGAGACGCCGTCGGCAGCGCCGAACACCGGGGACCCGTAGCCGGCCAGGTGGTGCGGGACGGCGTCAGGAGCGGCCGGGGTCAAGGAACCGGAGCCGTCCCGCACCTGCGACGTGGCGCCGTCGGTGCTGGGGCCCGAGCGCCGCTCAAGCGAACCGGCGTGCGGAGCCGCCACGTCGGCCGGTGCCTCCTCGTCCAGCACTCCCCCGTCCAGCCCCTCCGGCCCCCCGGCGATCACCGGTCCCCGCCCGGTCTCGATCACCTCGATCTCGACCGGGGACTCGCCCGCCACCTCGATGGTCTCCGTGTGCCGCCCGGCCCGGTGCCAGGCGCCGTCCGGGCCGAGGGCCTCCACTCCGGCGCCCGTGCGCCGCAACCGCTCCCGGTACAGGTCCTGGTAGTCGGCCATGGCGTTGGTGATGGACCAGGCGACCGTGCCGGTGTGGCCGAAGTGGGCGATGCCGGGTACTCCGGGGACGGCGAGGCCGATGACGTCGAACTCGGGGCAGGCCAGGCGGACCTGCTGGTAGACACCGGGGTCCTCGATGTAGCGGTGCGGGTCGCCGGCGAGGACGGCATGACCGCTGACGGTGCGCTCGCCGGCGACCAGCCAGCCGTTGCTGCCTGAGGTGCCCGGGCCGTCGGCGGCGAAGAGACCCACCGCGTCCGGCCCGAGGTGCCGTATCGCCTCGTCCCGCCAGAGCTTGGCCGGGAAACCGGCGAACAGGATGTGCGTGGCGAGCCAGACGCCGAGCGGGGTCCAGGGCTCCCAGCGCCCGGGGGCGAGGCCGGCGCGGGCGAACTCGGGGGCCGAGGCGGACGGGAGCTCCTCGTTGACGCCGTCGACGTACGCCCGCACCCAGTCGGCCGTCTCCGGGTCCCGTCTCTCCAGCGCCGCGAAACAGCGTCTCGCCGTGTCGTCCAGGCGGGCCCGTCTCGCGAACGTGTCCCAGGACAGCGCCGTGGCGCCGAGGAAGGCGGCCGAGGTGCCCTGCGCGCGGTGCCGTTCGACCTCCAGCTGCCAGGCGCGGTCGCGGGCGGTGACCCGGCCCTGGGCGCGGGCGAGCTCACGCGCGCTGTCCGCGCGGAGGTGGGGTATCCCCCAGGCGTCTCGGTAGATCTCGATACTCACCTTCGAACCCGCTTCCCTTAAGTTAGGCTTACCTAAGTTCTATTGGCGTGGGAATCGTACGCGAGGGATACAGAGACCATGGGGCAGGGGCACGGCTGGGAGGGCGCGGTCCTCCGACTGCTGCGCGCGAAGGACTTCGAGTTCACCGTGACCGGTGCCGAGGACGTCACCGGCGAGTACCGCCGGGTGCACCTCACCGACGGCGGGATGCTGGCCGCCACCGGGGTCCACCCGACGATGTGGGTGCGTCTGTGGTTCTCCGCCGAGGGCAGACCGCACCAGCGCGCCTACACCCTGGTCGACCCGGACCCGGAGGCCGGCACCTTCACCCTGGAGTTCGCGCTGCACGACGGCCGCGCGAGCGACTGGGCCCGTACGGCGAAGCCCGGCGACACCATCGAGGCCACCGTGCACGGCACCGGCTTCGACCATCCCGACCCGGAGCCCACCCATGTCTTCGCCTTCGGCGACCCGGCGTCCCTGCCCGCCCTCAACTCCCTCCTCGGCGCCCTGGACTCGTCCCCGGCGACCGTCTGGTTCGAGGGCGGCGGGGACGACCTCCCCTTCCGCACCGACCCGACCCGCCACGAGCTCCGCCGGGTCCTCCGCCTCGACTCCGGCACGCACCTGGTCGCCCAGGTGAAGGCCGACCTGCCCGGTCTGCTGAAGACCCACCCGGACGCGTACGTCTGGATCGCCTGCGACACGGCGACGACCAGGACCCTGTCGTCGTACGTCCGCAAGGAACTGGGCGTCCCGAAACAGCGGGTGCACGCGCTGGGGTACTGGCGGCCGTAGCCCGCGCACCGCGCCGGTGACAAGGGCATCATCGGAGTCATGGACGTCACCCTTCACCTCGCCCAGGACCCCGAGGCCGACGAACTCCTCGGCCGCTCCCCGCTCGCCGCGCTGGTCGGGATGCTGCTGGACCAGCAGGTTCCGATGGAGTGGGCGTTCAAGGGCCCCCGCACCATCGCGGACCGCCTCGGCGCGAGCGACCTCGACGCGCACGAGATCGCCGCGCAGGACCCGGAGGCCTTCGCCGCGCTGCTCTCCGAGAAGCCGGCCGTGCATCGGTACCCCGGCTCGATGGCCAAGCGGATCCAGCAGCTGTGCCAGTACCTCGTCGAGCACTACGACGGTCAGGCCGAGCTGGTCTGGAAGGGCGTGGCCGACGGGTGGGAGCTGCTGCGCCGGTTGCAGGAGCTGCCCGGCTTCGGTCAGCAGAAGGCCCAGATCTTCCTGGCGTTGCTGGGCAAGCAGCTGGGGGTTACGCCGTCGGGGTGGCGGGAGGCGGCGGGGCCGTACGGTGAAGCCAAGTCCTACCGCTCGGTCGCCGACATCACCGGGCCCGAGTCGCTGGCCAAGGTGCGGGCGCACAAGCAGGAGATGAAGGCGGCGGCCAAGGCCGCGAAGCAGAAGTAAGGGCGCCCTCAAGGGGCACTGCTGTGAACGGGTGAAATTCAGGGCCGTTGTGATGAGACGGGCGCGTCGGGTGGCACACGACCAGGGTGAGCTCCGCACGACGACCCCGGTACGGCCGCACCTGGCTGCGCACGCTCGTGCTGCTCCTCGCCCTCCTCGTGCCGGCCGCCCCCATGAACGAGGCGCACGGCGTGGGCGCCGGGGAGATCGTCGAGTACGACGTCCTGGACACCGCCGTGCGGCCACCGGCCCGTGTCGTCCACCGGACGGCCGCACGTCTGCGTACCGCTCCGCGGTCGGAGGCGGCTCCCGCTGTCCCCGCGCACCGGCCGGTGCCGGGGTCGCCGCAGCCGCCGTACGCCCCGCCCGCCCCGCGTTCCGTGGTCCTGCGCTGCTGACAGAGCCCGCTCCCCAGGCCTGCTCAGCACTCACGCAAGGAACACCGTCATGCCCACTGACCCGTACGCGATCCTGCGCGCGCTGCTGCGCGCGGAGGCCGCACGCAGCACACCGAAACCGCCGACGGCCAAGCGGAAGAGGCCGCCGGAGAGGGAACAGAAACGCGGCTGATCCACCGGAGGAGGCGGGCCTACCGCCTCCTCCGGGCCGTACCGAAGAGCGAGCGGGTGATCTCGCGCCCGATCTGCGTGCCCACCGACCGCGCGAGGGACTTGAACATGCCGCTGCCGACGACCTGTTCGACGACGGAGGGGTCCTCCTTCGGCTTCCCGGCCGGCGCCTTCATCTCGTCCGGGCCCTTGGCGCCGCGCGAGCTCAGCTTCTCGTAGGCGGACTCTCTGTCCACAGCCTGTGCGTAACGTCCGTGCAGCGCGGAGGTCTTGACCGCCGCGTCGAGGACACCGGCGTCCACGGGTCCCATGAGGGACTCGGGCGCCCGCAGCCGGGTCGCTGCGACGGGCGTGGGCGCGCCCTTCTCGCTCAGCACGGTGACGACGGCCTCCCCGGTCCCGAGTCCGGTGAGCAGTTCCTCCAGGTCGTAGGCGGAGTCGGGGAAGGTCTTCACGGTCGCCTTCAACGCCTTGTGGTCGTCCGGCGTGAACGCCCTGAGCGCGTGCTGGACCCGGTTGCCGAGCTGAGCGAGGACGTCGGCGGGTACGTCCTTCGGGGTCTGCGTGACGAAGAAGACGCCGACCCCTTTCGAGCGAATCAGCCGGACGGTCTGGGTGATGGAGTCGAGGAACGCCTTCGAGGCCCCGTGGAAGAGAAGGTGCGCCTCGTCGAAGAAGAAGACGAGCTTGGGCCTGTCGACATCCCCGACCTCCGGCAGGTCGTGGAACAGATCGGCGAGCAGCCACATCAGGAAGGTCGAGAAGAGCTGCGGCCGGTCCTGTACGGCGGCCAGCTCCAGCACGGACACGAGCCCGCGCCCGTCGTCGGCCGTCCGCAGCAGCTCGGCGGTGTCGAACTCCGGCTCCCCGAAGAAGTCGGCCATGCCCTGCGCCTCGAAGGCGGTCAGCGACCGCAGGATGACCCCGGCGGTGGCGGTGCTCAGCCCGCCGATGCCCTTGAGTTCACCTTTGCCCTCGTCCGAGGTCAGGAAGGCGACGACCGCCCGCAAATCCTTCAGATCAACCAGTTCCAGCCCCTTCTGGTCGGCGTAGTGGAAGATCAGGCCGAGGGACTGCTCCTGGGTCTGGTTGAGCTGGAGCACCTTGGACAGGAGCACCGGCCCGAAGCTGGTGACGGTGGCCCGGACGGGAATGCCGTGGCCGATGCCGCCGAGGGCGTAGAACTCGGCGGGAAACCCGGTGGCCACCCACTCCTGATGTACGTCGGCGGCCCTGGCCCGCACTCTCGCGTTCTGAACGCCCGGCGCCGAAACGCCCGACACATCCCCCTTGATGTCCGCGAGGAACACCGGCACGCCCTGCGCGGAGAGCTGCTCGGCGATGAGCTGGAGCGTCTTGGTCTTGCCGGTGCCGGTGGCGCCGGCCACCAACCCGTGCCGGTTGAGCATCGGCAGGGGGATCCTGACCTGCGCGTCCGCCAGACAGACGCCGTCCCACAGCAGCGCGCCCAGATCCAGCGCGGGTCCGGTGAAGGCGTAGCCGGAGGCGATCTCCAGGGCCTCCCGCGGCAGGGCACCGGAGGCAGGTTTTGCCTCCGGCATGGACCGGTCGGCAGTTCCCGCCGAAGTCCTGCCCACACCCCCGGGCGTGGTCTTTCGCTCGCTCATACCAGACCCCTGTTCCCGATTCGCCCCTTTTGTTGTTCTTTTTTCAGCGTCGCACTCGGTCGCCATGGCTGCGCCCGGAAGGTCTTGACCGGTAGGCTTTCCGTGTGATCTTCAAGCGCATCGGAAACGGCCGGCCGTACCCCGACCACGGCCGGGAAAGCACCCGGCAGTGGGCGGACGTCGCACCGCGCCCGGTCCGCCTCGATCAGCTCGTGACGACCAAGGGCCAACTCGACCTGGAGACCCTGCTCGCCGAGGACTCCACGTTCTACGGCGACCTGTTCGCGCATGTCGTGAAGTGGCAGGGCGACCTGTACCTGGAGGACGGCCTGCACCGCGCGGTGCGGGCGGCGCTCCAGCAGCGACAGGTCCTGCACGCGCGTGTGCTTGAGCTGGACTGAGTGACCGCGCTGTAAAGGTTTGGCCCTTTCGGGTTCTCCTGCACGCGGGTCAATGATCATCTAGTAGGCATCACCGCCCGGGCGCACTACGCTGCGCCCATGAGCATGCTGACTCCCCCCGGCATGGGCGGTAAGTACCGGATCAAGGGAGACAAGTACCCCCGGATGCGCCGGCCTCGGCGACGAGGCAGGCTCGCGTTCGGGGTGGTGGCCTCCGTCGCCGCGCTGAGCCTGGCCGGATGGGGCACGCTCCAGCTCATCGACGTGTTCACGGGCGGCGACAAGGCCTCGGCGGCCGGCCCCGAGACGGACTGCGCGACGAAGAAGGCGACCGCCTCGCCCTCATCCTCCGCGGCCGCTCTCCCGAAGCCGGGCCAGATCACCGTCAACGTCCTGAACGCCACGGCTCGCGGCGGGCTCGCCAAGACGACGGCGGACGAGCTGAAGAAGCGGGGCTTCAGGATCGGCGACGTGGGCAACGCGACGGCGACGTACGACAAGAAGGTCAAGGGCGTCGGGATACTGCTCGGCCCGTCCTCCGCGCTGAAGACCTCGTTGCCGGTGCTGGGCACACAACTCGCCTCCGCGGAGACGCGCACGGACACACGCAAGGGTGCGGAGGTCGACCTGATCATCGGGACGGCCTTCAAGAACCTCACGGCGAAGGCGGCAGCCGACAAGGCCCTGGCCGCGCTGACTTCGCCGCAGCCGACGGCCACGGCTTCGACCAAGCCGAGCTGCTGAGTTCCTTCACCCAAGGGGATGCCAGGTCGGGCGGCTGCGGCCCGGTGGGGGCTGATCGCGCAGTTCCCCGCGCCCCTGAGTGGGGACGCTGTACGCACCTTTAGCCGCGTACGGCGAGAAGGGGACGGGGTGGGGGGTGTCCGCCCGCAGCGGCCGGCGTCCGTTATCCAGCACATCTGAATCAACAGCACCCGCCGGACCGAGGACGGACAC
>NZ_JBJDQL010000054.1:0-55897 GCF_044903305.1 Streptomyces sp. NPDC019531 | reverse complement strand
CGCCTCACCGGCGAGACCACGATCTCCTGGCGCGACCCGACACCACCGGATGAAACCCGCATCTCGGGATGAAACAACGGGAGAAAACGACCTCTTACTGATCCCTGAGCTGGACGGTCACCCCGGCGACGTCAGCCCTATGACCTGCGCCGGGTCGGTTGGACGCGCCTGGTCGGTCGGGCGAGCGCCAGGCATGCGGCGACGCCTGCCGGCCCATGGACCGCGAACCCGTCCAGCGTGGCCGGCCTCCCCGACGGCATCGAAAACATGTTGCCCGTACCCGTGCGGCCCCGTTATGTTCGCCGCACTCTGACGCACACGCTCTCTTGAACCATCGCCGCAGAACGGGAGCAGGTCCGCGCACAGCGCGCGGCGCCACGGAGGGGCGGCAACGGATCCGGCCGACCGGCGGATTCCGCACGCCCTCCGGAGGACTCTCCCATGAACATCGGCCTCGGCCTCCCCATCGAAGCCCCCGACCAACTGCTGACCTGGGCCCGGCGCGCCGACGCGGGCCCCTTCAGCACCCTCGGACTGCTCGACCGCCTCGTCTACGACAACCCCGAACCCCTCGTCACCCTCGCGGCCCTCGCCGGCGCCACCTCCCGCATCCGCATCCAGACCGAGGTGCTGATCGCGCCCCTCCACAACACCGCCCAGCTCGCCAAGCAGACCGCGACCCTCGACCGCCTCTCGGGCGGCCGCTTCACACTCGGCATCGGTGTCGGAGGCCGGGAGGACGACTGTCTGGCCGCCGGGATCGACCTCCACCGCCGAGGCCGCCGCCTCGACGAGCAGATGACACTGCTGCGCCGCGCCTGGTCCGGCGAGCCGTACGGAGAGGGCGTCGGTCCCATCGGCCCCGCCCCCGCGACCCCCGGTGGCCCGGAGGTGCTGTTCGGCGGCTTCGCTCCCGCTGCCCTCGAACGCGTCGGCCGCTTCGGCGACGGGTTCCTCGGCGCCGCCCTGCCACCGTCCTTCATGTCCAACCTCTTCCGCGACGCCACAACGGCCTGGCAGAAACACGACCGGCCCGGCCGACCCCGCCTGGTCGCCCAGGCGAACGTCGCTCTCGGCCCCGACCACACCCTGGACCGGGCCCGCCGCAACCTCCGCGACTACTACGCCTTCAGCGGCCACGCCGCGTACATGGAGGCGGGCCTGCTCACCACACCGCGGCAGATCCGCGAGGCCGCCGACGCCTACTTCGGCATCGGCGCCGACGAGGTGATGCTCTACTGCTGGGCCCCGGACACCGACCAGATCGACCGCCTCGCAGACGCGCTCCTCTGACCTCGTCCACTGCCACGGCTTCGAGGCCCGCAACTTGCGGCCGGGCCCCGAAGCCGTCGCCCGCATGGTGGACGTTGCACCGAAGCCGTTCGGCGTGCCCGGTAGGCTGGCCGACAGGCCGTGACTGGCGCGCTGGGATGGGACGGACCATCGGGGAGCGGCCTGTGAGTGACCAAGTGCCGTGCGCCTGGGCCGAACCGTGATCCGTGACCGCTTCAAGCCACGCAGCCCGGAGGCCGCCATGTCAGAGCAGCAGCCCCTGTCCCCCGAGTCCACGGCCTTCCGCGCCGCCCTCGACGTGATCCGCGCCGTCGAGCCGCGCGTCGCCGACGCCATCGGCCAGGAGGTCCACGACCAGCGCGAGATGCTCAAGCTGATCGCCTCCGAGAACTACGCCTCCCCGGCCACCCTCCTCGCGATGGGCAACTGGTTCAGCGACAAGTACGCCGAGGGCACCGTCGGCCGCCGCTTCTACGCCGGCTGCCGCAACGTCGACACCGTCGAGTCCCTGGCCGCCGAGCACGCCAAGGAACTCTTCGGCGCCCGCCACGCCTATGTCCAGCCGCACTCCGGCATCGACGCCAACCTCGTCGCCTTCTGGTCCGTCCTGGCCCAGCGCGTCGAGGTCCCCGCCCTGGAGAAGGCCGGCGTCCGCCAGGTCAACGACCTCTCCGACGCCGACTGGGCCGAGCTCCGCCAGGCCTTCGGCAACCAGCGCATGCTCGGCATGTCCCTGGACGCCGGCGGCCACCTCACCCACGGCTTCCGCCCCAACATCTCCGGCAAGATGTTCGACCAGCGTTCCTACGGCACCGACCCCGCCACCGGCCTCGTCGACTACGACGCCCTGCGCGCCTCGGCCCGTGAGTTCAAGCCGCTGATCATCGTCGCCGGCTACTCCGCCTACCCCCGGCTGGTGAACTTCCGGATCATGCGCGAGATCGCCGACGAGGTCGGCGCCACGCTCATGGTCGACATGGCCCACTTCGCTGGTCTCGTCGCCGGCAAGGTCCTCACCGGCGACTTCGACCCGGTCCCGCATGCCCAGATCGTCACCACCACCACCCACAAGTCACTGCGCGGCCCGCGCGGCGGCATGGTGCTGTGCGACGACTCCCTCAAGGACCAGGTCGACCGGGGCTGCCCGATGGTCCTCGGCGGCCCGCTCCCGCACGTCATGGCCGCCAAGGCCGTCGCCCTCGCCGAGGCCCGTCAGCCCTCCTTCCAGGACTACGCGCAGCGCATCGTCGACAACTCCCGCGCCCTGGCCGAGGGCCTGATGCGGCGCGGCGCCACCCTGGTCACCGGCGGCACCGACAACCACCTCAACCTGATCGACGTGGCCTCCTCCTACGGCCTCACCGGCCGCCAGGCCGAGGCCGCCCTGCTCGATTCGGGCATCGTCACCAACCGCAACGCCATCCCGGCCGACCCCAACGGCGCCTGGTACACCTCCGGCATCCGCATCGGCACCCCCGCCCTGACCACCCGGGGCCTCGGCACCGGGGAGATGGACGAGGTCGCCGGACTCATCGACCGCGTTCTCACCACCACGGAGTCCGGCACCACCAAGTCGGGTGCGCCCTCCAAGGCCCAGCACATCCTCGACCCGAAGGTCGCGGACGAGATCTCCCACCGGGCCAGCGACCTCGTCGCCGGCTTCCCGCTGTACCCGGAGGTCGACCTCGGCTGAACCACGGCCCCGGCAGGGCCGAGCGGCACATCACGCTCTTGAGTTGTCAAGGACCGACGATTCCGAGAGATCGATGGCTTCTAGAGATCGATGAGTTCCTGTCGTGGCCCTTCCCGCGGCGGTCCGGCTCCCGGCCGGGCTGCCGCGCGGCGTATCAGCCGTGTGCCGCCGGCCCCGGCCACGAACCCCACGGCGAGCCCGGGCACCGCCCACCGGGCCCCGTGGGTGAGGCTCCAGGACCCGTCACCGCCCTCGGCCCCCGCACCGGACACGTGCTGCCCCTCCACGGGTCCACCCACCAGACCCTCCCGGTCCAGCTGATCGAAAACCGTCCGCGGCGCCCGGTGCCAGCGGATGTCGTCGTCCTCTGTCTCCGGTGCCGGGTCCGAGCGCACCCACGGAGTGCCGTCCGCAGCAAGGAACAGCTGGTCCTGGCGCTCCACCGCCACGTCACCACCCGGCGCCGAATCCGTCTGCGGCCAGCCGCCGACACCAGTCAGCCCCCACACCACAGTGATCCGCACCGGCGGATACCGGCCCTCCTCCCACGCGTCCGACACCCGCTCCGTGCCCATGTCCGTCGGCTGCAGCAACCGCCACAGGCGATCGAAGTACGGCTCGTGGGAACGCACGGCCTTCGTCCGGCCCGAGGCGCCGGTGACGACCATCGCCAGATCGGGCCGGTCGAGGCCCGCTCCGCGCATCGGCGGTGTCCCCGCGTAGGCCATCGGTGCTCCGAGCACGGTCACCGCCATCGCCACGGCTACGAGCGCCGTGAGCACTCCGCGTGGCCCGAGCCGCAGCCCTGTGTGTCTGCTCCGCACTGCCATCCCCCTCGATCGACTCAGCCTCGCTTCCTCAAACTCGCGGGCCCGTCCCTTCGTCACATATCGCGCAGTTCCTGGCGCGGCCCCGGCTCCCGGCGCAGGCGCTTCCATGGCATCCGCTGTGCGAACGGCCGCAGTGCCAGCGTCAGTACGGCACCGGCCGCCAGGCCCGGCAGAGCCCACCACCACTCGGTGCCGTCCTCCGCCGCCGAGGAGGCTCGCACGGGTGCCGAGGTCTCCGCCGCGTCCGTGTCCGTCGACCCGACGTCGATCCCCGGCTCCTGTCCGGGCGCCGGGAAGATGGCGTGGCCTTCGCCGGAGACCTTGCCCATCACGCCCAAGTCCTTCAGCAGCGCGCGCAGTTGGTCGGGATTCTTGGTGCGGTGCCAGTGGCCGTTCACCGACTCCGGCATGTTCTCCGTGGTGTGTATCCACACCTGGTCCGTGTCGGCCAGCGGGAAGATCTGGTCCAGCCGCCAAGGTGAGACGTCGTGCGCCAGCCATGTGACGTTGATCTGCCGGGCGGCGAGCACATTTGCCCCAGGGGGCCTGGAGGGAGTGCCCACACCGAGCGGGCCGAGCAGTCGCTGCAATTCGTCGTACTCCTCGTCGGAGTGGTAGAGCGACGACGTCTCCCCGCTCTCCGGCGAGACCACGAGCACGCTCGTCGGTCCGCCGGCCGACGCGGAGGGCGCACCCCACAACGTCAGAGCGAGCGTCGCGGCCAACGCGCCCAATCCCGCCGCCAGTTCACGACGTCGGCTCCTCAGGCCGGCCTCACGCCTCTCCATGTCAACCCCCTACAGACGATCCCCGTGCGGCCCGTCCGCGAGCCGCGTGTCACTTCTGGTACACCGCCCGGCCCGGCGGGGTTCCCACTCCGCGCGCACTATTTCGAGGAGTCTCGGCACCGTCGTCCGCCGGGTCGCCGAGCGACTTCGCGATCTCCATCGCCCGCTCTTTGGATGCCACGCCCTCCAGCCGCAGCGTCACGTCCGGCACGTCCACCCCGCCCGACGTGTGGGTCCACAGCAGCGTCGGCCCGGCGGTCCGCTTCTCGCGGGTAAACCGGGAGCCGTCCGCATCCACCAGCCAGAAACTCAGCACATGGGGCCGCGGAAACCACAGAGCCGTGTCATTCAGCCCGCCGGGGGCCGAGGAGTCCCCACCCAGCGAAAGCCATTCCGGCTGCTCGCGGACACTCTTGGCGAAGCCGACGTCCAAGCGGGCCGGATACTCGTCCAGCCGGATGGTGTCCCCTCGCTCACGCCAGCACAGGCTCACCAGAAACCGCCCCTGCGGCTCGGTCGCCACCGTCACCACGTCCGGAGTGCCGAGCGCCGCCGGCACCAGCGGCTCGAATCCCGCCCGCCGCTCCGCCTGCGCGAGCGACACCGAGCGCCCGCAGCCGGGCACCTCGGCCCCCGGTGAGGGCACCGCCGAAGGGTCGTACCGCACCTCGACCCCGCCGAAGTCGAACCAGTCCAGGACCGCCGCCCGCACCGGGGGAGTGAGCGCGAGCACCGCCAGTAGTCCGCACAGCGTCGCGGTCAGTGACCGCCACCGCGCCCGCGTCCAGCGCCGCACCGCCCGCAGCCGCTCAGCGGGCCCCGACGCCTGCGCCACCGGAACCGGCAGCCGCTCGGCGAGTATCTGCTCCAGCACCCGCTCCACCATCGACTCGGCCCCTCCCGTATACGGCGCATCCAGCGAACGCCCGAGCGACCGCAGCTCCTCCGGCAACCGGGACGCGCGCTCACGCCCGCTCCCGTCGGCGCCCTCACCGCCGTAGGACTCACTCACGCTCATCACCCCCTTCCCGAGGCTCGAAGTCCGGCAGCAGCTTCTGCAGCTTGCGCAGGGCACGGTTCAGCCGGGACTTCACCGTCCCGCGGGGCCAGCCCAGGGCCTGGGCCGTCTCGGACTCGTCCATCTCCAGCAGATAGCGGTAGGTGACGACCAGGCGGTGCTCCTCGCTCAGCTTCGCCAGGGCGGACTCCAGCGCGGCGCGGCGCTCTATCTCCACGGCCGCCACCGCCGGGTCCGCCGATTCCGGTATCAACGGCTCGGCCTCAGCGAAGGCTGCCTCGCGGCCGGCGAGGGTGCGCTGGCGGGCCGCCGTCCGCACTGTGTTCCTCGTCTCATTGGCCACGATCGACAGAAGCCACGGCTTGAACGCCGAGCCCTCCTTGAAGCGGCCCAGCGCGCAGTACGCCTTGACGAAGGCCTGCTGCACCACGTCCTCCGCGTCCGCTCCCGCCCCGAGCGCGGCGGCCGCCCGTAGCGCGATGCCCGTATGGGCCCGCACCAGCTCCGCGTACGCCTCCGGCTCTCCGGTGCGTACGCGTGCGATCACCGCGGCCTCATCGACGATGCGGCCCCCCTCCCGCGTCCTCACACGATTGGTACACCGCCCGGACCGAATCGGTTCCCACCCGTGGCACATCTGTTTCCGACTGGTTCCGGATCGGCCCCAGACACCTGAGAGAATGGTGAGCATGGCCTCTGACCGACCCCGCGTGCTCTCCGGAATCCAGCCCACCGCAGGCTCGTTCCACCTCGGCAACTACCTCGGCGCCGTCCGCCAGTGGGTGGCTCTGCAGGAGTCCCACGACGCGTTCTACATGGTCGTCGACCTGCACGCGATCACGATTCCGCAGGACCCGAAGGAGCTCACGGCCAACACCCGCCTGGCCGCCGCCCAGCTCCTCGCCGCCGGTCTCGACCCGGAGCGCTGCACGCTCTTCGTCCAGAGCCACGTCCCCGAGCACGCCCAGCTCGCCTGGGTCATGAACTGCCTCACCGGCTTCGGCGAGGCCTCCCGCATGACCCAGTTCAAGGACAAGTCCGCCCGTCAGGGCACCGACACCGCCAGCGTCGGCCTGTTCACGTACCCGATCCTCCAGGTCGCGGACATCCTGCTCTACCAGGCCAACGAGGTCCCGGTCGGCGAGGACCAGCGCCAGCACATCGAGCTGACCCGTGACCTCGCCGAGCGCTTCAACGGCCGCTTCGGCGCGACCTTCACCATCCCGAAGCCGTACATCCTCAGGGAGACGGCGAAGATCTACGACCTCCAGGACCCGTCGATCAAGATGAGCAAGTCGGCGTCCACGCCGAAGGGCCTCATCAACCTCCTCGACGAGCCGAAGACCACCGCGAAGAAGGTCAAGAGCGCGGTCACGGACACCGACACCGTCATCCGCTACGACGTCGCGAACAAGCCGGGCGTCAGCAATCTGCTCACCATCTTCTCGACGCTCACCGGCACGAGCATCACCGAGTTGGAGCAGCAGTACGAAGGCAAGCTCTACGGCGCGCTCAAGACGGACCTCGCCGAGGTCGTCGTCGACTTCGTGACGCCCTTCCGGGAGCGCACCCAGCAGTACCTGGACGACCCGGAGACGCTGGACTCGATCCTGGCCAAGGGCGCGGAGAAGGCCCGCGCGGTCGCCGCCGAGACCCTCTCCCAGGCCTACGAGAGGGTGGGCTTCCTGCCCGCCAAGCACTGATCACCGGCATGGCCCGTCGGCACCGGCGCCCGGGCGCACCACCGCACACCAGCCACACCGGGCAGAGCGCTGCACATCACTACGCCTGCGCCTGCCCACAGCACAGCCGTGGCCGTACAGTCGATAGCCGGACGGCTGGGAACGAATCCGACAGGACGACAGAACGAACAGGAGACGACGTGGGGACCGTAACGATCGGTGTGTCGATCGCGGTCCCGGAGCCTCACGGCAGCCTGCTCCAGGAGCGGCGCGCGGGCTTCGGCGACGCCGCTGCTCACGGCATCCCCACCCATGTCACCCTGCTGCCGCCGACCGAGGTCGAGGACACCGCGCTGCCCGCCATCGAGGCGCACCTCACCGAGGTCGCCGCGGCGGGTCGGCCCTTCCCGATGAAGCTGTCCGGCACCGGCACCTTCAGGCCGCTGTCACCGGTCGTGTTCGTCCAGGTCGTCGAGGGCGCCGAGGCGTGCACCTGGCTGCAGAAGCAGGTCCGTGACGCCTCCGGACCGGTGGCGCGGGAACTGCAGTTCCCGTACCACCCGCACGTCACGGTGGCACACGGCATCGACGAGCCGGCCATGGACCGCGCCTTCGAGGAGCTCGCCGCGTTCGAGGCCGCGTGGCCGTGCACCGGGTTCGCGCTCTACGAGCAGGGACCTGACGGTGTGTGGCGCAAGCTGCGCGAGTTCGCCTTCGGCAGGTCTGTGGTGCCGCCGCAGGCGGGGCATGTGGAGCGCGGCTCCCTGCCCACGGGCCAGCTGTAACCACGGTTACAGCCGCTGTATCCGTAGTTACAGAGTCAGCCGAGTTGCAACGGCAGCCGCCGAAACACCGTCTGCGGCAGATGCCGTACCGCGGACATCACCACCCGCAGCGCCCCCGGCACCCACACCACCTCCGCATGTCGGCGCAGCCCCAGCTCGATCGCAGTCGCCACCGCCTCCGGAGTGGTTGCCAGGGGTGTCTTCCCCATACCCGCCGTCACGCTCGACCGCACGAACCCGGGGCGTACGACCATCACGTGCACACCCGAGCCGTGCAGGGCGTCGCCCAACCCCTGGGCGAAGGCGTCGAGGCCGGACTTGCTTGAGCCATGGATGAAGTTGGCGCGACGGGCGCGCTCAGACCTGGCTCGCGATCTGCGGCCTCGCGGTGGCCAAGTTGGAGCCGGACACCGCGAGCCCACGAGCAGGACATGCGCCGATACACCGCTTTTTCGGGGTACCCGCACATCGGTCTTCCGCACGGAGGGCAAGATCCGATCATGGACTGGCTGAAGAGACTCCCCGTCGTCGGGCCGCTCTGGGTGCACCTGACGGCCACACACGCGTGGCGGTCGTACGAACGGCTGGACCGGGTGAAGTGGACCCGGCTGGCCGCGGCGATGACGTTCACGAGCTTCGTCGCGCTGTTCCCGCTGCTGACCGTGGCCGCCGCGATCGCCGCCGCCACGCTCAGCACGAAGCAGCAGAACGACCTTCAGGACAAGATCGCCGAGCAGGTGCCCGGCATCTCCGACCAGCTGAACATCGACGACCTGGTGCAGAACGCCGGCACCGTCGGCCTCATCGCCGGCGCTGCCCTGCTGTTCACCGGCATCGGCTGGGCGGGCTCGATGCGCGAGTGCCTGCGCGCGGTGTGGGAGCTGCCCGACGAGGACGAGAACGCGATCCTGCGCAAGGGCAAGGACCTGGGCATCCTGGTCGGGCTCGGCGGCGCCGTCCTCGTCACGCTCGCCATCTCCACCATCGCCTCCGCGCTGGTCGACTGGATCGGCGGCGAACTCGGCCTCCAGGAGGGCGGTGCCGGCCGGATCCTGCTGCGGATCGCCGCGTTCGTCATCGCCGTACTCGCCGACTTCCTGCTCCTGCTGTACGTGCTGACCCTGTTGCCCGGCGTCGAGCCGAGGCGCCGCAGGCTGTCCGTCGCCGCGCTGACCGGCGCGATCGGATTCGAACTGCTGAAGCTGCTGCTGAGCGGCTATATGCAGGGCGTGGCGACGAAGAGCATGTACGGCGCGTTCGGCGTCCCCGTCGCCCTGCTGCTGTGGATCAACTTCACGGCGAAACTGGTGCTGTTCTGCGCCGCCTGGACGGCGACGGGCAGCAAGGAGCAGGAGCTCACGGACGGGACGAGCGACGCCGTACCAGATCCGGCAGCGGCCAGCGGCGGTTGACCAGGAACGCGGCGCCCGCCAGCAGCACCAGCAGCCCGCCGGTGATCGCCAGGGCGGTCTCCACGCCCCTGGAGTCGCCGTCGGCCGTGGCGGACGCGACGGGCTTCGCCGAAGTTCTTGAACCCGCGGAGTCCCCTGAGCCGCCCCCGGCCTGCCCGGCCTCGCCTGAGCTCCCCGGCTGCTCGCTGCCCTTCGGCGGCACCAGCTCACCCACCGGCTGTACCTTGCCGGCCGCCTTGAAGCCCCAGTCGAAGAGCTTCGCGGTCTCCTTGTAGACCTCGTTGTGCCCTTCCCCCGACGGGTTCATGACGGTGACGAGCAGCACCCTCCCATCGCGCTCGGCGACGCCGGTGAAGGTGGCTCCGGCGTTGGTGGTGTTGCCGTTCTTCACACCTGCGATGCCCTGGTACTGCGAGATGTCGTAGTCGCCGCTCAGCAGCCGGTTGGTGTTCTGGATCTCGAAGGACTTGCGGACGGTCTTGCCTTTCTTGTCCTTCTTCGTCTCGCCGGGGAACTTCGCGGTGACTGTCGAGCAGTACTCGCGGAAGTCCTTCTTCTGCAGGCCGGAGCGGGCGAACAGGGTCAGGTCATAGGCGGAGGAGACCTGGCCGGGGGCGTCGTAGCCGTCGGGGCTGACCACGTGCGTGTCGAGGGCCTGGAGCTCCTCGGCGTGCTCGTTCATCTCCGTGACGGTCTTGGCGACGCCCTTGTTCATCGCCGACAGGACGCGCACCGCGTCGTTGCCGGAGCGAAGGAACACGCCGAGCCACAGATCGTGGACCGTGTACGTCTCGCCCTCCTTTATCCCGACCAGGCTGGACCCGGCGCCCATGCCCGCGAGGTCGGAGGGGACGACCTTGTGCTTCTCGGTCTTGGCGAACTTCGGCAGCACGGTGTCCGCGAAGAGCATCTTCATGGTGCTCGCCGGGGGGAGCCGCCAGTGCGCGTTGTGCGCGGCGAGCACATCGCCGGACTCGGCGTCGGTGACGATCCAGGACCGCGCGGTGACGTCCTTCGGCAGCACAGGGACCCCGCTGGCGAGATTGACCTGGGTGCCCGCCTGACCGAGCCGGTCGCCACCCACGGTCGACATGTTCGCCGGAGGTGTGGCCGAGGGACTGGCGCTCGGCGTCGGACTGGGGGCCGCGAGGGCGACGGGCGCCGTCAGCGCGAGGGACGACAGGGCGGCGGCGGAGGTGACCAGCAGGGATCGCCCGGGGGTCTTCTTCTGGGGAGCGGACACGCTCAGGAACGTACATGCCGCGGAGGGCGGAGTCCCACCGTCCTCCCCACCCCGGGCGCCGAACCGGACAGCGCCCCGCAATACTGGACCCATGAAGCTCAGCCGCCCCGTCTCCTGGTTCCTGCTCGCCTTCGGGGTGTGGAGCTGGATCATCTGGATCACTTTCGTCAAAAACCTGGTCAAGGACGCCAGCGGGCTCGCGTTCGACGACGCGGGCGACCCGACGGGTTACTTCTGGGTGCACCTGCTGCTGGCTGTCGTCTCCTTCGTACTGGGGACGGTCGTCGGGGGCATCGGGTTGCGTGGAGTGCGCGCACTGCGCCGGAACTCACAGCCGACCCCGGAGAGTTAGCACACCGTGTTCATCGTCTTCGCACTGCTCGCCCTGGCCGTCCTCGTGTCGGCCAACTGGTATCTGTGGCGGCGCCTGTTCCGCGACACCACCAGCGGTCCGGGGTGGGTCCGCCGGGTGGGTGCCGTGGTCATCGGTGGCGGCTGGGCGCTGGCGGTCGCCGCCCTGGTCGCGGAGCGCACCGGCGCTCCTTTCTGGCTCCAGCGTGTGCTCGCGTGGCCGGGCTTCCTGTGGCTGGCGCTGTCGGTCTACCTGCTGCTCGCGGTCGTGGCCGGAGAGCTCGTACGACCCCTGCTGCGACGTTTCCTCGAACTCCGGGACGGGCGCCGGGAGCGGGCCGTGGCGGTCGTACCGCGTCCCGAGTCGGTGCCGGCGGGAGCGCCTGCCGAGAAGCCGCAGGAGGCCGTGAGCCTGCCCCAGGAGCCGGGGGACGGCGGGCCGGTGTCCGAGGAGCCGCGGGGACCCGGCTCGACCACCCTCGCCCCCGCCCCCTCCCGCCGTCTCTTCGTCTCCCGGATCGTCGCCGGAGCCGCCGCCGCGGCTGCCGTGGGGACTGTCGGCCAGGGCACTTACGGCGTCCTGCGCGGACCGAAGGTCAAGCGGGTCACCGTGCCGCTGGCCAAGCTCCCGCGCGCTGCACACGGTTACCGGATCGCGGTGGTCAGC
This sequence comes from Streptomyces sp. NPDC019531, assembly GCF_044903305.1. NCBI lineage: Bacteria > Bacillati > Actinomycetota > Actinomycetes > Kitasatosporales > Streptomycetaceae > Streptomyces > Streptomyces sp. NPDC019531. The sequence goes on along the minus strand of NZ_JBJDQL010000054.1, from coordinate 44,135 downwards.
GACATCCATCTGGGCCCGGTCCTGGGGCGCGGCTTCGCCCAGAAGGTCGTCGACACCATCAACTCCACGCAGCCCGACCTGATCGCGGTCGTCGGCGACCTGGTCGACGGCAGCGTGAAGGACCTCGGCCCGGCGGCGGCCCCCCTCTCCCAACTCCGGGCACGGCACGGCTCGTTCTTCGTCACCGGCAACCACGAGTACTTCTCCGGCGCCGAGCAGTGGGTCGACGAGGTACGGCGGCTCGGTCTGCGCCCGCTGGAGAACGACCGTACGGAACTGGCCTGGTTCGACCTCGCCGGCGTCAACGACATCGCGGGCGAGAGCGAGGGCCAGGGCCCCGACTTCGCCAAGGCCCTCGGTGACCGGGACACCGCACGCGCGTGCGTGCTCCTCGCCCACCAGCCGGTCCAGATCCACGACGCGGTCGACCACGGCGTCGACCTCCAGCTCTCCGGCCACACCCACGGCGGCCAGCTCTGGCCCGGCAACCTCGTCGCCAAGGCCGCGAACCCGACCGTCGCCGGTCTGGAGCGGTACGGCGACACGCAGCTCTACGTCAGCCGCGGCGCCGGCGCCTGGGGCCCGCCCACGCGCGTGGGCGCCCCGTCGGACATCACGGTCATCGAACTGGCCTCCAAGCAGGCCTGAACGGCGGCGCGGGACTGTGTACGGCCGCGCCGGGCGCGTCGTACGGCTGTGCCCGCCGTGCGAGTCGGCGTACGTTGACGTACGACGGCCCCGTCGGGCCGCCCGGGGGAGGGCTCGCCGCATGATCGCCGACGTGTCCGTCGTGCGCCTCGCACGCAACAGGCCGGTTCTGTTCGCCCTGTTCGAGACGCTGCTCACCGGCGGCTGCGCGCTGGGCTGGTACGCCCTCGCGGGGTTGCTGTACCTGGAGAACGCGGCTCACGAACCCTGGGACCCGCGTACCCGCCCGCGCGGCCGTTCCTGCTCCTCGCCTGCGCGGCCGCGCTCTCACTGCCGGTCACCTGGGCGCTCAGGTGTCTTCCGGTCGCGCCGCTGCGGCGGGCCGTGGACCGGGCGGTCCAGGTGCGGGCGGTCGCGACGATCGTCGTGTCCGTCGGGGTGCTCGCGTTCGCGATCGTGTTCTGACGGGCCCGAAGGGCGCCCGCCGGAGGACCCTGTGGAAGGCCTGTGAAACATGGCCGAAACCCCTCGCGGTAACGTCTTGTCCAACTCGACAAATCCCTCTTCCCCCAGGTGAAACACCTGTGATTAGGTGATCCGCGCCACTAGGGGGTGGCGCGTGCACTGGGGCCCGTGGGGGCCCGGGGAGGGCAAACCGATGCGGTCGGTTCGCATGCGGATTCTCGCGACGCTACTCGTGCTGGGCGTGGTGGGAGTGGGCGGCTGGCAGTTGCTCCCGTCCGATGAGGGCACAGGCGAGACGATCAAGGTGGGGACGACCGACGAAGTCACCTCGCTCGATCCGGCCGGCGCCTATGACGCCGGTTCCTGGGCGCTGTTCAACAACGTTTTCCAGTCACTGCTGGCCTTCGAGCCGGGCAGTGTCGCACCCGTGCCCGACGCGGCCGAGAGCTGCGGGTTCGAGGGCAGCGATCTGCGCACCTACCGCTGTGTGCTGCGTGAGGGCATCAAGTTCCCGAGCGGCCGCGAGATGACGGCCGAGGACGTCAAGTACTCCTTCGACCGGGTCAAGAAGATCAACTCCGACGTCGGCCCGGCCGCCCTGCTGGACACCCTCAAGTCGGTCGACGCCAGTGGCCGCACCGTCACCTTCAAGCTGTCCACGCCCGACGCCACCTTCCCGTTCAAGGTGGCCACGGGGGCCGGTGCCATCGTCGACAGCACCAAGTACCCCGCCAACTCGCTGCGCACGGACAACGGTGTCGACGGCACCGGGCCGTACGAGCTGACGACGTACACCAAGGAGAAGAAGGCGGTCCTCGCGCCCAACGGCGACTACAAGGGCGAGATCAAGGGCACCGGCCGCCCGGTCGAACTCGAGTACTACAGCGACTCGACCAAGCTGAACGACGCCTGGAAGGCGAAGCGGATCGACGTCGCCTACCGGCAGCTGCCGCCCAAGGTCCTCGCCGGACTGAACCCGAGCGACCCCGGCCAGCGTGTCTCCGAGGCCGACAGCTCCGAGATCCGCAATCTCTACCTCAACACCCGCGCGGGCAAGCCGCTGCACGACGTCAAGGTGCGCCAGGCCATGGCCTGGCTGATCAACCGTGAGCAGCTGGCCGCCTCGGTGTACGAGGGGACCGTCGACCCGCTGTACTCGCTGATCCCGACCGGCATCACCGGCCACACCACGTCGTTCTTCGACACCTACGCGGAGCCGAGCGTCAAGAAGGCGCGCGCCCTGCTCACCGCGGCCGGTGTGACCACCCCGGTGAGCTTCACCTACGGCTATGGCCTCAACAGCGGTTCCGCCGCCGCGGAGGCCGCGGAGATCAAGAAGCAGCTGGAGGCGAGCGGCCTGTTCAAGGTGACGCTCAAGGGCTACGAGTGGACCGACTTCCAGAAGCGCTGGGCCACCGGGAAGCTGGACGCCTACGCGGTCGGCTGGGTGGCCGACTACCCCGACCCGGACACCTACGGTTCCCCGCTGGTCGGCACCGACGGCACCATGAACACCGGCTACAGCAGCAACGGGGTCGACCATCTGATTCAGGACAGCCAGCGGTACGCCGACCGCGCCGAGGCCGAGCAGGACTTTCGTGACCTCCAGGCGGACGTTGCCCGTGATGTCCCGGTCATCCCGCTGTGGCAGGCCAAGGACTACGTCGTGACCAGCGAAAACGTCGGTGGCGGCCAGTACCTCTCGGACGGCACGGGAGTCTTCCGGCTCTGGCGCCTCGACTGGATCTGACCCCGACGCGATTGCGCCGTATCTGACGCATTTACATGGAACTGACATTCGCCCGAGTGACGCCGGGCAGCCACTCAACGCAGCACCATGTGACGGAGGTGTGCGCGGGGTGAGGAGCAAACGTGCTGAGACGCAACTCCTTCCGGCTGCCCCGGCATCCGGCTTCCGTCGGTCTGGCCCGGCGCCGGGTCCGGGACCATCTGTCCGACTGGGGGCACGGTCCGGACGATCCGGCGTTGGCCGACGCGGTTCTGCTGGTGTCCGAACTGGCCACCAACGTGGTGCGTCACGGGCCGCTCCTTGAGCGGGAGTTCGAGGTCGCGGTGACCGCTCTCGCCGACGGCTCCTGCCTGATAGAGGTCTCGGACGAAGGCCGGCTGGAACCCCGGCTGCGGGTGGTCGGCGAAGGGGAGGAGGCAGGCCGCGGTCTGCATCTGGTGGAGCACATCGCCGCCGCGTGGGGGGTGTGGGGCCGGGGCGGGCACGGCAAGACCGTGTGGGCCCTGGTGATGGCCAACTGACCGGCCGTACGAGACCGTCCGGCCGGTCTGCGCAACCGTACCGGCGCGATCACGACCGTACGACCGCCCGCGCGGGCAGCGTGACCGTCACCGCCAGCCCCTCGCCCGGGGCTGTGCGGACCGCCACGTCGCCGCCGTGGGCCCGGACCACGCCCTGCACGATCGCCAGGCCGAGACCGCTGCCCGCGCCACCGCCGGTCCGGAAGAACCGGTCGAAGACCCGCGCCGCGTCGTCGGCGGGCAGTCCCGGCCCCTCGTCCGCGACGCACAGCCGTACGACCCCGTCCTCGCGCTCCACTCCCAGCCGCACCGGCACGTCGGCGGGCGTGTGCGTGCGGACGTTGCCCACCAGGTTGCCCAGGACCTGTCTGAGCCCCGACTCGTCGGCCTGGACGAGCAGCGCGCCCTCTGCGGCGATCTCCACGGGCCGGTCGGGCTGCTGCACCCGCAGGTCCTCGGCCGCCTCCCGCACCAGACGGCTCAGGTCGACGTTCCTGAACCGCAGTTCGGGCTGCTGGTCGAGACGGGCGAGGGTGAGCAGCTCGTCCACGAGCCGTCCCATGCGGTCGGTCTCCGCGAGGACCCGAGCCCAGGCCCGCCTCCGCTCGTCCGGATCGGACAGCATGCCCTTGTCGTACAGCTGGAGATAGCCGCGTATCGCGGACAGCGGGGTGCGCAGCTCGTGCGAGGCGTCGGCGACGAAGCTGCGCAGCTGGGCCGCGCTGCGCTCGCGCGTGCGGTACGCCGACTCGACCTGGTGGAGCATGGAGTTGAGGGCGACCCGCAGCTGCTCGACCTCCAGGGTGGCCTCACGGCTGGACGGGACGCGCCGGGTCAGATCGCCCTCGGCGATCGCCGACGAGGTCTCCACCATGTCCTCCAGCGGTCGCATCCGGCGCCGGACGCTGAACATCGTGAGGCAGGCCAGCAGGGCGAGCAGCAGGCTGCCGATGGCGAGGTCGAGCCGCACCGCCTTGGCGACGCCCTGGTGCAGGACGTCGGTGGGGGCGGCCATCAGCGCGTAGCTGCCGTCGGCGAGCCGGGCCGCGGTGGCGCGGTAGGCAGAGCCGTCCAGGGTGACGTCGTGCGGCCCGGAGTCGGCGTCGAGCGTGCGCGGGTCGCCGACCGCTTTCGCGAGCGCCCGCTGGGTCCTGGTCGGCGCGAAGCCGAGGATCTCGACCGGTTTGCCCCGGCTGTCCACTGCGGCGAAGACGGTCTCCGTCGCGCGGTCCTCGTCCTGGTCCTCCGGCACCACCCGGTCGCGGACGAAGCTCATGGCGCTCAGCGAGTCGATCTGGCGCAGGGTGAGCTGCGAACCGCCCAGGGAGTCCCGGGTCTTGATGAGCTCGGTGTCGATCTGGTCGAGCAGGTAGTACCGCATGCCCATCACGCTCACGGCGGTCGCCGCGACGATGCCGATCGCGAGCAGCACCACATTGGCCAGCGTCAGCTTGCCGCGCAGGGAGTGGATGCCGTGGCGGTGCCGGAACGTCATGCGAGCCCGTATCCGACACCCCGCCGGGTGGTGATCACCGGCGGTCCCAGGGCGTCCAGCTTGCGTCGCAGATAGCTGATGTAGGTCTCGACGACGGTCGACTCGGGCGGGGTGTGCTCGTACTGCCAGACATGGCGCAGGAGTTGCTCCTTGGGCACGATCCGGCCGCCGTTGCGCACAAGGAACCGCAGCAGCGCGTACTCGGTGGGGGTGAGCTGGACCGTGCGGCCGTCGCGGTGCACCGAGTACGTCGTCTCGTCCAGCTCCAGGTCGCCGTAGCGCAGCGGCGGGCGCTGCGGCAGGACATCGGCCGGGCGGGTGCGGCGCAGGACCGCGGTGATCCTCGCGACGACCTCGTCGATGTTGAACGGTTTGGTGATGTAGTCGTCGCCGAAGCCGAGGGCGCCGACGATCTCGGCGGGGGAGTCCCGCGCGGTGAGGAAGACCAGGGCCAGGTCGGGCCGTTGTGCGCGCAGTTCGCGGGCGAGGGCGCGGCCGTCGCCGTCGGGCAGCATGACGTCGAGCAGGGCCGCGTCCGGGCGGGTGCGCCCGGCGAGGGCGAGTGCCTCGCGGACGGTGCCCGCGACCATCACCTCGAACCGGTGGAAGCGCAGGGCGATGGTGAGCACGTCGGCGATGCTCTCCTCGTCCTCCACCACCAGCACGGTGCCCGGATGTGCCGTCTCTCCCCCAGTCATGTTCCCCAGTATCGGCCGGGCCACTGACAGTCGGGCCGGTTCGCGCTTTGGAGTTCCTTGAGAGTCATGGGCGTCTCATGTCCACGCGCGTGTGCCGCCGCCAATCCTGTTGCGAGGACCTGGGGGACCAACCGACCGACCTACTGAGGAGAGATGAGCGTGGCGGCATTGGCACGCTGGTGCTACCGGCACCGGCTGGTGGTCCTGTTGCTGTGGGTGGGGGCGTTGTTCGGGCTGGGCTTCTCGGCCTCGACGGCGGGCACGAACTACGCGAACGTGTTCTCCCTGCCCGACACGGACTCCAAGAGCGCGTACGACCTGATGGAGAAGGCCTTCCCGAACACCTCGGGCGACACCGACACGGTGGTCTGGAAGGTCGACGACGGCTCGGTGCGGGACCAGACGGTCCAGGACCGGATCCGGCCCGCGCTGGACGACATCGCGAAGATGCCGGGCGTCGGGGCGGTGACCAGTCCCTACGGCGCCCAGGGGGCCGCGCAGGTCAGCGAGGACGGCACGATCGCGTACGCCCAGGTGACCTTCGTCAAGCGCGCGAACGAGGTGCCCAAGGAACTCGTCCAGGACGTCGTCGACACCGCGCAGGGGGCCGAGCGGGCCGGTCTGCAGGTGGAACTGGGCGGCCAGGCGATCCAGCGCGTGCAGGAGCCGCCGCAGGGACTGTCGGAGACGGTCGGCGTCGTCGCGGCGGCGGTCGTGCTGTTCCTGGCGTTCGGCTCGTTCTTCGCGATGATGCTGCCGATCGCGATCGCCGTCTTCGGTGTGGGCATGGGCCTGTTCGCCACGCAGCTGCTCAGCCACACCACCGACGTCCCCGACATCGCCCCGCTGCTGGCCTCCCTGATCGGCCTCGGCGTCGGCATCGACTACGCCCTCTTCATCGTCACCCGGCACCGGCGCGGCATCCTGCGGGGCCTGGACCCCGAGGAGTCGGCGGTCATCGCCCTCAACACCTCGGGCCGGGCCGTGCTGTTCGCGGGCGGCACCGTCTGCATCGCGCTCGCCGGGATGCTGGTGACGCAACTGCGCTTCCTGGACGGCGTGGTCATCGGCACGTCCCTGACCGTGGTGCTGAGCGTCCTGGCCGCCACGACCCTGCTGCCGGCCCTGCTCGGCTTCCTCGGCCCGCGTGTGCTCAGCCGCCGCCAGCGGCGCAGGCTGGCCGCCCAGGGGCCCGAGCCGGAGAGCGCCTCCGGTCTCGCCGCCCGCTGGTCGGCGGGCGTCGAGAAGCGCCCCCGCAGGACCGCCGCGCTCGCCCTGCTCTTCATGGCCGTCCTGGCCATTCCGGTGCTGTCGCTCCGCCTGGGCGCCACCGACCAGGGCAACGACGACGCCTCGACGACCACCAGGAAGGCCTACGACCTGCTCGCCGAGGGCTTCGGCCCAGGCTTCAACGGCCCGCTCCAGGTGGTCACCGAGGGCGGCGAGACCGGCACCCTGGTCAAGGGCCTCCAGGACACGCCAGGGGTCGCGAGGGTCGCCGCGCTGCCGCCCGCGCGGGGCGTCACGGTGATCCAGGTCGTACCGGCGACCTCACCGCAGTCCGAGGAGACGGACCAGCTCATCGACAGGCTGCGGGACGACGTCATCCCCGGTGCCGGGGTGGAGGCCCATGTGGGCGGGGTGACGGCCGTTTCGAAGGACTTCTCGACCGTCACGGGCGACCGTCTGCCGCTGTTCATCGCGACGATCATCGGACTCGGCTTCCTGCTCCTGCTGGTCGCATTCCGCTCGCTGGTGGTGCCACTGACGGCCGCCTTGATGAACCTCATCGCCGCCGCGGCCTCCTTCGGCGTCCTGGTCGCGATCTTCCAGTGGGGATGGGGTCTGGAGCTGCTCGGACTCGGCAAGGAGGGACCGATCAACGCCTTCCTGCCGGTCATCATGCTGTCCCTGCTCTTCGGGCTCTCGATGGACTACCAGGTCTTCCTGGTGAGCCGTATGCACGAGGAGTGGGTGCACACGCGTGACAACGCGCGCGCGGTACGCGTCGGCCTCGCGGAGACCAGCCGGGTCATCAACTCCGCCGCCCTGATCATGGTCTGCGTGTTCATGGCGTTCGTGCTCAGCGGAGATTCGGGCGCGGCTGTGGCGGGCGTGGGCCTCGCGGCCGCCGTCGCCCTGGACGCCTTCATCCTGCGTACGGCGCTGGTGCCGGCCGCGATGCATCTGCTCGGCAACTCCAACTGGTGGCTGCCGCGGTCGCTGGAGAAGCGGCTGCCGCACCTGGCGGTGGAGCCGAAGGAGGAGGCGGCGGCTCCTTCGACCGAGGCACCCGCGCGCGGTGGCCCGGCATCGGTCGTCCACGGCTTCGTCCGTACGACGGAGGGGGACCCGGTGGAGGGTGCGGCCGTCACGCTGCTGTCGGGCGGGGGCCGGCAACTGGACCGCGTCGTGTCGCTGGCCGACGGCTCGTACATCGTCTCGGTCCCGGCCCCGGGGACGTATCTGCTCGCGACCACGGCCGCGTCGTTCGGCTCGCGTGCTCGTCATGTCGTCGTGGGGGAGGGCCCACTGGTGTACGACGTGGAGCTCGCGGACGGTGAGGTGGACGCCGTCAACTGACGTGGCTACGACTTCCCGCCGGGGCCGGGCATCAGCTTCGTCATCCCCGGCAGGAAGTCCGTGAACAGCTCGTGCACCTCCCGTACGAGCGGCCGCAGTACCCGGAACCGGGCCAGTGACACGCCCCTCGCGGTGAGCCGTGCACCCCGCTCCGCGAGCCGGTAGCTCCGCTCCCTTCCCTCCGTGCGGTCGAAGATCCAGTACAGGACGAGCCCCATCTGGGAGAGCCACATCAGCTCGGGCAGGATGTCGCGGAGTTCCTCAGGCACCTTGGTCCTCGTCGCGCCGCGCAGCACCTCCCGGTGCACCGAGATCGCCTCCACGCGTGCGTGCTCCGACTCGGGTGAGAAGGGGCTGAGCGGGCTGTCGGGATCGGCGGCGTTCTTGAAGAACTGCACCGCGAACTCGTGGTACGGCTGCGCGATGTCCAGCCAGACCTTCAGCACGCCCGCGAGCCGGGCCTCCAGGTCGCTCTCCCGGGCCAGGACGTCCCGGACCGCCACCTGGTGCTCGGCGGCGATCCGGTCGTAGAAGCCCTGGATCAGGTGCTCCTTGCCCGCGAAGTAGTAGTACGCGTTGCCGACGGAGACGCCGGCCTCCTGGGCGATGGCCCGCATGGTGGTCTTGTCGTACCCCCGCTCCTGGAACAGCCGCATCGCGGTCTCCAGGATCAGCGCGCGGGTCTGCTCGGACTTGCTCGTCGGCTCGGACTTGCCGGTGGTACCGCCCTCGTCGGGGCCGTCGTTGTTCGCAGGCACGACAAGAGAGCCTAGCCAGTGGCGCAGCCGCCGCTGTCGCAGCCCGGTGGGGTGTACACCCAGCCCCGGCTGGTGTCGTAGGCCCAGCCGTCCGTGCGGCGGTACACCTTGCCGCCCCACTGACCCCCCTGCCACTGCGCGCCACGCCACTTGGCGGCGGCGAGCACCGCGCCCCTGGCGAGCCGCGCCCCGGACGGGGTGCTGAGCCGGTGGGCGAGCGGCCGGTGCTCGCGCAGCGCCCACAGGGTGACGATCCAGGCGGCGGTGCCGCGGTAGACCTGCCCGGCGTCGCCGACGACGGTGATCTCCTCCAGGGTGGCGCGGTGGTCGAGCCCGGGAAACCTCCGCCCGGCCTCCTCGGACGCCGCTGGCACCGGCTCCAGCGGCACCAGTTGCGGCTGGCGTACGAGCCAGTCGCGCAGGAACGCGCAGAGGGAGCACTCGGCGTCGTACAGGACAGTGAGCCGGCGGACCGGGGCGCGGTCCGCCGAAGTGCCGCTGTTCATGCCCGAACCCAGTCCTGCGGTGCGACCGGCGGCACCTGCTCGCGCTCCATGGCGCCCCGTCGGCGGATCCGGTTGAGGACGTACACGTTGGCCAGGTGCATCACGCCGAGCACCAGCAGCACCACGCCCAGCTTGGTCGACAGGGCCTCGAAGACTCCGCGCGTGTCCTCGATGGTCCCGTCACCGCTGAGGTACAGCGCGACGAAGCCGAGGTTCACGAGGTAGAAGCCGACCACCAGGAGGTGGTTGACGGCCTCGGCGAGCTTCTCGTTCCCGCGCAGTACGTCGGCGAGAAAGATCCGTCCGTTCCGGCTGAGCGTGCGGGCCACCCAGACGGTCAGGGCGATGCTGACGACGAGGTAGATGACGTAGGCGACGACCGTGCGGTCCATGCGCCTCCCCCTTCTTGAACACGTTCAAAACTCTGACAGGGGAGACTCTAGACCCGCTTTTGAACGTGTTCAACCCGCTCGTCGAGAGGTCTGCGTCACGCTCTGCGGCCCAGCTCCGGCCGTTTGCCGTAGTCGGTGAACCCGAGGACGTTCCCCCAGGGGTCGGCGACCTCGACCGTCCAGCCGGTTACCACGGAGAAGGGCTCATTGAGCAGCTCGATGCCCGCCGTGCGCAGCTCCCGGGCGGCGGTCCTGGCGTCGGGCACCTCCAGCCACACGCGCGTGGCGGGCCACGGCGGCGGCCGGTGCCCGAGCGCCTCCTCCTGCCGGAGCAGGATCCCGGGCGTCTCGCCCCCGACCTTCAGGAGCGCGATCCCGGCCTCGTCGAGCCGGAAGCCCACGGTGAAGCCCGCTCGCTCGTAGAAGGAGACGGCCTCGCCCAGGTCTCCGACGGGAAGCAGTACGTTGTCGAAGCCGAGCAGTTCGTACGACTGGTCATCTGACATGTCGTCAGATTAAGCCGGAGGTGACGGAACGGGCTTCTGCGACGCGGTGTCCGTCGTGCATGATGACCGGGCTCATTGTCGTTTTTTCGCGGGTCCGCCCGCTTCGGTCCCCAGGAGTAGTCCCCCTTGAGCGAGCAGCAGGGTCACGAGCAGCAGGACCCCCAGCCGGGATACCAGCAACAGGCTCCCCCGCCCGGATATCAGCAGCAGGGGTATCCGCCGCCGGGGTATCCGCCGCCGGGTTATCCGCCTCCCGGTTTCCCGCCGCCGGGCTACTACCCGCCCCCGGGGACGTACACGGGCGACCCCAACGCCCCCTACGGCTACGACCCGTACGGGCGGCCGTACTCCGACAAGTCGAAGGTCATCGCAGGCATCCTGCAGCTCACCCTCGGCGGCTTCGGCGTCGGCCGCTTCTACCTCGGCAACGTCGGGATGGGGCTCGCGCAGCTCTTCACCTGCGGCGGGCTCGGCATCTGGTCGCTGATCGACGGCATCCTCCTGCTCACCGGTAACGATCACACCGATGAACATGGCCGGATCCTCCGGAGCTAGGGCGGAGAGGACCGTCGTCGGAGCGGAGTCCTCCGCTTCCGTACGGCGCTCCCCGCTCCGTCACCCCGCGGCGGCTCCCTCAGCGGTGCTCACCGCGGGCGCCGTCGGTGCCTGGTACCTCTACCGCACCGATCCGCACGAGCCCGGTCACGTCCTGCCGCAGTGCCCGTTCCGGATGCTCACCGGCCTGCTCTGCCCGGCCTGCGGCGGCACCCGCATGGTGTACGACCTGATGCACGGCCACTTCACCGAGGCATGGCTGGACAACCGTGCCCTCCTGCTCGCCTCCCCCTACGCCCTGGTCCTGCTGGGCCGTTGGGCGTGGGAGGGCCTGCACGGCCGCCGCTGGCGCCCCACACTGAGCCCCCGGGCCCAGGTGGCGGTCCTCGCGGCGGCCCTGGCCTGGACCGTGGCCCGCAACATCGTCTAGCCCATGCCGGTCCGGGCCCGTTGTCAGTGGTGCCTCGTACTGTCGTGGCATGGGAATCGTGATGTTCGTCGACGAGACGACAAGCGGGAGCCGTAGCGACGGCTGGGGTCTGGAGATCGCCGAGGAGCGGCTCGCCGTGCGCGAGTTGATCCGGCGCCGGGTCTTCCAGGAGGTCGCCGAGTACAACGCGCGCACACCCGCCGTCTTCCAGGGCCTGGTCCAGCCCGAGAACACCGAGCGCGTGCTGAACGGCTACGCGTTGCGCACGCCCCGCCGCATAGACCCCGAGACCCAGACCGAGCTCGCCCTCAAGGCCTTCACGGGCAACGGCTTCCTGGTGCTGGTCGGCGAGCGCCAGGTCACCGAGCTCGACGAGGAGATCGACCTCGTGCTCGGCACCGAGGTCACGTTTCTGAAGCTCGTGCCGTTGGTGGGTGGCTGAGCATGGGACACGTCCAGAGATTCAAGGACCTGATCCGGCAGCGGGTCGCCGACGGCGACCTGGAGGAGCTCGCCGCCGACCTGCTCAAGGCCGCGGCCGTCAACAACGGTAACTGGACCGGCCTGTGGGACGGCGTGCTGGCCCGGCTGCTCGAACTGCCGCCGGACGCGCGGTCGCGGGTCGCCGACGGCCTCGTCACGCAGTACCACTCGGAGCAGGCGGGTCCGATCGCCCGGGAGAACGCGCTGGTCCTGCTGGGTATCGTCTCCCGCGACCTGCCGCCCCACGACCGCCTGGCCGCGGAGCGCCTGTCCCTGCTCGACAAGGTCTCCCGTCAGCACTCCTTCTGGTACGGCGCCCGGTACGAGAACCTCATCGAGGCCGAGCTTGCCGCGGGCCGCCCGATCGCGCCCGCCGTCGTCGCCACCGTCCGCCGCGCGGTCCTGCACGCCTACCAGAACGAGGACCTGCCCAGGACAGCGAAGAAGCTGACCGAGCCACCCCTCAACGTCGGCGAGGAGTGGGCCGAACAGGCCCTGCGGGACACCGATGCCGGCCCCGCCTGGAAGGCACTGCTCGCGCACACGGCGACCGCCACCGCGGCCAAACCCTCCGCCAAGTGGGACAAGCAGGCCGCCGCGCTGATCGAGGCTCTCGACCCCGACCACGTCCGCGAGGCGGTGATCCGCTGGCTCGTCCTCGTCGGCCGCCCCCGCACCTTCGAGCTGGAACGCGGGCAGTACGAACCCGACGTCAACGGCGCCTACGACCCCTACAACGCCAACGCCCTCCGCGGCCTCGCCTGGCTGCTCTCCCTTCTCCCACCGCACCCCGACACCGCCCGCACCCTCGGCGCCCTCGTCGAGACCTCCCTCAGGAAGGTCGCCGGCCTGGGCCCCCGCAACCCGAAGGTCGCCAACGCCGGGGTCAACGCCCTCGCCCGCATCGACAGCGAGGCCGCCCTCGCCGAACTGGCCCGCCTGGCCACCCGGGTGACCTACAAGAACACCGCCAAGCTCCTCGACACGGCCCTGGAAGCCCGTGCCGTCGCCCTCGGCCTCAGCCGCGAGGAGATCGAGGAACTGGCCGTACCGGCGTACGGGCTCACGGAGATCGGGCGCGCGGAACACCAACTCGGCGAGGCCACCGTCGTCCTCGAAGTCCAGGGCTCCAAGGCCGTGCTGGCCTGGAGCAACGCGAGCGGCAAGCCGGTCAAGAGCGTGCCCGCGGCCGTACGACGGGACCACGTGGAGGAGTTGAAGGAGCTCAAAGCGGCCGTCAAGGACATCGACAAGATGCTCTCGGCCCAGAGCGAGCGCCTGGACCGCCAGTTCCTGGCGGACCGCACCTGGTCCTACGCCACCTGGCGCGAGCGCTACCTCGACCACCCTCTGGTCGGCACCCTCGCCCGCCGCCTGTTGTGGACGGTCGACGGCACGACGGTCGGATACGCCGAGGGCTCCCTGCGCACCGCCACGGACGCCCCGGTCACCGACGGCACGGAAGTCCGCCTCTGGCACCCGGTGAACCACACCCCCACCGAGATCGTCGCCTGGCGCGACTGGCTGGAGCGCCACGGAGTCACGCAACCCTTCAAGCAGGCCCACCGGGAGGTGTACCTGCTGACGGACGCCGAGCGCACCACCGGCACCTACTCCAACCGCTTCGCCGCCCACGTCCTGCGCCAGCACCAGTTCCACTCCCTTGCCGCGGCCAGGGGCTGGCGCAACAAACTCCGCCTGGCCGTCGACGACGAGGCCCCGCCGCCCAGCCGGGACCTCCCGCGGTGGGGCCTGAGAGCCGAGTACTGGATCGAGGGCGACGGCGGCGCGGACTACACGGACATCACCGACTCCGGCACCTTCCTGCGCCTGCGCACCGACCAGGTCCGCTTCTACCCGATCGACGCCCCGGAGAACTGGGCGCACTGCGCCGGCGGTGAGTACCGCATGTGGCTGCGTGACGGCGCCGACCCGGTGGACCCGCTGCCCCTGACGGAGATCCCGCCCCTGGTCCTCTCCGAAGTCCTGCGCGACGTGGACCTGTTCGTCGGAGTGGCCAGCATCGGCAACGACCCCACCTGGCAGGACGGCGGCCCCGGCGGCCGCTTCCGCGAGTACTGGACGTCGTACGGCTTCGGAGAGCTCAACCAGAGCGCCGAGACCCGACGCCTCCTCCTGGACCGCCTGATCCCGAGACTCGCGATAGCCGACCGCTGCACCCTGGAAGGCCGCTTCCTCCACGTCAAGGGCGACCGCCACACCTACAAGATCCACCTCGGCTCGGGCAACATCCTCCGCACCCCCAACGACCAGTACCTCTGCATCGTCCCGACGTCCAACCCGTCCACCCCGCAGGCCGGTTACCTCCCCTACGAGGGCGACCGCATGCTCGCGGTCATCCTGAGCAAGGCGATGATGCTGGCGAAGGACACGAAGATCACGGACCCGACGATCCTGAGCCAGCTGTGACCGATCCGACCCAGGGGACCGTCACAGGTTCCCGTATCCGTCCCTGACGACTTCCCGGGCCAGCGTCTTACGTACCTCCGCCAGCTCACCGGCGATGCGCTCGGTCGTCTCGGTGTCCGTCGTCACCGAGGCGGGCAGCGGCGTACCGCCCAGCAGGAGCCGGCGGCGCAGATGGGTCGGCGGGTGGCTCGCGTCGATGCTGTGACCGCGAAGTGCCCCGATCCGGCGCCGGCGTTCGAACTCGGACTCCGGGACGGAGCCCAGATGGGCGGTGAGGGCCTCCCACAGGCCGTCGGCGTTCTGTTCGTGGCCCCGGCCCGGCCCGCGCAGTCGGCCCCTGTTGGTCTCGCGGAACAGGGTGGTGACGATGCGCAATCCCGGGTTCAGCCCCCGTTTCCGCAGCCACCCACGCGCCGGGAGGAGAGCGCGATGTCGTCCATGCGGATGTCGTACGACGACGGCGTCGGGTCGGCCTGGTAGAGCTGCCAGCCCAGCTTCAGCTTGTCGAAGGCCGGGAAGACGAAGTCGTCCGCCGTGCCCCCGTGCTGTTTCGTGGACACGGTCAGGTCGGACTGCTCCACGCCGCCCAGGTACACGGTGACGCGATTGTCGCTGGCATCGAGATGAAACTCGACGCACTGCCACGCCCCGGCGACGGCGGGAGCGGAGGTCTTCCAGTCCGTCCAGTCACCGGTGGGCCCGAGATCCGACCCGACCCCCCAGAAGTTGCCCCCGTCGGTGGGTGCGTACTGCCCACCGAGCGGCCGCACCAGCGTCGCCGCGTCCGCGCCCGACGCCTCGGCGATGGTCCAGTGCGCCCAGTCGGGAGCGGTGGGAAACCCACCGACCCGCAGCCGGACCCGCCCCCAGAAGCTGTTGCCGGGCGCCGAGAGCTCGTCGAACACGAGAAAGGCCCGCCCATTGCCCTCGGTACGAATCCGAAGCTCATGCCCATGCCCCGTGGCGCTGGGAGCGACGGTCAGCGTGCCGTTGTCCGTGTCGGCGGACCACCCGAGTCCCCCGGTGACCGGACCGAGGGGAAGACGGTCGAAGTCCTCCCGGGCCAGTGTTCCGTAGGGAGCGGGGGTCGCGGAGGCAGTGGAGGGTATCGCGAGCAGCGCGGCCGACGCGGCGAGGAGCGTGGCGGCGACTCTTCTCAGGATTGCCATGACGGCAGTCTGCGACTGAGGCCACACAAGTCACAACAACCACACAAGACTTGGACCGTTTCAGCCCTGAGCGTGTCCTGATCGCACGGTCGGCACACGTCGGCTCTCTCCAGTGGATCACTCCTTGAAGGTGAGGCGGCTGCCGTTTTCGCTGGATACGCTGAACGGACTGGCGAGACTCCCTCCCATGGGAGCACCGATGAGCGGCGCATCCGACGACGGCTTGGACGACGAGCCGGTATACCGCCGACCGAACCCACCTGCCGAAGGCTGGACCGCGGACGACCTCGACCGGATTCCGGGCCCCCGCACACTGAGTTGATCGACGGGAGTCTCGTCTTCATGAGTCCGCAGACTCGATTCCACAGCCGGACGACGCGCCTTCGACATCGAGATCGACCTCACTGCGGTGAACCGGCGCTCTGGGCTCTCCCCGGAGGAAACCCACGGGGATGAGTCAGAGGAAGACCGTCGGCGCTGAGCTCCCGCTGGGACGGCGCGAACGCCCCGCCGTCTGCCCTGCCTGACACCGCGCTCCATACTGAACAGCGCTCAAGGAGCGGATGGGGAGGGCGGGCTTCGTGCGACGGGTGCTGGCGGTGCACTTCGCGCCGTGCGCGCTGTTCGTCACGGGGGTGCTCGCCTTGGTGCGGGCGGGGAGCTTTTCGGGGCGGAGCGACTGGCATGCCGTACCGCCCCAGGGACCGTCTGACGCACTCGCCCTGACCGCGACCGTCACTGCCTGCGCCATACTTCTCGGCCTGCTCCTCCAGCCGTTCCAGGTCCGTGCGGTACGCGTCCTGGAAGGCTATTGGGACCGCTGGCTCCTGACGACCCGGCTTGCGGGGGCGCTGGCCAGGATGCAGCGCAGGCGGTGGCAGGCATTGCACGAGCGGGCCCAGCGCCAGGCCGACGGGGACGCGGAGCTACGCCTACGTGCCGACGCACGCCGTCGCCTCGCCGCGCACCCGCCAGCTGAGGTGCTGCTTCCCACCGCCCTGGGAAACGCCCTGCGGGCCGGGGAATTGAGCGCGGGCGAGCGCTACGGCCTGACGACGCTGACCTCCTGGCCGCGCATCTACCTCCAGGTGTCCGACCGCATGGCCGAGGTCCTCCGCTCGACCCGGGACGCGTTGGACACCGCCGTGAACCTGTGCTGGGCCTTCCTGATACTCACCGCGACGGGGTGCACGGCCCTGTACGACGAGCCGGCGGTTTGGTGGTGGTGCAGCGCCGGTCCGGTGTTGGCGGCGGTGGCGTACAAGGGCGCGGTGACCGCGGCGCAGGCCTACTCAGGTTTGATGCATGTCGTGTACGACCTGCACCGCTTCGATCTTCTGGACGCGCTGCACTTGCCGTTGCCCGCGGATGGCGCGAGCGAGAAGACGTTGTTCGCCGAGTTGTCGGATGAGTTCGTCGGAGTGCGGCGACGGGAACGGCCGTATGGTCACGCGGCACGGGGCGGGCGGGAGGACCCGACGGAGCCCTAGCAGTTGTCGATGATCGCCCGGACCTTGTTCATCTGGGCCTCAAGTTCCTCGTTGGAGCATCGTGCGATGAGGACCGGAGGCAGGCACCTGAGGGGACACGTGGGGTCGTGGTCCACGTCCTGAACGCGGGCGGCCTTGTTGAGGTAGTTCTTCACGGCGTCGGGGTCGCCTCGTTCGACAACGGCGTCCCAGGCGGCTTTGTCCTTCTCCGTGTAGAGGCCGGAGAAGGTCCCCGGACACCTTCGCTGAGGACATTTGTGAACTGGGGGATCGATACCCGGAAGCGTGACGTCATAGAGCATCAGATCTTGCCTCCGCCCGGTGATGCGGGTTTCTTCTCGGCTTTCCTGGGCTTCTTGTGGAAGAGGTGATAGATCCACCAGGCCTCGACCAGAGCGCCCGCGAGCGCCAGACCAGCGGAGATCCATCGCAGGACGGCGTGGTTGTCCTGGGGAAGCAGCGCAGCCGACAGGGCCAGAACCAGCAGTAGGGTGCCGAGGTTGAAGGCGATCACCGCCAGGTAAATGCGCTCCTTCCAGGTGTTGAAGTGCGTGGTGTGCTCGGTCCAGTCCCTGGTGAGCGTGATGTCCTCGTCCTTGCCGTGCCAGGCCTCGATTGTCTCCCTGTTGTAGAGGTACTTGCGGGCGTCCGCGCCGATCTGGATGCTCGTGATCAAGGCGATCGAGGCCCCGACGACGAGGAGCAGGGTCACGTCGGGCCACCGGAAGTGCTCTTCGCCTTCCACCAGGATCACGCCGACCAGAGCGAGGGCCGCCCCCGTCAGCAGAGGTGCGGTCACCGTCTGACTGGAGGTCGCCGCCTCCGCGTAGCCAAGCGGATAGGGAGCTCGCGGCTCCAGATCCAGTTTCATGTTCATCGCCATGAAATCGCCCCCACCTGTTGGGCATTGTGCCCGGAGCATGACAGACGGAACCAGGAGTTCAGTAGTGGTGAAAACCGGTCAGAAAGGCCAGAGGGCCCTGTTTCCCAAGTGACGGAAACAGGGCCCTGAGGTGGAGCTGGGAAGATCAGAACCGCCGAGTGATCAGCGCCCTCTTCACTTCCTGGATCGCCTTCGTGACCTCGATCCCGCGAGGGCACGCGTCCGTGCAGTTGAACGTGGTCCGGCAGCGCCACACGCCGTCGCGGTCGTTCAGGATCTCCAGGCGCTGTTCGCCCGCCTCGTCACGCGAGTCGAAGATGAAGCGGTGGGCGTTCACGATCGCGGCCGGGCCGAAGTACTGGCCGTCGTTCCAGAAGACCGGGCACGAGGAGGTGCAGGCGGCGCAGAGGATGCACTTCGTGGTGTCGTCGAAGCGCTCGCGGTCCTCCGCCGTCTGGAAGCGTTCCCGGGTCGGCTCGTTGGTGTCCTTCGTGATCAGGAAGGGCATCACGTCCCGGTACGCCTGGAAGAACGGCTCCATGTCGACGACCAGGTCCTTCAGGACCGTCAGGCCCTTGATGGGCTCGACCGTGATCGGCTTCTCGGGGTTGATGTCCTTGATCAGCGTCTTGCAGGCAAGGCGGTTCTTGCCGTTGATCCGCATCGCGTCCGAGCCGCAGATGCCGTGCGCGCAGGAGCGGCGGAAGGTCAGCGAGCCGTCCAGATCCCACTTGATCTTGTGGAGGGCGTCGAGGACACGCTCCTTCGGGTCGATCTCCAGCTGGAAGTCTTCCCAGACCGCTTCCGCCGAGACCTCGGAGTTGAAGCGGCGGACACGCATCGTGACCGTGATGTACGGGGAGTCGGCGAAGCCGGGCTCGGGCTCGCCGGCCGCGTCCGCCTTGTCCAGAACAGGGGTTGCCATCAGTACTTACGCTCCATCGGCTGGTAGCGGGTCTGGACGACCGGCTTGTAGTCGAGACGGATGGACTCGGCGCCGTCGTCGCCCACCTCGCGGTACGCCATGGTGTGGCGCATGAAGTTGACGTCGTCGCGGTTCGGGTAGTCCTCGCGGTAGTGACCGCCGCGGGACTCCTTGCGGGCCAGCGCGGAGACCGCCATGACCTCCGCGAGGTCCAGGAGGTTGCCGAGCTCGATCGCCTCCAGCAGGTCCGTGTTGAAGCGACGGCCCTTGTCCTGGATCGAGACGTTCTTGTAGCGCTCGCGCAGCTCCGCGATCTTCTCGACCGCCGTCTTGATCGTCTGCTCGGTGCGGAACACCATGACGTTCGCGTCCATGGTCTCCTGCAGCTCGCGGCGGAGGACGGCCACCCGCTCGGTGCCGGTGGAGGAGCGCAGGTGCTCGACCTGCTCGACGACCAGCGAAGCCGGGTCCTCCGGCAGCTCCACGTACTCCGCCTTCTGCGAGTACTCCGCCGCCGCGATGCCGGCCCTGCGGCCGAACACGTTGATGTCCAGCAGGGAGTTGGTGCCCAGCCGGTTCGCGCCGTGCACCGACACACACGCGACCTCGCCGGCCGCGTACAGGCCCGGGACGACCGTGGTGTTGTCCAACAGGACCTCACCCTCGACGTTCGTCGGGATGCCGCCCATCGCGTAGTGCGCGGTGGGCTGGATCGGGATCGGGTCCGTGTACGGCTCGATACCGAGGTAGGTGCGCGCGAACTCCGTGATGTCCGGGAGCTTGGCGTCCAGCTGCTCCGGCGGGAGGTGGGTGAGGTCGAGGTAGACGTGGTCGCCCTCGGGGCCGCAGCCACGGCCCTCACGGATCTCCGTGTAGATGGACCGGGACACGACGTCACGCGACGCCAGGTCCTTCATCACCGGCGCGTACTTCTCCATGAAGCGCTCGCCGTCCTTGTTGCGGAGGATGCCGCCCTCACCACGGGCGCCCTCCGTGAGCAGGATGCCCATGCGCCAGATGCCGGTCGGGTGGAACTGGAAGAACTCCATGTCCTCCAGCGGCAGCCCGCGCCGGTACACGGCGGCCTGGCCGTCACCCGTCAGCGTGTGCGCGTTCGACGTCACCTTGAAGAACTTGCCGCAGCCGCCGGAGGCGTAGATGACCGCCTTCGCCTGGAAGACGTGGATCTCGCCCGTCGCCAGTTCGTAGGCGACGACGCCCGCCGACCGCTTCACACCATCCACCTCGGTGATCAGCTGGTCCAGGACATAGAACTCGTTGAAGAACTCCACGCCCTCCTTCACGCAGTTCTGGTAGAGCGTCTGGAGGATCATGTGGCCGGTGCGGTCGGCCGCGTAGCAGGACCGGCGGACCGGCGCCTCGCCGTGGTTGCGCGAGTGACCGCCGAAGCGGCGCTGGTCGATCGTGCCGTTCGGGGTCCGGTTGAACGGCAGGCCCATCTTCTCCAGGTCGAGGACCGAGTCGATGGCCTCCTTCGCCAGGATCTCGGCGGCATCCTGGTCGACCAGGTAGTCACCGCCCTTGACCGTGTCGAAGGTGTGCCACTCCCAGTTGTCCTCCTCCACGTTGGCCAGCGCGGCGGCCATGCCGCCCTGCGCGGCGCCCGTGTGGGAGCGGGTGGGGTAGAGCTTCGTGAGCACGGCGGTACGGCTGCGCTTCGTCGACTCGATCGCGGCGCGCATGCCGGCGCCGCCAGCGCCGACGATGACGGTGTCGTACTTGTGGATCTTCATCAGGAATTCCTCAGCCCCGTGCCTAGCGGATGTTCGGGTCGAAGGTGAAGATCACCAGCGTGCCCAGCAGGATGGTGAACACCGTGGCGGTGTAGAGCAGCCCCTTGAGCCACAGCCGGGTGTTCGCGCGCTCCGCGTAGTCGTTGATGACCGTGCGCAGGCCGTTGGCGCCGTGCAGCATCGCGAGCCACAGCATCAACAGGTCCCAGACCTGCCAGAACGGGGACGCCCAGCGGCCCGCGACGAACGCGAAGCCGATCTTCGAGACACCGCCGTCCAGCACCAGCTGGATCAGCAGGTGGCCGATGACCAGGACGACCAGCACGATGCCGGACAGCCGCATGAAGAGCCAGCCGTACATCTCGAAGTTGCCCCGTGTGGACTTCGGGGTCTTCTTGGTGCGCTGGCGCGGGGCCTCGATGAGGGGCGCCGGGTTGTCGACGCCGAAGCCGGAACCGCCCTCTACGGGGCCGATGCCGGAAGCGGTGGATTCAGTGGTCGCCATCAGTCTCAGCTCCCGAACAGTTCACGAGCGGCGTGGCCGAGGACGGGGTAGATCGCCCCGATCATGAGTACGACCCACAGGCCCACGACGGACCAGAGCATCTGCTTCTGGTAGCGGGGCCCCTTCGACCAGAAGTCGACGGCGATGACGCGCAGGCCGTTGAGCGCGTGAAAGAGGATGGCCGCGACGAGGCCGTACTCCAGCACAGCGACGATCGGGGTCTTGTACGTGTCTACGACCTTGTCGTAGTCCTCGGGGGAGACACGAACGAGAGCGGTGTCCAGCACGTGAACGAACAGGAAGAAGAAGATGAGGACGCCGGTGACTCGGTGAGCCACCCAGGACCACATTCCTTCCCGGCCGCGGTACAGCGTTCCAGCCGGCACGGAAGTCCCTCCGGGAGCGGGGTATCGGGGCCTGCCGGCTTGTGCTGTCGGTCGGGCCCGGCCGGGTACGGTCCTCCGGCCCTCAGCATCGTAGCGAGACGCTGGCGCTGGGCTTACGCCGGGCCTACCGGTGTGATCAAAGTGGCACGCGTATGGGTGAGCCGCGGCGGCATCCGGGGCGATCTCGGCTGTTATGTACCGGGTGCGGGCTCGCGGTGGCTGGTCGCGCGGTTCCCCGCGCCCCTCAAGGACGTCATCAACCGTTGCCGTGCGAGGCGACGGAGTTCCTCTGCCGCCACCACCCGTTCTTCCTCGGGATCGTTCGTCAGTCGTGACCGGATGCCCTCCAGGACGTGGTCCAGGGCCTCCGAAGGGGGCAGCGCGTCCAAGCAGATGACGAACGCGTGTCCGAATCGGGCCTCGTATGCCGCGTGGGCCGCGTCCATGGCCATGTGGGCCGCCGAGTGGGCGCCGTCCGGCAGGGCGGGCAGGGTCTCACCCGCCAGGGCCTCGGAGAGGTCGGACGGGGTCAGGTCGTACGCCGCCTCGTCCGATGCCGCCAGCAGTGCGTCCGCGGTCGGGTAGGGACGGTGGGCCGTGACCCGTTCGGCCCAGCGGAGACTGCGCAGGCAGTCCAGGAGCAGGGGCAGGAGCTCGTCGGCGGGCGCGATGTTGAAGGCGTCCAGGACGGTGGGCGGCGACGGTACGGCCAGTCGGCCGGGAGAGTGTGTGGGCGTCACGTGTGTTTCGGCAGAGGAAGCTGTGAGCGGTGTGACGTCACGCTATCGAGAGTGGACATGACCTGTCCGACGGATGCCCGAATTCCACCCGCACGGGAGAGTTTCGGAACATGTGATGGACGCGGCTGTTCTCCCGAGGCCCTAGCGTGGACAGTGTGAGCCAGCACAGGAAGCGATCGGAGAAGCAGGTGCGGGGGCTGATCGCCGGGGCGGTCGCCGTGACCGTGGCGGCCGGCGTGGGTCTCGGACTGTGGGCCGGGGACGACGACAGTGCCCCCGCCGGATCGGCCACGTCGCAGGCCCGGTCATCCTCGGGCACCAGCTCGGAAGGCTCCCCGACCCCCTCCAGGACACCGAGCCCGACCCCTACCCGCTCCTACCCGCTGTCCACCACCCCCCGCACCATCCCCGCCGTCCGCGCCCACACCCCGGCCCGCGGCCCCGGCTGGCGCCCGGCCGCCGGGCTCCGCGTGGTCGTGAACGACGCCGGCCTCGCCGACGAAGGGCGCCTTATCGCCGGTGAGCTGGGGCTGACGTACGCCGGGAAGAAGGACGACGTGCGCGCCGGGGACGTGCAACTGGCACTCAACGACGGCGGGGGTGCCGATCCGGAGTCGTACCGCATGACCGTGCGCGGTGGGCGGGTCGTCATCAGCGGGCCGGGCGAGGCCGGGGTGTTCTACGGCACCCGCACGCTCAAGCAGGAGGTGCACGGCGGCGGTACGGCGCCGGAGGGCGTCGTACGCGACGAGCCGGCCAAGCCGGTGCGCGGGTTCATGCTGGACATCGCGCGCAAGCCCTTCACGGCCGGGTGGATCGAGGACCGGGTGCGGGAGCTCGGCGATCTGAAGTTCAACCAGCTGGGCCTGCACTTCTCCGACGACCAGGGGTTCCGGATCGAGTCGGACTCGCACCCGGAGATCGTGTCGAAGACGCACCTGACCAAGGCGCAGGTGAAGAAGATCGTCGCGCTGGCGGCCCAGCGGCACATCACCGTCGTACCGGAGATCGACTCGCCCGGGCATCTGGGTGCCGTCATCGCCGCGCACCCCGAGCTTCAGCTGCGGAGTGCGGCGGGGCTCGCGCCGCAGGGGACCGTCGACATCTCCAAGCCCGCTGCCGCCGAGATCGTCGACGATCTGCTGAACGAGTACGCCGGGCTGTTCCCCGGCGCCGACTGGCACCTCGGCGGCGACGAGTACCGCGCGCTGATGGTGTCCAGCCCGGCCGCGACCTACCCCCAGCTCGCGGCTGCCGCCCAGGCGGCCTACGGCTCCGGCGGCACCGTCGCCGACCTCACCACCGGCTGGCTCAACGACCGCGCCGCCACCGTCCGCGCCCACGGCAAGACCCCGCGCGCGTGGAACGACGGCTTCTTCCGTGGTACCTCCGTCCAGCCGGACAAGGACATCCAGGTCGGGTACTGGACCGGCAAGGAGATCGGCGCCCGGCAGCCCGTGGAGTATCTGAGCGCGGGACGCAAGGTCGTCAACTACAACGACGAGTTCCTCTACTACGTCCTCGGTCAGCCGAACCAGTTCTCCTATCCGACGGGACAGCGGATCTACGAGCAGTGGACGCCGAGAGTCGTCCGCGGCACCACGGCCGTCTCCTCGAAGTACGACGCCCAGATCCTCGGCGGGTACTTCGCGGTGTGGTGCGACTACCCGAACGCGCAGACGCAGGACCAGATCGCCGCCGGTATCCGGATGCCGCTGCGCGCGACCGTGCAGAAGCTGTGGGACCCGGGCAAGCCCGCGCTGACCTGGACGCAGTTCAAGGCGCTCGGAGACCGGCTGAACTGAGAGCCGGGGATTCCTGGTGGACGTACGGGGTCGGCGAACCGTATCTTCCGCATACCGCGCGCGAGGCTCTGGGGAGAACCTGCGCGGTCTGCCGATCGTCCACAGCTCGCTGATCATCCATGTCCCGGGGGGACCCCACCATGCTCTGCACGCGCTGCCGTCACTTCGAAGCGGCACCGGACGGCGTCCTGTGCACCCAGTGCGCCGCCCCGTCCGGCTTCCAGGCCCCGCCGGCCGGCGCGCCGAAGATCTGGCTGCGCTCGCCGGTCGGGCTCGGGTGGGCCACCGTGGCACTGCTCGGGCTGTCCGCGGCCGTCGACTTGTTCGCCCTCGGCGCGGACTTCCTGATGTACGACGTCACGGGCGACGTCGGCGGCGGTGACCTCGGGAACGACGTGCTGGACCGGGCCGACCTGGCGGACACGCTGACGGCGGTGGCCGCCTCCGCGCAGGCCGCCGTGTTGCTGGCCAGTGCCGTCGTCTTCGTGATCTGGTTCTGGCGGGTGCGGGTCAACGCCGAGGTGTTCGCCCCGGGCGGGCACAGCAAGGCGCGCGGCTGGGTGATCGCCGGCTGGGTCGTGCCGATCGCGAGCCTCTGGTATCCGCGCCGGGTCATGCTCGACGTCTGGGACGCGAGCGGCCCCGAGGGCGGGCGCAAGGGACATGCGCTGGTCAACGCCTGGTGGACGCTGTGGCTCCTGACGAACGTCGTCGGGCGGTTCCTGGCGAGCATGGCCGACGAGGCCGACACCTCCCAGGAGATCCACGACACCATGGTCCAGATGATGTTCGCGGACGGCGTCGACCTCGTCGCCGCCCTGTTCGCCGCCGCCGTGGTGCTGCGGCTGACCCGGATGCAGGACGAGAAGGCCCACCAGGGACCCGCGGTATCCGTCGCAGTGTGACGGAATCGGTCCTTCCTGCTGCGAACTGCCGTACGACTGTGGTGTATTCGGCACCCTAAGCGCTCCGCTAAATGTGCGGCGATGCGTCGTCGTTCGTCTGCGGTGCCGTCGTGGCTGGTCGCGCTCGCGCGGCGGCAGCCGCACAACGGCACAGCCCCGCGCCCCTTCAGGGCGCTGCCGAACCGCAGCCGACTTCGCCCTGCCCGCTCAGCCGTACCGAACAGCCAGGGGGAACCGGGGATGGGCTACTGGGGTTACTTCGTCGTGGGTCGCGGGGAGCGGCCGCTCGCCGAGCTGGACGCGCTGGCCGGCGCCGACGGCATGGTGCTGCGCGAGTCGGCGCCCGGCGGATGGCAGGTCTGGGAGTACGCGAGCGGCGATGGCGACATCGGCAACATGAACGCCCTCGCCCTGGAGACAGGTTCGCCCGCGCTCTTCGGGTACGTCATGGACAGCGCCTCGGCGGTGGTGGAGGCGGCGGGGCCGCAGAGCGGGAGCTGGACGACCTGTCTGGCGCGGGCCGCCATGGCCAAGTTCGTCGGGGGCGGTGACGACGGGCTGACCCTGGAGGACTACTTCCTCGAACCCCGGGACGCGGCCGCGCGGGCCGTCGCCTGGGCCGCGGAGGCGGGGCGCGAGGTGGCCGAGGAGCCGCTGCTCGACGTACTGAGCGCCGAACCGGACCCGTTGGCCGAAAACCTCTTCTTCCGTATGCTCGACCGGCTCGGTGTGGTGCCCCTGTGACACTCCCGGGTCGTCGCACGCAGTAAGGGGAAGTGCGGGTTCCGTTAGGGAACACCGCTCGGCGAGGGAGGCGTGGATGAGTCTGGTGGAGCTGATCGGCCAGGCCGACGAACGCGGACTGGCCGCCAGCGGGTTGGCTTGTTTGGATCGCTGTGTATCGCTGCTGGGCGGCGATGACGAGGTCCTCCGCCCCCTGTGGGCCGGGCTCGCGGACGACGCCGGGGCCGCGGAGTGGGGCGAGCGGCTTGAGCAGGTGCGGGGGAAGCTGGGCGGCGGTGGGGAGTTCGAGGCGGAGGGCGAGGACCAGGCCGTGCTGCTGGCCCGTCGGATGCTCGCCGCCGCGCCCGCCGAACGGTCCGTCGCCGAGGTGCGGGTGTGGGCCGACGCCTGTTCGGTCGCCGCGCTGCGGATCCACCGGCTGCTCGACCCGCTGAAGGACGCCGCCGACTCGGTCGAAGCCCGCCGCGAGGGCCGTACGGAGGGCATGTCCCCGCTCGTCGCCGCCGAACTGCGCCGCCAGATCACCGTCCTTGAGCTGCTCGCCGGCCACGGCACGGCGGGCCTGCGTCCCGCGCTGGAGGTCTCCACGGAGGGACGCCGGGTGCTGCGGGCGGTCGTGTCACGGAGGAGCCGGCGGCGGGGGTGAAGGCGGCGGCTCAGTGGCGAAGCGGCTCACTGGATGAGCCACTTGACCACCGCATCGCCGTACACCGCCGTCTGCCCGTAGAACGCCGTCAGATCCCGGTGGGCCGCCGCGAACACCTCTCGCGCCTCACGCTCCGCGCCCGCGCCGCCGTACTTCGGCAGCAGCTCCTCGCGGGCGATCCGCCACAGCGTCTCGAAGTCGGCCGAACCGAGATACGCCGAGACCCGGTTCGCCCGGGCCGCGGTCAGGAGCAGGAACGGAGGCTTGTCCCGGTCGCCCGGGTAGACCGGCAGCCCGCCCAGGACCACCTCGGCGCCGGGGTACAGGAGTTCATGGTCCAGGTAGGACTTGTCCAGGATCTCCTCCCGGTGGCGTCCGATGCGTTCGCGCACGGCGTCCCAGTCGTCCTCGAACAGCCGTTGCAACCAGTTCGCGCTGTTGCGCAGGGCCGAGGGCGGCACCGCGCGGAGATGGAAGTAGTCACTCATCAGTGACAGGAGCGCATGGGAGGCGTGAATCGTCACTCCGGCGTCAACCTCGCTGCGGCAAGGGTCCTGTGACCGTCCGGGGAGGGATGCGGCGAAGGTGCGTCGGTCCTGCACCGGTCCCGGTGAAGCCCCCCGATCGGCGTGACGAAACACCTCTCCGGAGCGCTTTCCCCCATGTGACGACTGATGTGACGCCCCGCCAGGCACCCGCGACCGCCCACGCACCCGCGCCCACCCACAGGCCCTCCGCCGCCGCCAAGCCCGTGCGCTGGGCCGCCGACGCGGTGTCGGCCCTGCGCGAGGGCGCGCGTGTGCGGCTCGACTACTCGGCGCAGAGCCTGTGGCGCGTCGACCGGCTGATCGAGGAGATACGACGGGAAGGGGCGCCGTACGCCGCCGTGGAGACCGTGCTGCGGGGGCTCGGTGCCTACGCCGGTGAGGTCGTCGTCCGTCAGGCCGGTGCCGAGTGGTGGACGAGCGGGGGTGAGCACTGGATCCGTACGCCCGACGGCCGGCTGTGGGACCCGGTGGACGAGGCCCGCCGCTGCTATGCCGGGGACGGCTCGCTCCGGTTGCTGTGCCGGGACGCCACGGGGACCGTACGGCGCTGACGGCGGAGGCAAAAACAGCGTAATAAGAGACGCTGCCGTTCCCAAAGGGGTGGTGGCAGGCGCACGATGGAGTAATGGCCGACAACCGTCGTTGGTGGGCTCTCGTAGTCATCGCGCTCGCCCAGTTGATGGTCGTGCTGGACATGACCATCGTCAATATCGCCCTGCCGTCCGCCCAGGCCGACCTGAACATGTCGGACGGGAACCGGCAATGGGTCATCACCGCCTACACCCTCGCCTTCGGCGGGCTCCTGCTGCTCGGCGGCCGGATCTCCGACCTCGCCGGGCGCAGGAACACCTTCATGATCGGGCTCGTCGGTTTCGCCGCGGCCTCCGCGCTCGGCGGTGCCGCGACCGGCGAGGGCATGCTGTTCGGGGCCCGGGCCCTGCAGGGTGTGTTCGCCGCGCTGCTCGCGCCCTCCGCGCTGTCGCTGCTCGCGACGACGTTCACCGACCCGAAGGACCGCGGAAAGGCCTTCGGCGTGTTCGGGGCGATCGTCGGGGCGGGCGCCGCGATCGGACTGCTCGCGGGCGGTCTGCTCACCGAGTACCTGGACTGGCGCTGGTGCCTGTACGTCAACGTGCCCATCGCGCTGATCGCGTTCGCCGGCGCCTGGGCGCTGCTCGACTCCGGCGGCCGGCACCCCGACGCGCACCTCGACGTGCCGGGCGCGCTGCTCGGCTCGGGCGGGATGCTGTCGCTGGTGTACGGCTTCTCCGAGGCGGAGTCGAGGAGTTGGGGCGACCCGCTCGTGGTGACCCTGCTGGTCGCCGGAGTCGTCCTGCTCGCGGCGTTCGGTCTGTGGCAGACCCGTGCGCGGGTGCCGTTGCTGCCGATGTCCGTCGTCAAGGACCGCCAGCGCGTCGGCGCCTTCCTGACCGTCCTGTTCGTCACCGTCGGCATGTTCGGCGTGTTCCTCTTCCTGACCTACTACCTCCAGGGCGTCCTCGGCTGGTCGCCTCTGAAGACCGGGCTCGCCTATCTGCCGATGACGGTCGCGATGGTCGTCGGCTCGACGCAGATCGCCGCGCGGCTGCTGGGCAAGGTGGCACCCCGGGTCCTGATGGTGCCCGGACTGCTCCTGGCGGCGGGCGGGTTGGCGATCATCGCGCAGGTCGGCGTGGAGCCGGCGTACGCCTCGCATGTGCTGCCCGGGATGCTGATGCTGGGCCTCGGCATGAGTACGGCGATGATGACCTCCATCTCGCTCGCCACCGGAAGTGTCGCGCCGCGCGACTCGGGGGCGGCCTCGGCGACCTTCAACACCGCTCAGCAGGTGGGCGGTTCGATCGGTACGGCCCTGCTGAACACGATCGCCGCGAGCGTGACCGCGACCTATCTGACCGCACACGCCGGACCCGGCGTCGACCAGAGGCTGTTGCAGGCCGAGGCCACCGTGCACGGCTTCAACGTGGCCACCTGGTGGGCGTTCGGCGCGCTGCTGCTTGCCGCCCTGATCGCGGGAGTCGTGGTGAACGCGGAACGGGCGCCCACTCCCCAGGGTGCGGGGGAGCGGACGCCCGAGCCGGTGGACACCGCCATCTGAACGGCTCCTGGGTGAGCGCTACTTGACGTACACCAGGCCGTCCGTCGTGATCGTCGGGCGGCCGCTGGTGCCGACCACCACGATCTTCACGGTGTGCTTGGCGCTGCTCGACCAGGACTTGGTCCAGATCGCCTGGCGATACTTCGTGGTCGAGGACTTGAGGTCCACGGTCGCGACCTTCGTGCCGTCCACGTAGACGTACGCCTGCCCCGAGGTGGACGCCCGCGAGACCACCCAGGCGGCGGACCGCCCGGTGAACGTCCAGGTCAGGCTCGCGCCCTTGGAGGCGCTGGAGTACGACTTCCCGCCGAGGTAGCTGGTCGACGAACGACTGGTCCAGCTACCGGACTTCGTCGCCGAGGTCTCCTGGAGGATCATCGGCGTGTACGAGGGCGACGACGTACGGGTGTTGCCCGCGACGTCGTACGCCTTCATCGACCAGGTGCTCGCGGCACCGGACTTGACGGTGCGGCTGGAGCTGGTGGTGGTCGGGCCGAAGGTGGCAGTCGTCGGGGAGAGCAGGCTCACCTGCTTCAGGGCCTGCGTGTCGGCGGCCTTCCAGGCCAGGGTGACCGGGACGGCGGTGGTGCTCACCGTGCCGGTGCGCAGGGTGATCTTCGGGGTGGTGGAGAAGGTCGGCGCGGTGGTGTCGGTGGCGACGGTCAGCGCGGTGGTCGTCGCTGTCTTGCCGGACTGGTGCACGGCCCGCACGGCTACCTTGTGGCTGCCCGCCGCGAGGGTGGTGCCGGCCGAGGTGGCCGTACCCGCGACGGACGTGACGACGTTGCCGTCGACCAGCAGCTCGAACTTCGAGATCAGCGAAGCCGGCGTGGTCGTCGACCACTTCGCCGTGATCGCGCCCTTGGTGTAGTACGTCGAACCGGACAGGGTGGCGCCGGTCAGCGAGGTGACCTTCAGGCCCTGCACCGGGCCGGACGCCCAGGCGCGGATGGTCGGCAGCTGGGCGTAGAGCGAGGTGCCCGGGCACTCGGTGGCGTAGCCGTCGCGGTGGCCGGAGATCCGGTTGAAGGTGTAGAGGGTGCCCGCGGTGAAGCTGGTACCGGCGAGGTTCTTCTGGGTCGCGCCCGCCTTCAGCTGGACCGTCGAGTTGGGGTCGACGCCGTACTGGCCGAGCTTCCAGGCGGCGATCCGGGCGACCGAGGTGAGGGCGGCGTTCGAGGCGCCCGCGTCGGTGTAGTTGCCGAGGATCGCGATGCCGGTGGACTCACGGTTCCAGCCGTAGGTGTGCGCACCGAGGACCGGCAGGTCCACGCCGCCCTTGCGGCCCTCGAAGATCGTGCCGCACTTGTCGACGAGGAAGTTGTAGCCGATGTCGTTCCACTTGTTGGTCTGCGTGTGGTACGCGTAGATGCCCCGGACGATCGCGGCCGAGTCGGCGCACGAGTAGTCGTTGGTGCCGTCCGTGTGGTGCACGAAGACGGCCTTCACGTCGTCGTTGTACTCGGACGGGTCGGGGCTGAGCGACTCGTCGGCGCCCCAACCGGAGCGGGAGACGATCGGGGGCTCGGGCACGGTCGACGGGGGAGCGGTGGGGGTGGTGGCGGAAGCCGTGGCCGTGGCCGTAGCCGTGGCGGTCGCCGTCGGAGAGGCGGACGTGCTGTCGCTCACCGTCGGTGTCGGAGTGGGCGTCTCGTCCACGGCGAACGCCGCCGGGTCCGTGTCGTCGCCGGTGTTCCGCTGCTCCGCGGCCGTCGCGATGCCGGGGTCGACGAGGTTGACCTCAAGTCCCTTGGGCAGTCCTGCACTTGTGGTGCCGTCCTCGTGCACGACCTGGACCTGCACACCGTCCGAGGGCCCGACCCACAGCGGTTCGGACGCACCGCGCGCCCCGTTCCGCTCGTCGGCGTCCTCCGGCGGGTCGATGTTCGTCTCCAGGTCCTGCCAGCCCGACCAGTCGCCGGTGTCGGTGCTGCGGGTCCGCACCTGCGCCGTGCCCTCCAGCGGCTTGGTCACGCCCGTCCACGAGACGCCGAGCAGCGAGAACTGCTTGGTCTCGGTGCGTGGCAGCTCCCGCTTGCCGGTCGCGGCGGACTTCAGCGTCAGGTCGTAGACCTTCACCGGCCGCTTGGGCTGTATGCCCTCATTGGCGTCGGTGGACGGGCTGGCGGCGGCGTAGGTCGCCACACCGCCGCCTCCCAGGACCACCGCGCCGAGCGTCAGCCACGCCCGCCGCTTCATGCTGAGCGGTCTGTACGCACGGCTCTTCCGACGACTCACTGCCCCACCCCTGTTTTTGGTCACAGAAACACCACCTGTCACACAGGTGGCACTAACACAGCGCTCGAACGATGCCAGATGTCACAGCCGGTGGTTCGTGGGACCCCCGGGACGACCGGCGGACTGTGACACTTCTGTGGGGTCAGGCGCTGTTGACCGTGGGGGACATGGGCAAGGGTGACCGCGCCGGACGGTGCGCAATCGCCACGAACCGGTACGGACAGGAAAGTTCTTGGGTCAGGGAGGGGAACCCCGCCGCGTGCAGGCGTACGACGGGGAACTGGGCGCGGCCGTCGCGCGGGCCCAGGAGGGCGACGAGGCCGCCTTCGCGGTCGCCTACCGGTTGGTACAGCCCGGACTGCTCGGGTATCTGCGCGGGCTGGTCGGGGACGACGCCGAGGACGTGGCCTCCGACGCCTGGCTGGAGATCGCCCGGGACCTGGGCCGGTTCAGGGGGGACGGGGCCGGGTTCCGCGGCTGGACCGCGACCATCGCCCGGCACCGGGCCCTGGACCATCTGCGCCGGCTCAGGGTGCGGCCACGGTCGGCGGCACAGGAGCAGGACATGCTGGATCTGCCCGGCCCGCACAACACGCACGACCAGGCGCTGGAGTCCCTCTCCACCGAGTACGCCCTGGAACTGGTCCGGGGCCTCCCGCGCGACCAGGCCGAGGCCGTGCTCCTGCGGGTCGTCGTCGGCCTGGACGGCCCCGCCGCCGCCCGGGTCCTCGGCAAACGCCCCGGCGCGGTGCGCACCGCCGCGTACCGGGGCCTGAAGCGGCTGGCACACCAGCTCGGTGCGGAGAGTGTGACGGATGACGGCCCCCGGACGCTGGGGGAGTCGACATGACAGACGAGGACGGCACGTCGGACAGGAACGGACACGGCATGGGTGACGAGCGGAGCGGCGGCAGCCCGGACCGCCGTCGTGCGCGCCCGGAGGAGAGTGCGCGGGGCGGGGCGCGGTCGTACGACCAGGAACAGGCCCCCTTCGACGACAGCCCCCTCGAAGCGCTGCTCGCTGCGGCCATCCGTGGGGGGAAGGCCGAGGGGGAGGCGGAGCGGCGGGCCGTCGCCGCGTTCCGGGCCGCTCGGGACGCGGGGGCGCACCGGGCGCGGACCCGGCGTCGGGACGACTGGCGGCCCCGCGCACGGTGGCGGACCGTACGGTCGTTGCGGACGACGCTGTCCGTGCTGCTTGCGAGTCTCACCCTCGGTGGTGTCGCCTACGCGGCGATCGGCTCGGTGGGCGGCGGTCCGGCCAGGGGCGCGGCGGGCGACGGGTCCGCCGACCCGAGCGCCGTGGCGAGCACCCCGGCCGAGTCACCCAGCGCCTCCGGGCCCTCCGTGTCCGCGCCCGCCGACCGTCCGCCCACCGCGAAGGACACCCTCGCCCACTGCCGTGTGTACGAGAAGCTCCGGAGCCGTGGGGAGGCGCCGGACTCCACGGCGTTCCAGCGGCTCGTCGAGGCGGCCGGCGGCGAGGCCAACGTGAGCGCCTACTGCGCCGGCCTGACGGGCGGCACGGCGGCGGCCGGTGCGAGCGACGCGGACGACGCGAAACCCGGGAAGGGGAAGGCGAACGCCGGGAAGAACGCCGACAAGAACACGTCCAAGAAGCCGTGACCGGCGCTTCGACGCGCACGCGCACGCGCACGTGCCCGTTCGGGCCGGCCCGGACGGGCGTTCGGGCCGGCCCGGACCGACGTCAGTACCGTCCGTTCCTGGACACCGCGGCGCTCTCACCGGCGGCCGTGGTCACCACGCTCCATACGTCATGGACCGTCTCACGCGCGCCCTCGTCGTGGTTGTACCCGAACTGGAAGACGTACGTTCCCGCGTCGAGCGTGACGCCCCCGTTGAGCACCACCACGTAGTCCGCTCCTCCGTCCGAAGCCTTCGCGGTGTGCACCGTGGCCTTGTCACCGAGCGATGTCCAGACACCGGTGTTCGCCACGCCACCGGTCTGAGCGACGTGCAGGACGACCTTGAGCGCGGTGAGCTTCTTGGTGGTCGTGACGGTGACGGAGCTCTGGCTCCAGTAGCCGTTCGGGGACTTCACGGAGGTCTGGACGGAGAGATAGCTGCTCTGTCCGGCCACCGAGGCCTTGACGCCCGTCCGCTGGGACGCGGCTTCGGGGGTGGGCGTCGGCGTGGAGCTGTGAGCGCTGGGGACGTGGGCCGCGGCGGCCGCGGCGGGTGCTGCCGCCGCGGCCGCCTTCCCGGCCCCGGCCGCAGCACGCTTCTTCGCAGGCGTCGTCGACGAAGTCGGCGTCGGGCTGCCGTTCTCGTCGAGGCCCTGGCCGGGAGCCAGGATCGGCTCCGGCTTCTCCTTGGCCGTCGCGGCGGGCGGCGAACTCATGCCCTTGACCGCTCCCGCGGCCGCGACCAGACCGCCGACCGCGACGGCCGCGCCGAGCAGCCACTTGGAGACGGCGTGGCCGGCGACTCCGGTGGCTCCCACGGGAGTCGGCGCCGCGTGCGCACCGCGTTGCTGGTCGGCGGCGGCGGCCTGCCACAGTGCGACGGAGGAATCCTTGTCGGCGGCCTCCGCGCCCTCCGCGCCCTCTTCCGCCGCGCCCTTCGCCTCGTCCGCGCTCTCCTCACGGACGGCTGCCGGGCCCGCTGCCGGGACTTCCTCGGCGGCGGGCGACACGGCCTGCGGGGACGTGGGCTCCTCGGAACTCTGGTCCTCGGCCTGGGACGTGGCCCAGGGCAGGGGCTGGTCCCAGACGGCGCCGGCCGGCTGACCGGCCTTGCCGTCGGCGTCGGCCCCCTGCGTGGCGGGCGCCGGCGCGACCGCGACCTGTGCTCCGGCCTGTGCGGCGGAGACTTCCTCGCCGCCGGGTTCGTCGGAGGCGTGCTCTGCTGGTCTCATCTGGGCCTCGTTCACTTTCATTCCTCGTCGGTATCGGTACGGCTGCCGGTATCGGCCGCGTGTCGGTCATCGTTGATCAGCGTGAGGAACCGTTCCGCGCTGGCCTCGACGGTCTCCGCTCCGTCCGACTGGTGCACCACCATGTCGGACTCGTTCTCCGGCGCCGACACCGGGTGCGGCGCCGGCGGAACGGGAGGTTCTGGTAGGCGGCCGTCCGACCCGGCCGGCGCCGACACCGGGTGCGGCGCCGGCGGAACGGGAGGTTCTGGTAGGCGGCCGTCCGACCCGGCAGCACCGTTGATGCGGGTCAGAAACGCCTCGACCAGGGGATCGACCGGGCGCTCGGCGCCGGATGCCGGGCCGGGGACGTCGCCGTCGTCCGCCTGCTGGGGCTCCGGCTCGGTGACGAGGACCTCCCGCAGGGCGGGGGAGTCGTCGAGGTCGGTGGGGAGCATGAGGTACAGGCCGCCGGGGGCGTCCACGAGCAGCTTCCCGTGCGGACCGGCGAGGGCGAGTTCGACGTCCGCCTTGTAGTAGCGGAACTGCCGGGTGGAGGCCGTGTTGCGCTCCAGGATCTCCTCGGACTCCGCGGCCTGCTCCCCGGAGCCGTGGCTTTCGTAGCGCAGCGGCAGCGAGTCCCGCAGCGAGTGGCCGTCGACCTCCCCGCCGACGACCGGGCCTATACCGGCGAACCACGCACTGGCCGCGCCGCCGACGTGCTCCTCGGTGTCCCGGACCTGGTCGAAGTGGCGCGAGAGGATCTTCACCTCGGACCCGGGCAGCGCGGTGACGCGGTTGATCCGCATGCCCACGGTCACCTTCTCGCCGCCGACCAGCACCTGGTACCTGTGCCGCAGCAACTGCTCCAGGCTGAGCCGCATGTGCACCTCGTTGGTGAGGTGGTCGTACAGCGTGCCGAAGAGCGTGCTGCCGTCCGGCCGCCAGGACTCCGGCGTCGTCGGCTCGGGACGCGAGGTCGTCGGGGCCGCGGGCAGCACGGCCCAGCGGTTCACGGCGCCGGCGGCGGGGAACGCCCAGGGATGCCCGTGCTCGGCGAGCAGGTCCACCAGCGCGTCGTTCGACGGCCGTTCCTCGGACTCCCACCGCGCGACGGTGTGCCGGGCGGGGAGTGCGGTCGGCTGTGGCGCCGGGCCCGGCTGGACGGTGTGCCTGGGGATGACGACCCGTACCCAGCCGTCGACGGAGCCCTCCCCGGGCCGTCGCGGGAACCGGGCGACGAACGACGGGTCTCGCTGGACGCGTCCCGCCGCGTGACGGCGGTGGCCCAGCAGGCTCGACGTGGCGAGCGTGACGCCGTGGTAGGCGCGCACGGGCGCGGCGAGGATCTCGGGCAGCTCCTGAGTGAGGGCCATCTCGATGTCGAACCGCTGGCGCAGCTGGAACTCGACCGACGGAGTGCTGGTCTGGCCCCAGTAGACGCCGACGCCCTGCGCGTGCCGCTCGTGCGCGGTGCTCGCCTCGCGGGACCAACCGCCCGCGATCTGGAGCCCGCCGGTGGGCGAGGTGCCCATCCTGCCGTGCGCCTCGGCGTGGGCCTCGACCTCGGTCGAGCGGGAGGCGCTGGTCGTGTTCTCGGTGACCGCCTTGCCGCGCAGCACCATCGTCATCTCGGACCGGTCGTGCTGCGCCATCGGCTCCAGGGTCGCGGCGGTCACCTTGGTCCACAGATAGCGCGTGGCACCGAAGGCCGACGGAATCGGCCACCACCGTGTGACCCCGGCGGTGTTGAGCAGGGTGAACTGGTCGAGCAGAGCCGCAGGCGAATAGGACGCCTCGATCCCGCTCAGCAGCCGGCTCGGCAGGTGACCGACGCCGTCGGGGCCGGGCCGCAGCAGGCGCTGCTCGGTCAGCCACCGCTTCATCGTGTCCAGTACGCCGTCGGACCTGAGGACTTCCGGGTGGGTCCCTGCGGCCAGCAGCGCGGGGTCGAAGTGGTCGGTGGGCGGGTGCGGTTCGACGTGCCGCACGCCCTCCGGTACCGGCAGGCCCAGGTCGAAGATCCGGCGCTCGGGGACCACGAAGTCCAGGCCGTGCCTGACCTCCAGGGTCACCTCGTCGCTGGTCGTGCCGGAGGTGCCGCCGGTCACGGCGTCGGCCGGACGGCGCCCCCGCCACCGGTCGAGGGTGATCTGGAACACCGCGTCGGCCCGGTAGGTGTGCTTGGGACCGCCGTAGGTGCCGCGCGTGATGCCGACCGGCCCGACGGCGGTGCTGTCGCCGGTCTCCCAGCCCCACTGATACCCGCCGCCGAAGGTGGCGCCGACCGAGGCGGACAGGGCCTGGTGCTGTTCGGCCGAGGACAATTCCCCGCCGACGGAGGACACTTCTGCGCCGACGAAGGACCCTTCCCTGCCGACCGAGGACACTTGTCCGCCGGATGAGGCCGACTCCTCGTCCTCGTCCGCACCGTGGCCGATGTGCAGCATCGGACCCAGCCGACCCGCCAGGCCCAGGGCACGAGTGCGGTCACCGGCGTGCTCGTACTTGGCGGAGGCGCTGCTGTTCTGCCACAGCTTGAAGCCGGAGCCGTCGTAGGCCCGCACATGCTGCGGGTCGACGACGACGAGCCGCAGCCGCAGAGCCTGGTGCCATCCGTCGGGGCCATCGGGC
Source organism: Streptomyces sp. NPDC019531 (assembly GCF_044903305.1). Taxonomy (NCBI): domain Bacteria; kingdom Bacillati; phylum Actinomycetota; class Actinomycetes; order Kitasatosporales; family Streptomycetaceae; genus Streptomyces; species Streptomyces sp. NPDC019531. The sequence goes on along the minus strand of NZ_JBJDQL010000054.1, from coordinate 7,570 downwards.
AGCTCCGTCAGCCGCCCCTGGGCGCTGGTCAACGTCGGGAAACGCGCCACCAGTTCGTTCGGGGAGAACAACCCCCTGATCTCCGCGGGCCAGTTCGCCGGGTCCGCCGCCCAGGTGTCCGGATGGCCGTTGGCCCTGCCGTACATCTCCGCCGCCGCGCGCACCACCTCGGGCGGGGCCATGACCGACCGGAACACGGCGGTGGCGCCATGGCCGGCGAAGTCCACCCGCCGGTCCACGGCCGGCAGCGCCGGAAGCGGCCGCGTCACGTAGGCCTCGCGCAGCGCTTCCCGGGAGATCCGCTCCTGCGGCACATGCAGCTGCGGCACGGCCACCTGGGCCACCACCTGGTCCGGCTTGTCGATCCACCACCTCCGCTCCGGGTGACCGTCCGTGCGTACGGACAGCTCGTAGACCACGTTGTAGACGTGCTCGTCGACCTTGCCGCTCATGTCCGCGCGCTGGCCGGACGCCGCCCCGCCGGAGAACGCGTGCTTGGTTCCGCCCCCGAGCCCGCCGGTCACACCCGCCTGCCCGAGCCGCAGTCGCACCTGATCGGTCAGCTCGACCCGGCCGCGCGCACCGACGAAGCCCCGCAGGCTCCAGCCGTTCTTCCGCTCGCCCGTGACGGTGGCACCCTGATTGGTGCGGACGTTGAGCGACATCGGCCGCGCCTCGTCACCGGTGATGCCGCCGACCCGCTCCAGCAGCCGGGCAGCCATCGACACGTGGTACGTCCGCCCGCCCAGCCGCACCGAGTGCTCGATGCCCGACATCAGCTGCGCCAGGTCGGTCTCCAAGGACGCCCGACCGAACGTGGTGAGCAGGTCCGCGTCCGCGCCCGCCCAGTTCACCCGGGGACGGCGCAGCTCCACGAAGGGCGGGTGGAGCGTCAACTTCGGTCGGCGGCCGGCCAGTTGCTGGTGCGTCAGCTCGATGACGGTCCGGATCTGGTCGTGGACCAGTTCGGAGCCGGGCAGCCCGAGGAGAACGCCGAAGCCCGGGCCCTTGCGCGCCGCCAGGGCCAGCGGCTCGCGCTCGTGCGGCTCGGGCAGCTCCGCGTCCAGCCGCTCCGGGCGCCGGAACGCCGAATCCGGCAGGCCTACGCCCAGCTCGGCGGCCTCGGCGAGCAGTGCTCGCACATAGGGGTGGGCCTCCAGCGGTCCGGCCGACTCCGGCAGCGGCCGCCGTAGCAGCGTGGCGTCCGGCCCGAGCACGCGGTGCTCGAAGTCGGCTGCCTCATGGCTGGGGACGGCGAGTTCGGCCGGCACGGTCAGGGTGACCGGCTCGATCCGGTGGGTGGTGGAACGCACCTCGATGGTGAGGTCCAGCGAGGCGCGGTAGCGCGCATGGTCCTCGGTGGTCTGGATGATGGTGTGGGTGTCGGTCGCGAGGGCCAGACCGTGACCGGTGGCCCGGCTCATCCCGCCGGTGAGCGAGAGAAACTCCGCCGGTCCCGCGGTGACCCGCGCGCCCAGCGAGAAGCCGGTGCGTGCGCCCTGCTTCCGGTGCACGACCAGCGTGTTCGCCGCGTCCTCCCGTACGGCGACCTTGCTCGTGTCGCCCAGATACCGCAGGCCCTCGACCGTCGCGCGGATCGCCACATGGCCCTTGAAGGAACCGCCGATGCCGGTGGAGCCGGACACCCGGCCCGTCACCAGCCCGTTGCTCAGCAGGTTCTTGCTCTGGTTGATGGCGGACCGCTCGTTCAACTGGGTGAGCGTCTGGTCCATCACGGCTCGTACGACCTCGGCCGGCAGCCCCGAGGAGCGCAGCCGGCGCTCCAACTCGGCGGCCGACGGAATCAGATCGATCGCGTTGATGATGGTCCGGGCCCGCTGGTACCCGGCATCCGAGGCCTCGCCCCCATACGACGCGTCGCGGGGGACGGGCCGCAGAGCGCCGGGCGCGGTCAGCGACTTGGGGAGCTGCACGGTGAGGCGGGCGGGCGTGACCAGGTCGTGGGGGCGCTCCTCGCCGTCGATGAAGATCCGCAGCTTCAGGCCCGCGCCGAACGGGGTGCTCCGCTGCATGAAGACCTTGCGGTCGAAGGCCACCGTGCGGTTGGTCAGCGTCTCACCGGTGCGGTGCGCCTCCAGGGCGATCACCGGTGCCGGTGTGACCGACGACGCGACCCTCAGACCCGTGGAGAGCGCCGTCAGCACGGACGTCCCGCCGCCCCAGCCCTGCTCCCACGCCGACTTGTGCGTGGTGGCCGGCTTGGTCCAGTTGAGGGCGTACTGCTCCATGGCCGGCGTGGTCGCCGGCAACGGCTCGACATCGCGCAGCACCGGCCGCAGCCACACCGTACGACCGCCCGCCGTGAGCCGCAGCCCCCGCTGGAGGGCCGCCTCCCAGAAGTCCAGCCGCCGCTCCTTGTCCTTGTCCGCGGCGGACGCGGCGGACGCGTCCGCGTGCCCGCCGGCCGACAGCGCCTCGGGTACGGTCCCGTCCCGGAGCAGGGTGCGCAGACCCTCGCGGATACCCGTCGCCAGCTCGGCACTGTCGCCGTCGCTTCGCACCGCGTTCGCGATGTCGTCGGCCCACTGCCGGATCAGCGCCTCGTCCCAGGGGTCGACGGCGATGACGTTCAGCTCACCGTGCGCGTCCATGTCGTCCCGGCCCATGTACCAGGGGGCTTCGGCGTGCGGGGGCCGCGGTGGGGCGGTGTCGGTGCTGTCGGCAAGGGGCTGCTCGGTCTCGTCCGCCCGAGGTGACGAGACCTCCGGCTCGCCGACAGCCTCGGTTTGCGTGCCGTCGGCGCTGAAGTAGTACGTCGCCCCGGTGCGCCCGTTCTCGATGAGGAACTGGCGGAGTGGGTCTGTGTTCGCCTCGTTCTCGTCGCCGGCCCAGCCGACGGTGAGGTGCTCCGTGCCCTCGGGCGTGTCCGCCCAGTCGAACATGAACTCCCCGCTCGGGCCGTGGCTGACGAGCATGCGCCGTCCCACCAGCTCCTGGGTGACCTCGTGCAAGTAGACCTGGTGCGAGACGACTTGGCCTGCGCGTCCGAACACCGTCTCCAGTCCCGTGGCCTGGTGGATCACCGGGCGCAGACCGCCCGGCCGGGCGGGGAGCACCGTGAACCCGTTCGCGGAACGTCCCGCCGCGTCGGTGACCGGCCCGGCCTCGTCCAGGGCCCGTCGCGCGTCCGTCCACAGTGCCTCGTGGACCGCGGCCCGCAGTTCGGTGAGTTCCTCCCGGTCTGCCGCCGGGTCGAGTCCGGCACGCCGCAGGATGTCCGTGGCATCGCCGGCGATCAACGACATCAGCAACGGAGCTGTCTCACCGCGCGTGCCGGAGTCGCCGGTCTGCTGTGCCTTGGGCAGTGTCTCGTCGAAGATCCGGGCCAGCTCGGGGTCGTACTCCAGGCCTATGGTGCCCAGGTGGTTCTGTGGCTCCACCCGGGGCGGCCGCTTCGCGAACAGCCCTTCGTTCAGCCGGCGCAGCAACGTGCGCCAGGGCGCCTCATGGTGTTTGCGGACCGGTACCAGGACCCCGTCCGTGCCGAAGCGGAAGGCATCGTCGGTCACCCGGTCGGTGAGGACGTACGCGTCCGAGGTCGTCTCCAGGCTGTGGGACGCCACGACCCACGGGTCGTCGGCGACGAGTTCGGCGACCCAGCCCCGAGGCGCGGTCTCGGAGACCGGGACCCGGAGCTTGCGGATCAGCGCACCCGCCAGATGACCGGGCAGCTCCGCGCCCGTCAACGGCACCTCGACATCGCGCGGTACGCCGAACCCGTCGTAACGCCAACCCAGGTCGTCGCCGGGAGCGCTGACCCACACCTCGGTCAGCGCGCCCGCCGCGTCGCGGATCTCGCCGAGCTCGTAGTGGTCCGCACCCAGTACTGACAGCGCGGGACCGTCCTCACCGGCGGCGAACCGCAGGAAGTCCTCCGTCCCCGCCAACCGCACGTCCAACGCCTGCGGCACCCGGTCCGCACCGAACTGCCAGCGGGTCTCGCCCGACGCCTCGGACGCGGTGAACCCGCCGTCCGCTCGCGAGGTCACCGCCCAGCCCGGCACCGGCTTCCGGCCCGCGTCCACGACCTCCGGGACCACCGGCAGGCCCAGCTGCTCGTACTGGGCGACCACCTTCGGAGGCGGCACCACCAGCCGGAACGGGGGAGTCGCGGTCAGCCCTTCGGGGACGGTCGGCAGCCCCGGCTGCCACCGTGGCCGCCGCTCCCGCTGTTCCGCGGCCGTCTGCTCGCTCGTCTTCTCCGGTTCCGCGGTCTCCACCGTGTCCAGCGGTGCCTTGCCGCGGCCGGTGACCGTGCCGCCGGACGACTCGCCGGTCTGCGGAAGCACCGTACGGTCGAGCGTGCCTTGGTTGTTGAAGTGCCACTCGGCCGTGGTGCCTTCGTAGGGGCCTGTCAACGGGACGGTGACGGTGAGGCGGTCCGGGAAGCGGGCGAGGCGTCCGCCGTCGACCGGGGTGCCCTGATGGTCCAGGAGTTCGAGGGGACCGTCGATACCGGCCGGTTCCCGCATCCGCACCACGTGGTCGAGGCCCGGCAGCTCCAGTTCGCGGTACTCGAAGCGGACAGCGGAGTCCAGGTGCAGGTTGCCTTCGGGGCCCTGGACGACGAACCCGCCCTCCGCACGCGGCAGTACCGTCCGGTCCGGTACGACCGCTCCCTCGGCGTCCACCAGCTCCAGCCGAGAGGACGTCGGAGTGTCGGTCCGCCGCAGCCGGTGTCCGGCAAGCGGCGCGATGCCGTGCATCGGCTCCTCCACCACCCGTACCGCCGGGCCGGCGGCAGGGTCGGGCAACCGCGCGTCGGAGGGTGCCGCCTGCTGTGCGTCGGGAGCGGCTGCCGGTGGTGCCAACTTGATCTGAAGCGGGCGGACATGGACCCCGAGGTGCTGGGTGAAGCGCTCGGCGACGTTGGCGACCCAGGTGGCCGCCTGGGCGGGGTCGAGGTCGGGCCGGACCTGCGCGCTCATGTAGCGGCCGGACTTGTCGTTGACCGTCCAGGACCGGAGTTCGGGGCTCCAACGGAACTCGCCCGATACGCGGCTGGGGCCGGGGGTGAGGGTTCCGTCCGGGTTGAAGGTGGCACCCAGGCCCGTATGGCCGAGTCCGTCGATCTTCTGCCGGAGCGCTTCCGCGGTCAGCGGGGTGTGCGGTGCCTCGGTTGCGGACGGGTCGGTCTCCCTGCCGCGTTCTTCGGCGGCCCGCATGCCGGCGAGCAGAGCTTCGAACTGGTCCTCGGGCATGACGGATGAGGCTGCTTCGCTGCCGAGGAGGATGCGGCCGTCCTCGGTGACGGTGTAGGCCCAGACCGCTTCGAGGTTTCCGCTGACGAGCAAGGCGGGGTCGATCTCGTCGAGCGGGGTCCACAGGGGGTTGGCCCGTACCTCGCCGGTGTCATCGCGTTCCTCGTCCTTGACCCGCTTGGGAAGGACGGGGTCCCCGAAGTCCCGGCCGAGGTCCGGATCCGGCGATGCGCCGCGCAGGTGGGCCGACGCCGACGCGGACGGCTCGGGTTCCGGGCGGGGGCTGTCCGCGGTCGCCGCGGTCTCCGCGGTCTCCGCGGGCTCCGCCGGCACCGTCGGCAGTGCGGTCCGGGTGGTGTCGTCACCGGGCTCGCGCAGGCCCAGTCGGGCCAGTCCCTCCTGGTCGACCATGACCAGGATGGGCTCGTCCGGCTCGGTGGTGATCGGCGTCTGCCACTCCGCGAGGGCGGGACGGCTCCGCGCAGGAATCTTCTTCTCGCGGTAGGCGGGCGTGACCGTCCACCTCGGAGTCAACCGCACCAGGTAGTGGGGGCCGGCTTCGACTCCCGCCGCCGGCTTCGGAGCCTCGCGGGTCGTGTCCGCCGCCACGGACTCCGGGTCCCCGTACGTCAGCCAGGTGCTGTACGGATCGGCGAGGAGCACGTTGGGCCGGTTGGCCGCTGTCTCGTCCCCGACCTGGATCGTCGGCTGGCGGAAGTCGGCGATCCACTCCGGGCCCAGCTCACCCGCGCTCGTCCAGGTCGTCTCGGCCTTCGAGGTGTCGGTGGCGGTCCTGCTCAGGGAGCCGCCCTGGATCACCCGGACGACCTCCCGACCCACCACGTCGGCCTTGACCGTCACCCGTGCCAGGGCGTCCCCGGCGACGTCGATCACATGGCCCTGCTCGGAGAGCGCCTCCGGCAGCCTCGACCGCAGCAGTTCGGAACCCGTCTGTGACAGCAGTTCGAAGCCCGCGCTCGGGCGGAGCACCGGCCGCTCTTCCCGGCCCTGGAAGGCCAGGTCGTTCAGCACCTCGTGGAGCCGCGGCGCGTCGAATCGACGTACCAGCGCCTTCGTGTGCAGACCTGCCGGCAGTCCGGCATTCTGCTGCCACTCCGTCAGCGACCCCTGGACCGGCGCCCCGGCCGACGGACCTGCCCCGTCCGCCGGGAGCACCTCCTCCGCGGGGACGGTGGAGCGCGCCGCACCGGGCAGCGTGAACCGCTCGGTCCACGAGCCGTCGAACGAGCGGCCGCCAGGCTTGGGCATCCAGGCCGGAAGATGCTTGCTGTAGGTGCCCGGACTCGCGTGCGGATGCACCTCCATCGTGATCCGCAGATCGTGGAGGAACTGCACACTCACCCCGGCCTCGGAGCCGGTGAGCGAGTCGGTGTGTTCCTTCGAGACCTCGTCCTTCGTGGTCCAGGAGTGGGCACCGCCGACTCCGGCCATGAACATCGCGCCCGGCATACCCGTAGCGCCCGGGTTGGCGACGAGGTACGCGCCCCACAGAGCGGACCAGCCGGACTGGGTCGTGTCGGACGTGCGCGCGGTCGTGTCCAGGCCGCCGCGCGAGGTGTGCCGGGAGCGCGTGGCGTGGTACGCCCCCTCGCCCAGCTCTGCCTTCAGCACCACCAGCTGTTCCACCTTGCCGAAGGCCGTGTCGCCCTCCAGGAACACCGGCCGCCCGCCGTTCAGCATCTGCTCGATCGCCGTACCGGCGGCGGGCCCCGACAGCACCGGGCCCAGCACGTCGTGCACCAGCCGCTCGTTGATCCGGTCGAACCTCGTCGGCCGCCCGTTCTCCACCGACCACTCATCCAGCCGACGCGCGATCTGCTGGACCAGCTCTCCGCCGGCCTCCAGGCGGTACAGGTCGACGCTCCCACTGCCCCGGCCCACATGGGCGGGCGCCCGCACCGCAGGCACATCCGGCGCCCGCGTCGGCGCCGGCGGCTCCTGCGCCGTCGTGTCCTGAGCGGACCGCGTTCCGGCGTCCGCCGTCGTGTCCTGAGCGGACCGCGTTCCGGCGTCCGCCGTCGTGTCCGGAGCGGACCGCGTTCCGGCGTCCGCCGTCGTGTCCGGAGCGGACCGCGTTCCGGCGTCCGTCGTCGTGTCCGGAGCGGACCGCGTTCCGGCGTCCGTCGTCGTGTCCGGAGCGGACCGCGTTCCGGCGTCCGCCGTCGTGTCCGGAGCGGACCGCGTTCCGGCGTCCGTCGTCGTGTCCGGAGCGGACCGCGTTCCGGCGTCCGTCGTCGTGTCCGGAGCGGACCGCGTTCCGGCGTCCGCCGTCGTGTCCGGAGCGGACCGCGTTCCGGCGTCCGTCGTCGTGTCCGGAGCGGACCGCG
>NZ_JBJDQL010000053.1:0-62617 GCF_044903305.1 Streptomyces sp. NPDC019531 | reverse complement strand
AAGACCCGAAACCCTTCGTATGGACGAAGACCGCGGACGAGATCCTTGAGCGCCTCGCCGGATATCTGAACCGAATTCCAGACTCAGGACACTAGGCCGTCACGGCACAACCCGGGGTTGTGGCAAGTGGATTCCGTGGTTGTTTGATCGGCGGGCCCGGCACTCGGTTGGATGGCGTCGGTCAACGCGGGGTTGTCGAGGAGGGGGTATTGGTCGTGAGCGGGAAACGGTCGCTGGGACGGCGGTTCGGGTGGCTGTGGGCGGCCTACGCGGTCAGTGCGTTCGGCACCTCGTTGTCCTTCGGCGCCTTCCCTCTGATCGCCGTGCTCGTGCTGCATGCTGGCCCCGCCGCCGTGTCGGCGCTGGCGGCCTCGGGGCTCGCGGTCGGGGCGGTGGCGGCCGTACCGCTCGGACCCTGGGTGGAGTTCCGCCGCAAGAGACCGGTGATGGTCGCGATGGACCTCACCCGGTTCGCCGCCCTGCTGAGCGTGCCCGCCGCCTACGCGCTAGGCGCGCTCAGCTTCGTCCAGCTCCTGACGGTGTCGGTGCTCGTCTCGGCGGCCGACATCACCTTCAACGCGGCGTCCGGGGCCTTCCTGAAGCATCTGCTGCCCCGGGAGGACCTGCTGGTCGCCAACGGGCGGTTCGAGGCCACGAACTGGACCAGCATCGTGCTCGGGCCTCCCCTCGGCGGTGCCGCCATCGGGCTCTTCGGGCCCGTGACGACCCTGGTGGCCGACGCCGTCAGCTATCTGCTCTCGGCGCTGGGCATCCGCGCGGTCGGCGGCGGCGAGCCGCGGCCCGCGCCCGGCGCGAGGACGCGTGGCTCGCTCCTGGAGGGCTGGCGGCACATCCTGACCAGCGCCGTGCTGCGCCCGTGGTTCTTCAACACGGTCCTGGTCAACGCCCTGATCATGGTGCCCGTACCGCTGCTCACCGTCCTCATGCTCGGCCCGCTGGGCTTCGCCCCGTGGCAGTACGGTCTCGCCTTCGCGGTGCCCTGCCTCGGCGGTCTGCTCGGATCACGGATCGCCCGCCCCCTGGTGGCCCGCTACGGACGGCACCGCGTCCTGCTCGTCTCGGGCGTCCTGCGCGCGTGCTGGCCGCTCGGCCTCGCGTTCATCGGCCCCGGTACGACCGGACTGGTGCTCGTCATGGTCATCGAACTCGGGGTGATCACCTCCTGCGCCGTCTTCAACCCGGTGTTCTCCACCTACCGGCTGGAGATGACCCCCACGGACCGGGTCGCCCGCACCCTCACCGCCTGGTCGGTCACGGGCAAACTCACCACCGCGGGTCTGACGGCGCTGTGGGGCCTGTTGGCCGGTCCCACCGGAACCCGTACGGCGATCGCGCTCGCCGGTCTCCTGCTGCTGGCCACCCCGCTCCTGCTGCCCAGGCGGGCCGCCGCCGCGCCCGAGGAGTGTCAGGACGCCCTGCCCTCCTCCGCCGGGCCTCCGTGACGTGAGTCCGGGGGACCGCCGAAGTGGAACCGGCCTGGCCCGTCGTCCCCCGGGGTGCCGGTGATGACCCGGGCGGCGGTCCTGGTGTCGTCGCCGGTGAGCCTGCCGGCCACAAAGATGGTGTCGCCCTTCTTGAGCGCGTCGGCCCCGGAGGCGGACGTACCGTCGCCGAGCACCGTGATGCCGGGGTCCACCGTCCACTTCCACTCGGCGCCGTCCTCGCTCTTCACGGTGACCCGGTCGCCGTCCACCTCCTCGACGGTGCCCCGCTGCCAGATCCGTACGACCCACTTGCCGGACTGGGAGTCCTTGACGGTCTCCTCCCCGTGCACGGCGCCGCCCCGGGGCCCGGGCCACGCCCGTTTGCCGTCCGAGGACGCCGAGGACGAGGGCGACGAGGAGGCCGCCGCCGGATTCGCCCCGTCGGAGCCGCCCGAGGCCGCGGCGTACGCGACCGTACCCCCGACGGCCAGGACGCCGACCGTGGCCGCCGCGACCACTGCCCGTGCCCGCGCGGGCTGTCGATTCCAGCTCCCGCGAAGACCGGAGTGCTCCGGCCCGGCCGCGATCACCTCTGTGTTGTCCTGTTCCGGTTGGTCCGTCATGGCTCGCTCCCCTCACTCCGAATGTCAAGCCTTGGTGTGATTGTGGGAAACGAACCTTAAGGAACTGGTAATGCGTACCTGTGAATTGAGGCCGTACGTCCCTCAGGCCACAGGCGTCTGCACCCGCGCGATCAGCAGGGCCACGTCGTCGGAGTTGTCCGGCTGGTGCAGGGTGCGCAACAGCAGGTCGCAGACGTCCTCCAGTGGACGGTCGGGGCCGTCGAGAAGGTCGAGGAGCGCGTCCAGGCGCTCGTCGAGCGGATGCTGCCGGGTCTCGACGAGGCCGTCCGTGTAGAGGACGAGCCGGTCGCCGGGGGCGAGCTCGACGGTGGTCGTGGAGAAGGCGACTCCGCCCACGCCCAAGGGCGCCCCCGTGGGGAGTTCGAGCAGCTCCGGCGGACGGTCGGCGCGCAGCCGTACGGGGGGCAGATGCCCGGCGTTGGCGATCCGGCACTGTCCGAGGCGCGGATCGTGCACGGCGTACACGCAGGTGGCGATGGAGTGGTCCAGGCCGTCGGTGATCCGGTCGAGGTGTTCGAGGAGCTTGGCCGGGTCCAGGTCGAGGGAGGCGAGGGTGTTCGTCGCGGTGCGCAGTCGGCCCATGGTGGCGGCGGCGTTGATCCCGCTGCCCATCACGTCGCCCACGACCAGGGCGGTCTTGCCCTCGTCGAGCGGGATGACGTCGAACCAGTCGCCGCCGACCTCGGCGGTGGCGCCGGCCGGCTGGTAGCGGGAGGCGACCTCCAGGCCGCCGGTCACGGAGGGGTGGCTGGGCAGGAGGCTGCGCTGGAGGGTGAGAGCGGTGTTGCGGGCGTCCTGGTACCAGCGGGCGTTGTCGATCTGCACCGCCGCGCGGGCCGCCAGCTCCCGTGCCAGCAGCAGGTCGTCCTCGCCGAACGGCTCCGGATTGCGGACGCGCTTGAGGTCGAGGGCGCCGAGCACCTCGCCGCGGGCGATCAGCGGCACGGCCAGATAGGAGTGCACACCGGCCTTGGCCAGCAGTGCGGCCGCCTCCGGTGAGCGGGCGATACGGGCGAGGTCGGCGGCCTGTACACGCGGCACCAGGACAGGTTTCCCCGTGCGCACGCACTCGGTGACCAGCCGCTCGGGGGCGTACCGGGCCACCTGGCCGGGCGGATCGGCCGCGCTCAGGGCGTCCGGGGCATCGGTCGCCTCGACGGCCAGCGGGCGGATCACGGCGGCCTCGGCGGGGCCGAGGGTGCTCGGTCTGCCCTGCACCACCGCCTCCAGCAGGTCCACGGCCGCCACGTCCGCGAGGTCCGGCACGGCCACGTCGGCCAGCTCCCGGGCCGTACGGTCCAGGTCCAGCGTGGTGCCGATACGGGCGGAGGCGTCGGCGACGAGCGCCAGGCGGCGCCGGGCCGTCTCGGCCTCCACGGTCGCCATGTGCTGCTCGGTGACGTCCAGCACCGAGCCCGCCACCCCGAGGACGGTCCCCAGCGCGTCCTCCAGGCGGTACAGCGACACCGACCAGGCGTGCTCCGAGTCCGGATCGGCGGGCGTACGGCCGACCGTGTGCTGGTCGACGAGCGGCTTTCCGGTCCGCATCACCTCGCGCGCCGCGGCCTCGAACGCGGTCACGTCGACTTGGGGCAGGACCTCGCCCATCTTCCGCCCGATGTGCTCCTCGGCCGGCACTCCGTTCAGCTCTTCCAGCGCCGCATTCACCGAGACGTACCGCAGCTCGGTGTCCAGCACGGCCAGCCCGATCGGGGACTGGGACACCATCCGCGTTGACAGCGCCACGTCCCGCTCCAGTCGGCGCACGGTCTGCTGGTCGGCGCACAGCCCGAGCGCGTAGACGTCTCCGCGGTCGTCAAGGAGCCGCATGTTGCGGAACTCGACGAGCCTGGTGCTGCCGTCCTTGCGCCGTACGGGGAACGCCCCGGCCCAGCTCTGTCCGGTCTCCATGACGTCGGCGAACAGCTTGACGACCAGGTCGACATGCTGCTCGTTGATCATCAGATGGGCCGCGAACCGCCCCAGTGCCTCCTGCGCCGTATAGCCGAACAGTTCCTCGGCCTGCGGGCTCCACAGCACGATGCGGCCCTCGGTGTCCGTCACCACCGAGGCCATGCCCAACTCGTCGAGCAGCCCGCTCGGCCGTACCGCCCCGCGCGAGGGCTCCTCGCCCTCGGACGCGGGTATTCCGGCTGCACTCATTGCACGAACCGCCTTCGACCGTTCTCGCGGCACGCCGTACCCCCGTGCCGACTCCCCTGTTCTACCGCGCTCAACCGCCTCCGCGACCACGCGGTGGTGTTCTTCCACCATCTCTCACCACGGGGGCGCGCGTCCGGTGAAGTACGCGGGGGTGACGAAATCCCCATGTTCATTTCATTGGTCTGTACATGACTATCGATGGGGCGTCAGACTGTCCGGCGAGCCATCCCACCCCCGCCCCACGAGCCTCAGGAGTATTCCATGCCCCTGCGCGCCAGACAGCGTTGTCACGCCGTCGTCGCCGCCCTCGTCACGCTCACCGCGACGGCCCTCCTGGCCGCCGCCCCGCCCGCCTCCGCCGCCGACACCTGGACCGAGGCGGGCTCCGACCGCGCCGACCCGCTCACCGAGAGCCAGGGCCTGACCTCGGTCGAGGTCCCCGCCGGGTCCGCCAACCGCTACACCGGCATCGGCACCATCCCCGTCTCGGTCAGCAGCCGGGGCTGGAACCACGTGGGCGACCCCGACGCCTCCTACGACGGCCACTACGTCGAGCCCTACCAGGCCGACTCCGGCACCGCCAAGATGTACCGGGTGCAGGCGCCGGACGGGACCTGGTCCGAGTACGTCCACACGCTCGGCTCCGGCGAGGCGCTCAACAACTCCTGGGTCGCGATCTCCCCCGACGGACAGTGGATGCTGTCGGGCGAATACGGCACCATGAGCCGCTTCCTGGTCTTCCCCACACCCGGCGTCAACGCGAGCACCTCGCCCTCGGCGAACCTTCCGCAGGCGGCCACCGTCACGCTCGACCACGCCGTACGGGACGTACAGGGCTGCGACTTCCTGAGCGCCACCCAGTTGCTGTGCTCCTCCGACGACCCGGCGGGCGCGCTCTTCGGCTACACCAAGCCGCTCCTCCAGATCGACCTGTCCGCCGCCCCGACCGGCTCGGGCAACGTCTCCGGCCATGTCACTGCCCTGCGCCAACTGCCGCTCAGGAGCTCCTGCTCCGGCGAGTTCGAGGCGGAGGGCATCGACTACGACCGCCGTACCGGAACCCTGCGGGTGATCGTCGTGTCGCCCGGCTTCTGTGTGCTGACGGACAGCAAGACCTACCGCTTCACCAGGAGTTGAGCCCCTCACGGCAGGTGCCGACCCTCCGTGGCAATGAGGGTCGGCACCGATGGCGGGGCCGTGAGGCCGGATGCGACGCGGGGACGAACACCCCCACAGACAGAGGGGGATCTCGCACCCACCCCCGTGAAGAACGGCATGTACGTCCTTCCGCGTCCTCGCGGGAGGTGAACCGTGGGACGTGTTGACGCCTGCTCGTGATGGGCGGCGCCTTCCTTGCCGCCGCGTTCCTCGCCCGCCTCGGCGGCCGGATCGGACCACCGACCATCCGCTGTTCATGCTCGCCGGCATGCTGCTCGGCCCGCACACCCCCGGCCTCGTCCTGGTCGAGGACGCGCACGACTTCGAGATGCTCTCCGCGACGGCTACGGCGCCCAGCCCGCCGCCGACATCGCCACGACCCTCGTGGCCCGTGGGGAGTTTGCCCTGATCCTCGGTGTGATGGCGGCCGGTGCGGGACTCGACGCACGTCTGGCGCCGCTCCTCGCCGGGTATGTCCTTGTCCTGGCCGTTCTCGGTCCCGTGGCCGCGGGGCGGGCCCATCTGCCGGCCCGGGCCCTGGGGTCCGTTCGTCGTGCCCGGACGCCCGCGGGCGAGGTCACCCCGCAGCCGGTCTCCGTCGCGCTGGGGACGGACGCCGAACGGTAGCGGACGTTCGCCGTGCGAAGGAGGAGTCATGCGCCAGCCCGACGACGAACACCTGGTCGATCTTGCGGCCCGGCTGGAGCCTCACGACCCACGGCTCGCCCGTGGGCTGAGGACGGCCCGTCCCGCCCGGCCCCGCGAGTACCGACGCGCCGGCGCCTGGGGGACCCTCGCTTTCGCCGTGACCCTCCTGGTCGTCGGAATGGCTCTGCCCGAGGGGATTCTCGTGGCCGCGGGCCTGGTGCTCGCGGGTATCGCCGTGCCGTTGTTCGATCCGCATCGGGATCGTCCGCAACGCTGACGCCGCCGCCGGTAGTGTTCGGTGAAAGGTGGTGCTTTTCTGGGGGTGTGGCGCGGTTCGCGGGGAACCCGGCGGTACCGGTCATCGCCATGAGAGGAGCGACCACGATGGATCGTGAGCGAGCGCACGACGAGTCCGTCTCGCTGGAGATCAGCGGATGCAGCAAGGAGGACGCCCGGATCGTCTTCGACACGCTGAGCGCGTGCTTCGAGTCGGACCGAGGTGCCGACGAGGTGCCGCAGCAGCTCCATGAGACGCGGCCGATGGTGTGGCTGGGAACGTTCGAGGTGACCGAGGCGCGTTCCTGTCCGCCGCCGGCGCGGTTGTCGTCCTCTGTGGAGGCCGATGCGCAGGGAGGGTACTGGGCCATCGAGAGGCTTCGGACGACCTTGGATTCGATGTTCGCGGTGCGGGACCTCGCGTCCGCGTCGGGCGACCAGGAGCGGGAGCTGCATGTGCGCCTTGAGAGTCGTTGATCTGTCGGCGGCGCCGTCGTGGCTGGTCGCGCAGTTCCCCGCGCCCCTGTAGGGAGCGACCAGCCACTCTGGGATCAGCCCTGTTGATCGCGTCGGCGATGTCCTGTGCGGTCGGGGGGCCGAGGTCGGCGCGCACGGGGAAAGGGGCGCCCGCGTCTTGGCGTCCTGCGTGTCCTCGCCCAACTCTGTGCTGGTGGCGCCCGGTTCGATGTTCCCCGCGCAGGTTACGGGTGAGGCGGGCTACGGCCGCCTTGGTGGTGCAGTAGACGGACCAGCCGGGGAAGCGGAGATGTCCGCCCGCTGAGCCGACGCGGAGCAGCCCGCGCCAGGCTGACGCCGATCATGCGGTCCCACCCCCTGATCGCAGAAGATCCACGAGACCAAACACTTCCGGCACGCGCTGGTAGGCGAACTGGGTCGAGCAGGTCCTCTCCCTGCCGGGCCGTCTCGCCGCGGCCGAGACCCTCTCCGCGGAAGCTGAAGCCGAAGCCGAAGCGGCCGACGAGGACACCCAACAGCTGAGGCAACCCTGCGTGGTTCGTATCACTCCTACCTGGTTGTGCAACTAGTTGCACAAAGATGGAGCGGTCCTCTACAACAGAGGGGCACGACACCGTCACGGAGGGGCCGATGAGCCGTTACCCGCACCTGCTGAACCCGCTCGACCTGGGCTTCACCACGCTGCCCAACCGCGTCCTCATGGGCTCGATGCACGTCGGCCTGGAGGAGGCCGAGCGCGGCTTCGAGCGCATGGCGGAGTTCTACGCCGCACGCGCGCGTGGGGGAGTGGGACTCATCGTCACCGGCGGTATCGCACCCAACGACGAGGGGCGCCCGTACGAGGGCGGCGCCAAACTCACCACCGACGCGGAGGCCGATCAGCACCGGGCCGTCACCGAGGCCGTGCACCGCGAGGGCGGCCGGATCGCCCTGCAGATCCTGCACTTCGGCCGGTACGCCTACCACCAGAACCTCGTCGCCCCGAGCCCCCTCCAGGCGCCGATCAGCCCCTTCCCGCCCCGCGAGCTCACCGACGCCGACGTCGAGCGGACCATCGAGGACTACGCCCGGGCGGCCCGCCTCGCCCGGCAGGCCGGCTACGACGGTGTCGAGATCATGGGCTCCGAGGGCTACCTCATCAACGAGTTCATCGCCGCGCAGACCAACCACCGCACCGACCGCTGGGGCGGCTCGTACGAGAACCGCATGCGCTTCCCGGTGGAGATCGTGCGCCGGGTGCGCGAGGCCGTCGGCGAGGACTTCATCATCGTCTACCGGCTGTCCATGCTGGACCTCGTCCCGGGCGGCTCCACGCTCGACGAGGTGATCACGCTCGCCAAGGCCGTCGAGGCCGCCGGGGCCACCATCATCAACACCGGCATCGGCTGGCACGAGGCCCGCATCCCCACCATCGCGACCTCGGTGCCGCGCGGCGCCTACACCTGGGTGACCAAGCGGCTCATGGGCGAGGTGTCCGTCCCGCTGGTGACCACCAACCGCATCAACACCCCCGAGCTGGCAGAGGAGTTGCTCGCCGACGGGTACGCGGACATGGTGTCCATGGCCCGCCCGATGCTCGCCGACCCCGACTTCGTCGCCAAGGCCGCCGCCGGCACGCCGGAGGCCATCAACACCTGCATCGGCTGCAACCAGGCCTGTCTCGACCACACCTTCAGCCTGAAGATCACCTCCTGTCTGGTCAACCCGCGCGCCTGCCACGAGACCGAGCTGGTGCTCTCCCCGACCCGGCTGCGGAAGCGGGTCGCCGTGGTGGGCGCCGGACCCGCCGGACTGGCCTGCGCGGTGAGCGCCGCCGAACGCGGCCACGAGGTCACCCTGTTCGACGCTGCGAGCGAGATCGGCGGCCAGCTGAACGTCGCCCGCCAGGTCCCCGGCAAGCAGGAATTCGACGAGACGATCCGCTACTTCCGCCACCAGCTCACCGCCCACGACGTGGACGTACGTCTCAACACCCCAGTGACCTCCGGTGACTTGGACGCCTACGACGAGATCGTCGTCGCCACCGGTGTCACCCCGCGCACCCCCGACATCCCGGGCGTCGACCACCCGAGCGTGGTCGGCTACCTCGACGTCCTGCGGGACCGCGCCCCCGTCGGCGACCGGGTCGCGATCCTCGGCGCCGGGGGCATCGGCTTCGATGTCGCCGAGTTCCTCACCGACGGCGGCGACAAGGCGAACGAGGACCCGGCGACGTACTTCCGCCAGTGGGGCGTGGACATGGACTACACGGCCCCCGGTGGACTCGTCGCCCCCGAACGCCCCGCCCCGCCGCGCACCGTGCACCTCCTCCAGCGCAAGACCGGCAAGGTCGGCGCCGGGCTCGGAAAGACCACCGGCTGGATCCACCGCGCCGAGCTCAAGCACCGGGGTGTCGCCATGGTCCCGGGTGTCCGCTACGACCGTATCGACGACGCCGGACTGCACATCACCGTCGGCGAGGACAGCACCGTCCTGGAGGTCGACACCATCGTGCTGTGCACCGGGCAGGAACCGCGCCGGGACCTGTACGAGGAGCTCTTGGCCGCGGGTCGCAGCGCGCACCTGATCGGCGGGGCCGACGTGGCCGCCGAACTGGACGCCAAGCGGGCGATCAAGCAGGGCACCGAGATCGCGGCCGCGCTCTAGGCGGCGTACCTAGGATGACCGCATGTCACTCCCGCACGCGATCCTCACCGCTCTCCTCGAAAGGCCGTCGGCGGGGCTGGATCTGACCCGTCGGTTCGACAGGTCGATCGGCTACTTCTGGTCGGCCTCGCACCAGCAGATCTATCGCGAGCTGGGAAAGCTGGAGGCCGAGGGCTACATCCGGGCCATCCCCACGGCCCAGCCGACCCGGGGGCAGAAGAAGAGCTACGAGGTCCTGCCCGCCGGCCGCGCCGAACTCGAACGCTGGACGGCCGCGGCGCAGGACCCCAAGCCGCACCGGGACGCCATGCTGCTGCGGCTGCGCGCGGCGGCCGTCGTCGGCACGGCCGGCCTCGAAGCCGACCTGCGCCGCCATCTCGACCTGCACCGACGGCAGTTGGCCGAGTACGAGGAGATCCAGCAGCGCGACTTCCCGCCCGGCAACGACAGCGCGCAGGCCAGGCTCCAGCACCTGGTCCTGCGCGCGGGCATCGAACTGGAGACCTTCTGGACCCAGTGGCTCACCGAGGCCCTGGAGGAGTTCGCCGAGCTCCCCGACAGCTGAGGCGTCCGGCGAACCGCCGTTCTCAGGAACTCGGCCCTCAGAGGCGGTACGGCCGCGAACGGCGACGCAGGAACCATGCCGTGGCCAGCGCGCCGAGCGCCACCAGTCCGCCGCCGGCCGCCAGCGTCAGGGTGCCGTAGTCCTCGGTGGCGCCGCCCAGACCGCCCATGACACCGCGGGACGGGGAGGCGGAGGCCGTCGCCGAGATGGTGGGCGTCGCGGACCCCGAGACGATGATCGACTGGGTGCCCGCGGTGCTGTTGTCGAAGGCGCACATCACGATGACCGTGTATGTCCCGGGGCTCACGCCCGACCAGGCCCCGGACTGTAGCGAGGTGGTACCTGACAGGGCCACCTGGCGGCCCTGGCTGAAGTTCGCCTGACTGCTGGTGAGGAGCGAGGCGGTGCCCCAGCCGCCGTTGGTGGCGGTGCGGGAGCAGGCCGTGGTGGTGACGGAGACCGTGGATCCGGAGGTGCTCACGGAGATACCCGGAGCGGCGGCGGCCGGCCCGGCGGTCAGGGCGAGCGGCAGCGCGGCGACGGCCGCGACGGTCAGGCCGGAGCGGAGAAGTGGCTGAGTAGTGCGCATGGACTGCCCTCCGGCGGCACGGTTGGCGGTACATCCGTGGTGCCGCCTGGGTGGGGGAAGGCCCGTGCTGCCTCACGGAAATCCAACGTGCCCCCGGTCCGGCCCGCACGCGGAGCGCCTCCGTGCAGGTGACGGAGTCCTTCGTCCGGCGCAAGCGCGGGTCCGGTCACGGCGCCGCGGCAGCGCCCGTCGTCACCCTCCGCTCCGCCGACAGGCCACCCCAGGTGCCGTCGGGCAGCCGGGCCCGGATCCGTACCCGGTGGCTCTCCCCGGTCTCATGGCCCAGATAGAAGCTGTACGTCGTCCTCCCACGCGGAGGCGTTCCGCCGAACACGAGCGAGGTGGCCGCCGCCCCGTCGAGGTGGACCTGGTACTCCGTGACGACACCGTCCGCGCGGGGCGGCACCCAGGCCAGGTCGAGGTAGTACGCGCCGTCACCGTCGAGCCGTGTCGTGGCGCGGAAGTCCGTCGGCGCGGTGTCGTGGCCGTCGTCGCTGCCCGGCGTGGTCAGGTGGACGGTGGCTCCGGCCGACGAGAGATTGTCGGCCGCGTCCCGGGCGCGGACGGTGAAGGCGTAGCGGGTGCCCGGACGCAGCCCGGTGACCACGGCCGCCGTCTGGTTGCCGCCCACACTGTGGATCTTGATACCGCCCTGGTAGATGTCGTACGACACCACGTCCCGGTCGTCCGTCGAGGCGGACCAGAACAGCTGGACGGCCCGGCTGCCCGCGGCTCGGCCCTGCAGTTTCCCGGGGCGGCTCGGGGCCGAACGGTCCGCCACCGAGACCGCGGGAGTCGTCGCCCGCACCTCGCGGCTGGGTGGGCCGAGGCGTCCCTCGGTGTCACGGGCGCGCACGGTGAAGACATACGGGGTGGAGGGCCTGAGCCTGGTGACATCCACCATGTGCTGTGAACCCGGCACAGCCTCGATCTTCGTGGTGCCGCGATATACCTCGTAACGATGGACGCCCTCCTCCGAGGACACGGCGTTCCACATCACGTGCACGCTGGTCGCGCTGCCCGCGGCGGCGGTGACGCCCACCGGTGCGGCGGGCGGGCGACCGCTCTCGTCACCGTCCTGCCCCTCCCACGCGCAGGAGGGGACGAGCACGAGTGCGGCGCAGAGCCAGAGGGGAACGGGAACGACTCGCACGTCTCTGCCTCCCGGGGAGGACACCGCGGCAATGGTCCGGACCAATATGGCGCCGAAGGTGTGCTCGCTTCAAGAGGGCGGACTGTGTGGGTCCAGCCCGGGGGAGTTACGTATGCTGAAGCCCTTCAGGGCTGAACTCTCTTTGGGGGAAGAGGAGTTCGGGCCGGTGGCGTGGGCCGCTGTCGTCGCTGTTCCCACGCCGGTACGCGTGGCCGGGAGGCCGGGGTCCGCCGGGGGCTCGGCCCCCCGGCCCCTGCCCCGTCCGGACCTCCTGTGGTGGCCGCACTGCTGAACCAGCATCAGATTGGGCTGAGTGTGCGTCACCGTCCCCCAGGAGAGGGTCCCTCATCGTGCGTGCCCAGTCGCTGACGCTGGCCGCGGCAACCGCCGCCCTGCTCGCCCCGACGCTGTCCCCCGCCATGGGCCTCGCCGCCCGGACGGGGCCCGTGGCCCAGGGCGAGGGTGATGTCCGGGCCGCCGACCTGCTGGCCAGGGTGCGGGACTGCACCCCCGTCTCGTCGGGCCGCTACCGCAGGGACGAAGACATGCCCGCGACCATTCCGGTCTGTGGCACCAGGGACGCCGTGTTCTGGAAGGCCGACATGGACATCGACTGCGACGGCCGTCCCGGCCGCATCTGCAACCGCCGCACCGACCCGCTGTTCTCCGGCACCACCGCCTTCCAGCAGTCCGACGGCCGCTTTCTGAGTGCCGAACGCCTGCCGTACATCGTGGTCCCGACGCCGAGCGGGATCTGGAACCACCGGGACAACGGAGTGCGCGGCGGTGCGCTCGCGGCCGTCGTCCACGAGGACCGGGTGCAGTACGCGGTCGTCGGGGACGTCGGTCCGCAGAACATCATCGGCGAGGCCTCCTACGCCACCGCGAAGGGTCTCGGTATCCGTGCCGACCCGCGCGGCGGCGGCACGGACTCCGATGTCACCTACATCGTCTTCAAGGACACGCAGGTGACGCCGATCGAGGACCACGAGGCCGCCGTGACGTTCGGGGAGCAGCTGGCCCGCAAGTTCGTACAGGGCGGATGAGCCGCGAAGGGTGCGACTCGCTCGCCGGGGCGCACCCGTCCGGTCAGACGGCCGACCAGCCGTCGTCCACCGGCAGGACCACGCCGTTGATGTTGCTCGCCGCGTCCGAGGCGAGGAACACGATCGCGGCGGCCTGCTCCTCGGGCTGGGACACCCTGCCGAGGTTCACGAAGTGCGGACCGAGGGCCGCCGGACCGTGGGCGCCCGGCTCGGCGTCCACGACGATGCCCGTCGCCGTACCGCCCGGGGCGATGGCGTTGGTGCGGATGCCCTGCTTGCGGTACATCACCGCGAGGTTCTTCGTCAGACCCACCACGCCGTGCTTCGAGGCCGTGTAGGCGGCACCCGCCGCGCTGCCGCGCAGTCCGGCCTCGGACGCCGTGTTCACGATCGCGCCCCGGCCGGCCGCCAGCATGTGCGGGAGCACGGCCCGGGTGAGCAGGAAGGGCGCGGTCAGGTTGACCCGGAGGACGCGCTCCCACTCGGCGTCGCTGACGTCCGCGAGCGCCGACATCCGGTCCATGATCCCGGCGTTGTTCACCAGGACGTCCACTCCGCCGAAGCGCTCCACGGCGGTCCGGGTCACTTCGTCCACCGCGGCCTGCTCGCTGAGGTCGCCGGTCACCGCGACCGCGGTGCCGCCCGCGTCGTCGATCTCCTTGACGACCGTCTGCGCGCCCGCGGCGTTGAGGTCCGCGACCAGAACCCGGGCGCCCTGGGCGGCGAAGGCCAGGGCGGCCGCGCGCCCGATGCCCGAACCCGCTCCGGTGACGATGACGCTGCGTCCGTCGAATTCGCCGGCCATGTGGTGCTCCTGTCGATCAGTGCCTGGTGCCCGCGCGAGCGCTCCGCCCTGCGCTGTCGCCACCCTACGATTTATTGTCTGCGAGTGACATAAAATCTTGGTGGAGAATTTCCGGAAGCACGGACATGTGATCGCCGGAGCCGGAGGAACTGATGACCGCACCCCGCGGGCGCACGGGACGACCGCCCCTGACCGAGGAGCGCAAGGCCGAGATACGGCTGGAGATCGCCCGGGTCGCGGTGGAGCTGTTCGTCGCCCAGGGCGTGGCGGCCACCACCGGTGAACAGATCGGCCAGGCGGTCGGCGTCTCCGCGCGAACCGTCTGGCGCTATTTCCCGAGCAAGGAGAGCTGTGTCCGGCCGCTCTTCTCGGAGGGCATCGACAGGATCGCGGCCCTGCTGCGGGAGTGGGCGCCCGACCAGCCGCTGGAGCAGCTCTTCGACCGCACCCTGGCGACCGAGATCGGCATCCTCAGCGGGCCCGAGCGGGCCACGGTCGGCGACCTGGTGCGCCTGACCCGCACCGAACCCGGCTTGCGTGCCGTCTGGCTCCAGACGTACTACGAGGCCGAGCCGGCGTTCGCCCGCGCCCTGGCCGAGCGTGCCGGGCTTCCCGCCGACGGACTCGAACCGGCGATCCAGGCCGCCATGTTCAACGCGGCCCTGCGTGCGGCGGTGGAGCACCACGCCTGGCGCACCGCCGACACAGAGCGGGCGACGGCGGAGGCCGAACTGATGAAGACACTGCGCGCCGCCCTCGCCGTCGCGTCGGAGGGGGTCAGGTAGCGGCGGTCGGCGGGGATGGGCAGCCGTCCCCGCGACGGTGGTCCGTCACACCTTCCGGTAGCTGTACGCCTCCGCGGCGGCCGCCTCCACCGTGGTGAGGTCGGCTCCGGTGGCCGCCGTGACCGCCGCACCTTCGCCGTCGCGTCGGAGGGGGGCAGATAGCGGCGGCCGACTAGGAGGGGCAGCCGCCCCTGTGCCGGTGGCCCGTCACACCTTCCGGTAGCTGTACGCCTCCGCGGCGGCCGCCTCCACCGTCGTGAGGTCGGCTCCGGTGGCCGCCGTGACCACCGCGGCCACCGCCCCCTCGACGAAGGGGGCGTCCACCAGGCGTGTGCCGTCCGGGAGTTCGTCGCCCTCGGCCAGCAGCGCCTTGACGGTGAGCACCGCGCTGCCGAGGTCGGTCAGGACGGCGACCCCGGCACCCCGGTCCACGGAGGCGGCCGCGGCGGCGATCAGTTCCGAGCTCGTACCGAGCCCGCCGCCCTCGGTGCCGCCGGCCGGAGCGACCGGTACCTCCGTGCCGCCGCCCGCGAGCCCCTTCGCCAGCTCCGCGACGGACGCGGCGACCTCCGCGCTGTGCGACACCAGCACGATCCCGACCAGCTTCGCGTCACTCACCGGCGGCCTCCGCGAGAGCGGCGATCAGCAAGGAGGCCGACGTCGCGCCCGGGTCCTGGTGACCGATGCTGCGCTCGCCGAGATAGCTCGCCCTGCCCTTGCGGGCCTGCAACGGCGTGGTCGCCAGGGCCCCTTGCTCGGCGGCCGTCCGCGCGGCGGCGAACCCGGTATCGAGCGCGTCGACGGCCGGCACCAGTGTGTCGATCATGGTCTTGTCGCCCGGCGCGGCCCCGCCCAGCGTCATGACCGCCTCCACCCCCGCCCGCAACGCCTCGGTGAGCTGCTCCGCACTGACCTCGGCCGCCTCCCCGAGCGCCTTGCCGGTCCGTCGCAGCAGCGTTCCGTACAAGGGCCCGGAAGCGCCGCCGACCGTCGAGATGAGCTGCCGTCCGGCCAGGGTGAGGACCGCGCCCGGGGCGCCCGGGTCCTCCTTCTCCAGAGTGGCGGCCACCGCGGTGAACCCGCGCTGCAGATTGCTGCCGTGGTCGGCGTCCCCGATGGGGGAGTCGAGGGCGGTGAGCCGTTCCGCCTCGCGGTCGACGGAGGCGGCGGTCGCCGTCATCCAACGGCGGAAGAAGTCGGCGTCGAGCACTGGATCTCCTTGCGTGGTCGGTTCGTTGATCGCCTGCTCACACTCCCCAGCGCAGCCCCGGCGTCCTCACCGGCGCGTCCCACAGCCGCAGCAGCTCCTCGTCCACCTGGCACAGGGTGACCGAGGCGCCGGCCATGTCGAGCGAGGTGACGTAGTTGCCGACCAGGGTGCGGGCGACGGCGACCCCGCGGTCGGTGAGCACCCGCTGCACCTCGGCGTTGAAGCCGTACAGCTCAAGCAGCGGGGTGGCGCCCATGCCGTTGACCAGGACGAGCACGGGGTTGCGAGGGCTCATGTCGTCCAGGATCGCGTGCACGGAGAAGTCGGCGATCTCCCGCGAGGTCATCATCGACCGCCGCTCCCGGCCGGGCTCACCGTGGATGCCGACGCCCAGTTCCAGCTCGCCGGCCGGCAGGTCGAAGGTAGGGCTGCCTTTGGCGGGCGTGGTGCACGCGCTGAGCGCGACGCCGAAACTGCGGGAGTTCTCGTTGACCTGGCGGGCGATCGCCTCCACCCGCTCCAGCGGCTGCCCCTCCTCCGCCGCGGCACCCGCGATCTTCTCCACGAACAGGGTGGCCCCGGTACCGCGCCGACCGGCCGTGTAGAGGCTGTCGGTGACGGCCACGTCGTCATTGACGAGAACCTTGGCGACCTGGATGCCCTCGTCCTCGGCGAGTTCGGCCGCCATGTCGAAGTTGAGCACGTCACCCGTGTAGTTCTTCACGATGAACAGCACACCGGCCCCGCTGTCCACCGCGGCCGCGGCCCGGACCATCTGGTCGGGGACCGGAGACGTGAACACCTCGCCGGGGCAGGCCGCGGACAGCATGCCGGGTCCGACATAACCGCCGTGCAGCGGCTCATGCCCCGAGCCGCCACCGGAGACCAGGGCGACCTTCCCGGCGACGGGGGCGTCCCGCCGTACGATCACACGGTTGTCGACATCCACGGTCAACTCCGGATGGGCGGCCGCCATCCCGCGCAGCGCGTCCGCCACCACGGTTTCCGGAACGTTGATCAACATCTTCATGGGTACCTCCTGGTGGATGTACGTCGGCTCATGAGCTGCTCTCGGCAGTATCGACCTTGGGACAGTGAAGGTCACGCCCGGCGGATGGCGTTGCGGAGGCCGACCCGATACGGCGTCGGGGGCGAGCACCATCGTGAACACCGTTGATCGCCACCTCACCCGCCGCGTAGGTTCCGAGGTATGACGAACCTTCGGATCGGTGTCATGCACGACCGCGGCTGGGCGCCGGAGGGGCTGCCGGACTTCGCGCGGCAGGCCGAGGCGCTCGGGGTGGACGACCTGTGGGTCGTCGAGGACCTCGGCTGGAACGGCGGGGTGTCCGCGGCGGCCGTGGCGCTGGGCGCGACGCGGCGGCTGCGGGTGGGCATCGGGATCGCGCCCGCGCCGTTGCGGAGTCCGGCGTTGCTGGCGATGGAACTGGCCACTCTGGCAAGGGTGTTCCCGGGCCGGCTGGTGGCCGGGGTCGGGCACGGCGTGCGTGAGTGGATGGAGCAGGTGGGGGTGGCGCCGCAGTCGCCCCTGGCCCTCCTGGAGGAGACGATCACCGCGGTGCGCGCACTGCTGCGGGGCGAGAAGGTCGAACTGGAAGGCCGTGAAGTACGCCTGGACGGCGTCCAGTTGGTCCATCCTCCGGCGGAGGTCCCGCCCGTCGTCGCCGGTGTCGTCCGCCCCCGCTCCCTCGAACTCTCCGGCCGGGTCGCGGACGGCACCCTGATAGCCGAGGGTCACGGCCCACGCGACCTGGAGCACGCCCGTGCGCTCATCGCCAAGGGCGGCCCAGGCGCCGACCACACCCTGAACGTCTTCGCCTTCTGCCACGTCGGTGACGACCCCGCCCAGGTCGCCCACACCCTTCACCCCCACACCGAGGGCCACGGCGGCTGGCTCGGCCGCCCTCAGGAGGAGGTCTTCACCGTCTCGGGTACGGCGACGGAGGCCGCCGAGGACATCCACGCCCTGTCGGCGGCGGGCGCCGACACGGTCGTCCTCCGCGTCGTCGGCGCCGAACCACTGAGCCAGCTCGACGCCGTACTGAAGGCCTTCCGGCGCCATCGGGATTGATTCCGCTTCGCTGGAGACGCCGTCGTCACTCGGTGTGGCTCAAGGCCCATGCCCGTGTCATCCGTACCTCGGACGCTGAACTCGACGTACGGATGCCGGAACCGGGGGTCGGCTCGGCCCATCCCGCCTCGGAGCCGGCCTCGGACACGGGTGGGTGCTGACGCGGTCTCACACCGGTCCCGGAGGGACCAGTCTGCCGTGCGCGATGAGTGACGCGGCCTGCTTGAGACGGCGTACGCGGATGCTGACGCTGTAGGCATCGATGCCGGGGACGGCGGCCATGCGTGTGGTGAGGTAGCGGTAGAAGTCCTCCGCGTCACGGCAGGTGACGATGACCATGATGTTGTGGTCGCCGCTCATGGCGCCGGCGAAGGCCACCTCGTCATGGCCCGCCAACTCCTCGCCGACCCGGTGGAGATGGGCCGGGGCGACGCGCAGCCAGACGGTGGCGTTGAGGTGGTGGCCCAGGTGCTCGGGGAGCAGCTCGACGTCGTAGGAGAGAACGCCCGAGGACTCCAGGGCCTCAAGCCGGCGGGCGACGCGTGCCTTGGACCAGCCGGTGAGTTCGGCGAGCCGGGTGTGGGTGGTACGGCCGTCGTCGGCGAGGGCGTCGAGGAGCGGGGTGTCCTCGGCGGTGGGCGGGTCGTGCGGGCCGGTGGGCGCGGGCGGACGGTCCGCGGTGAGCAGGTCCACCTGGGCGGGGGTGAGATGGCCGCCGTATCCGCCCCACTCCGAGATGCCGTCGGTGCCGAAGGGGTGGATCAGCAGGTCGATGCTGACGTCCAGCACGGAGGCCGCCTTGGGCAGCTGCCGCAGCAGGATGTCGTCGCGGTGGGCGTCGACCGGTGAGTGGATCATGCAGATGATCTCCGAACCGCCGGAGGCGAGACCGAGGTAGGCGATGTCGGGCCTGCGGGTGAGGGCGTCCGCGAGCGGGGCGACCCGGTCGGGGCGGCAGCGGATGCGGGTGATCCAGCGCGCCAGCCCCTGCGCCTCCGGGTTGACCAGGCCCACCACCCGCATCACACCCTCGCGCCGCAGGGCCTGGTAGCGGCGGGCCGCGGTCTGCTCCGACACCCCGGCGACCTCACCGATGAGCCGGAAGGAAGCGCGGGGGGAGTAGTGCAGTGCGCGGAGGATTTTCCTGTTGATCTCGTCGGCCATGAGGGAAGTCTGGCAGGTGTGGGCGGTGGTGTGGAGGTTTGTATTCACTTGGGGCTGTGACGTTGGGGATCCGTACCGGCGTCGCCGATGCTGGAGCGCCCGAGAACCAGTGAACGACCGCGGCGCGCGTCGCCGTAGAGGAGAGTCCCCGTGAATGTCACGACCCCGGCAAGCGGGCCGGCCGACCGGCGGGCGGCCACGCTCGTCATGGCCTGCCTCGGCGTCTTCGTCGCCTATCTGCCGGTCACCACGGTCGCCGTCAGCCTGCCCGCCATCCAGTCGGCGCTGGACGCGACGACCGCCCAACTGTCATGGGTCCAGGACGCGTTCGTCCTTCCCATGGCGGCGTTCATCCTGACCGCCGGTGTCGTCGGTGACGTCCACGGGCGCAAGAAGGTGTTCCAGGCCGGTCTGCTCTTCTCCGCGACCGGCGCCGCCGTCGCGCTTTCCGCGCAGTCGGTGCAGGTGCTGTGGATCGGGCAGGCATTCGCCGGACTCGGTGCGGCCACGCTGCTGCCCACCACGCTCGCGCTGATCAGCCACGTGGTGCCCGACCACCGCGAGCGCGGCAGGTTCATCGGACTGTGGGCCGCCTCGCTCATGCTGGCGCTGGCCGTCGGCCCGATCGTCGCGGGAGTGATTCTCGACCACTTCTCCTGGCGATGGATCTACCTGCCGGCGATCCCTGTCTCCCTGCTCGCGACCGTCTTCGCCGCCCGGCTGCTGACCGACTCGCGCGCGCCCTTCGAGCGACGCCTCGACTGGCCCGGTCAGATCACCGCCACGATGGCGGTCACCGCACTGGTCTACGGCGTCATCGAGGGCGGAGCCGACTCCTTCGCCGCCCCGAAGGTGCTGGCCGCTCTGGCGGTGGCCGTAGTCGGCGGCGCCGCCTTCGTGCTCGCCGAGCGGCGCAGTGACAGTCCGATGCTCGACCTCGCGCTGTTCCGCAGCCCGGCCTTCACCGCCACCACGCTCGTGGCGATGATCACCTTCCTCGCGCTGATCGGCTTCTTCTTCCTGCTGAGCCTCTACTTCGGGATGGTGCAGCGGCTCGACACCCTGGAGGCGGGCTGGCGGCTGCTGGTGGTGACCGCGTGCGCCATCCTCGTCGGCGGACCCGTGGGTCGCCTCATGCACCGGATATCGGCACGCGTGCTGATCGCGGGCGGTCTGCTCGTCGTGTCCGCCTCGCTGTTCTCGCTGATCGGCGTCGACGCGGACACCTCCTTCCTGTCCCTCGCCTGGCGGCTGGCGCCGTTGGGGCTGGGCCTCGGCGCGGTCATGACCCCCATGACGGCGACGGCCGTGGCCTCCGTGCCGCACCACCTCGCCGGTATGGCCGCGGCGGGCAACAACGCCTTCCGGCAGGTCGGCGGCGCGCTCGGACCGGCAGTCCTGGGCGCGCTGCTGACCACCCGGGCACTGGACACCCTCCCCGGTCATCTCGCCGACGCCGGGGTGACCGGGGCGACGGGGGAACGGGCCGTCGCTGCAGCGGACCAGGGGGGCCTGGGCGCGGTGGCCGGGATCGACCTCGGGCCGGACACGGGGCGGGTCATGGGCGCCCTGGGCGAGGCCTTCCTGGACGGGCTGCGGCTGTGCCTGACGGTGGCCGGATCCCTCACACTGCTCGCCGCGGTCGTGGCGGTGGTGCTGCTGCGTCGGCCCCGTGGTGGGGCTGCCGGGGCCACGCAGGTCGCGGCGTCGAGCTCGGCGGCCGGTGCGATCACCGCCGGGGTGAGTACGGCGGTGGCCGGGAGCGAGGGGCGCCGGGAGGCCTGACAGACCTCAGTGACGAGCGGAGGTGGGCAGTCCACCGGGCTTCCCCGGGCTTCGGTCAACCAGGCAGCCCCAGGCTTCGGTCACCCGGACCCCCGGAGTTCCGATCCGTGGGATCCGGGGGTCGGACCGTCCGCCCGGCCCCTCCTCGACCCGCCGCACGCCACCCTCCGTTGGCCTCGCCGCCCTCTGGGTACCCGTACGCCATGATCACCCCCTTCCCGCCCCACGCGCTGCACGACTACGCGCTGCTGGCCGACGGCGAGCGCGGGGCGCTCATCGGGCCCGATGGCGTCGTCGGCTGGCTGTGCGCGCCCACCTGGCACGACGACGCGGTGTTCGCCGCGCTCGTCGGCGGGCGGGGCGGGTACGCCATCACCCCCAGGGGCCGGTGCGTCTTCGGTGGCTACTACGAGGAGGGCTCGCTGATCTGGCGCAGCCGCTGGGTCACCGACGGCGGAGTCGTCGAGTGCCGTGAGGCGCTGGCCTTTCCCGGCGACCCGGACAGGCTGGTACTGCTGCGGCAGCTGAGGGCGGTCGACGGGCCCGCCCGTCTGTCCGTCGTCCTGGACCCGCGCAGTGACTACGGCGCGGCCTCTCCCGACTCCGTCCGCCGCGGCGACGACGGGGTGTGGGAGCTACGGACCGGCAGGCACCGCCTGCGCTGGCAGGGCGCCGCACACGCCGTCGCCGACGAACGCGGCCTCACCGCCGACATCGAGCTCGAACCCGGCGAGCGACACGACCTCGTCCTGGAGTGCGCCGTAGCGCCACTGCCCGCCGAGCCGCCGCGGCCGGAGCGGGCCTGGGCGGCCACCGAGGCGGCCTGGCAGGAGACGGTTCCCGCGCTCGACCGCACGGTGGCCCCCGGTGACGCGCGGCGGGCGTACGCCGTCCTGCGCGGCCTCACCACACAGGGCGGCGGCATGGTCGCGGCGGCGACCACCAGCCTGCCCGAGCGGGCCGAGGAGGGCCGCAACTACGACTACCGGTACGTGTGGATCCGCGACCAGAGCTTCGCAGGACAGGCCGCGGCCGCCGTCGGGGCCCACGACCTGCTGGACGCGGCCGTCGGCTTCGTCACCGCACGCCTGCACGCTGACGGGGCACGCCTGGTGCCCGCCTACACCGTGCACGGCGATCCGGTTCCCGCCCAGCGCGACCTCGATCTGCCCGGCTATCCGGGCGGCTTCGACCGCGTCGGCAACCAGGTGGGAAACCAGTTCCAACTCGACTGCTTCGGCGAGGCGCTCCTGCTGCTGGCCGCCGCCGAACGCCACGGGCGGCTCGACGAGGGCCACTGGAAGGCCGTGGAGATCGCCGTACGGGCCGTCGCGGACCGGTGGCGTCAACCGGACGCGGGAATCTGGGAGTTGAAGGAACGGCACTGGACCCACAGCAGGCTCATCTGCGTCGCGGGCCTGCGTGCCGTGGCCGCCGCGGCGCCCCGCCACCCGCTCGCCGAGACCTGCACCGCCCTGGCCGACACGCTCCTCGACGCCGCCGAGCGGTCCTGTCTCCACCCCGACGGGCACTGGCAGCGCACCCCCGACGACCCGTCGGTGGACGCCGCCCTGCTGCTGCCCGGTGTACGTGGTGCGCTGCCCGCCGCCGATCCGCGCACCCGGGCCACCCTCGCCGCGTGCCGTCGGGAACTGGCCGACGACCACTTCCTCTATCGCTTCCGTCATGACGAGAGGCCGTTGGAGGAGGCGGAGGGTGCCTTCCTGCTGTGCGGGTTCGTCATGGCGCTCGCCGAGCACCAGCAGGGCCGGACCGTCGAGGCGTACCGCTGGTTCGAACGCAACCGCGGTGCCTGCGGGGCGTCCGGCCTGTACGCCGAGGAGTTCGACATCGCCCAGCGTCAGCTGCGCGGCAACCTCCCGCAGGCCTTCGTCCACGCACTGCTGCTGGAGACGGCCGCCCGGCTCGGTGAGTGACCGGGCGCCCGCCTCCAGCAGGCAGTACGTGGCAGGGGGGCCGTGGGCGTCAGCCGCGCCCCGGCCCACCGCTGCCGAACGAGCCGCTGCCGCCCTCGTTCCAACGAGGCCGTTCTCGCGGCGGGCCCGTCCGGGTCGGACTGTTGCCGTGGTTCGGCAGTTCGTGAGGGGTCAGCCGGGTCTCGCTCCTGGGCACCTCGTCGGGTTCCCGGTTCTCCCTGACCTCACGGACCGGACCGCTCTCCGGCAGCCTCGGCTGCTCCTCGGGCGTGGGCGGGGGCGACTCCCGGCGCCTGACGCGGGCGCCCAGCCAGAAGGCGCCGATCAGGACCGCCACGACCACCACACCCGCGACGATCACGCCGACCGCGAGGGCGCCCCGGCCCGCGGCCATGTTCATCCATTCGGTGTTCACGGCTTGGTTCATGCCACGCGAGTACCCCTGGCACCCGGGGTGAACCGAGCCGCCCCGGCGTCGCGAAAGTCAGGGTTTGGCCCTTCCGCGCACGGCTACCCGGCCGGTGTGACGACGACGACTTCCCAACAGGAGCTCTTCCGGTTTCTTGAGGACCGCTTCGCGTGTGCCCAGGCCTGCACCGAGTGTGCGCGGGCCTGCGCGCTGCGTGCGAGCCTGGTCGATCCGGACGGGACCGAGGAGCAGGAACTACTGCGCCGCAAGGGCATCATGTGCGCGGAGGTGTGCGACGCGACCTGCCGCGTGCTGTCCGAGGAGAACCATCTCGACGAGGCCGGCATCCGCGTCCAGCTGGAGTGGTGCCGCTCGGTCTGCCTGGAGTGCGCACAGGTCCTCGACCGGCACGACGGCAACGA
Source organism: Streptomyces sp. NPDC019531 (assembly GCF_044903305.1). Taxonomy (NCBI): domain Bacteria; kingdom Bacillati; phylum Actinomycetota; class Actinomycetes; order Kitasatosporales; family Streptomycetaceae; genus Streptomyces; species Streptomyces sp. NPDC019531. The sequence goes on along the minus strand of NZ_JBJDQL010000053.1, from coordinate 39,198 downwards.
GGACGCCGCCAAGGCGTGCCGTGAGTGCGCCCAGGCGTGCACGGACTTCATGGCGACCCTGGTCTGAAACAGCCCTCCCGCGCCCGACACGGACCCTCTCCTGACCGTTCCCAATTTCTGGAACACGTTCTACCGTGTGCGCCGTCAGGACCGGCCTGGGAGCCTGGAGGCGCCGTGCATCTCGACCACACCCCCGAGCAGCGACGGCTGCGCACCGAACTGCGCACCTACTTCGCGGAGCTGGTCCCCGACAACGCGCACGCCCTCCCCCACAGCCCGAAAGGCGTGGGAGGTGCCCCCATCACCGACCGGGACGCCCAGAAACGCTTCTACCGCGACACCATCCGCCGCCTCGGCACGGACGGCTGGCTCGGCGTGGGCTGGCCCAAGGAGTACGGCGGCCGCGGCCTGACCGCGATGGAACAGTTCATCTTCTTCGACGAGGCCGCCCAGGCAGGCGTACCGCTGCCGCTGATGGCCCTCAACACCGTCGGGCCGACGATCATGCAGTACGGCACCGAGGAACAGAAATCCTGGTTCCTGCCGCGCATCCTCTCCGGCGAGATCGACTTCGCGATCGGCTACAGCGAGCCCGACGCGGGCACCGACCTGGCCTCCTTGAAGACGCGCGCGGTGCGGGATGGCGACGAGTACGTCGTCAACGGCCACAAGATCTGGACCACCAACGGCGACACCGCCGACTGGGTCTGGCTCGCCGTCCGCACCGACCCGGACGCCCCGCCGCACAAGGGCATCACCATGCTCCTGATGCCGACCACCGACCCGGGCTACTCCTGCACCGTCATCAACACCCTCGCCTCGCACGACACCACGGCCAGCTACTACGAGAACGTCCGCGTCCCGGTCTCCCACCGGGTCGGCGCGGAGAACCAGGGCTGGCGGCTGATCACCAACCAGCTCAACCACGAGCGGGTCACCCTCGCCGCCCACGGCACCATGGCGATTCGCGCCCTGCGGAACGTGCAGCGCTGGGCGGGCGAGACCAAGCTCGCCGACGGCCGACGTGTGATCGACCTGCCCTGGGTGCGCCGCCGTCTCGCCCAGACCCACACCCGCCTCGACGCGCTCAAACTCCTCAACTGGCGGATGGTGAACGCCGTCCAGGACGGCACTCTCACCCCACAGGACGCCTCCGCCGTCAAGGTCTACGGCTCCGAGGCCCGCCGGGACGCCTACGCGTGGCTCATGGAGATCGTCGCGGCGGCCGGCGCGCTGAAGGAGGGCTCGGCCGGTGACGTCCTGCACGGTGAACTGGAACGCGGCTACCGCTCGGCGGTGATCTTCACCTTCGGCGGCGGAAACAACGAGATCCAGCGGGAGATCATCTCGTGGATCGGCCTGGGTATGCCGCGCGTACGGCGTTAGCCTGCCGACATGACCGGTGATCCGGGCTTGTTCGGTCCATCGTCCGTGACCTGGCAGATGCACGGCGACCCGATGATGTGGGTCGCCGGCGTCCGCGCGCTCTACCTCCAGGCACTGCATCCCCGTGCCGTGCGCGGAGTCATGCAGAACTCCGACTTCAGGCAGGACGCCTGGGGCCGGCTGATGCGCACCGCCAACTTCGTCGGCGCCACGACCTACGGCACCGCCGAGGCCGCCGAGAGGGCCGGTGCCCGGGTCCGGAAGATCCACACCATGCTCGGGGCGACCGACCCCGACACCGGCGAACGCTACGGAGTCGACGAACCCGAACTCCTGCTCTGGGTGCACTGCGCCGAGATCGACTCCTATCTCCAGGTCGCCCGCCGCTCCGGCTTCCGCCTCACCGACGAGCAGGCGGACCGCTACCTGGCCGAACACCGGGTCAGCGCCCGCCTGGTGGGCCTGGACCCGGACGCCGTACCGGCGAACCAGGCCGAGATGGCCGCCTACTTCGAGAAGGTGCGCCCCGAACTCGCCGCTACGCCCGAGGCCCGCGAAGTGGACGACTTCCTCCTCCGCCCGCCGACGCACCCCCTCCTCGTCCCGGCGCGCGAGGTGCTGTGGCGGCGCGTGGCGCACCTGGCATACGCCGCCCTGCCGCCGTACGCCCACGAGTTGTACGGCAGGAAAGCCCCCGAACCCACCACCGTCACCCGCCAGTTGCGCGCCACCGGCACCCTGCTGCGCTGTGTTCCCGCACGTCTGCGCTGGCAACTCCCGCCCAAACACATCCTCCGGGCCATGACACGGCTCGGCCCGGGCTCCCGGCCTGCCCCGTACAAACTCGGACGATAGGTCGCCATACTGGACGGGCCAGGGGAGGGCGGGGCGAACTTTTACGGGGGCGGTCGCAGCAGATGGGGGACAGCAGGCTCATCCAGGGGCGGTACCGACTGCTCGATCTGATCGGACGCGGGGGCATGGGCGAGGTGTGGCGGGCCCGCGACGAGTCGCTGGGCCGCCACGTCGCCGTGAAGTGCCTCAAGCCGCTGGGCGGGCAGCACGACCAGACGTTCACCCGGGTCCTTAGGGAGCGGTTCCGCCGCGAGGCGCGAGTGGCCGCGGCCCTCAGCCACCGCGGGGTGACCGTCGTCCATGACTTCGGCGAGTCCGACGGGGTGCTCTACCTCGTCATGGAGCTCCTGGACGGCCGCAACCTCAGCCAGCTCCTGGAGGACAACAAACAACACCCGCTGCCCGTCGCGGACGTCGTCGAGATCGCGGACCAGGTGGCCGCGGCGCTCGCCTACACCCACCGGCAGGGCATCGTGCACCGGGACCTCAAGCCCGCGAACATCGTCCGCCTCACCGACGGCACCGTGAAGATCTGCGACTTCGGCATCGCCCGCCTCGGCCACGACGTCGACTTCACCTCCCGGCTGACCGGCACCGGCATCGCCATGGGCACCCCGCACTACATGTCGCCGGAGCAGATAGGGGGTTCCGAGGTCGACCAGCGCAGCGACCTGTACTCCCTGGGATGCGTGCTGTACGAGATCGCCACCGGGGCACCGCCCTTCGACCTGGAGGACGCCTGGGCGATCCTCGTCGGTCACCGCGACACCCCGCCCCGGCCGCCGCGCAGCCACCGCGCCGAGCTCCCCGAGTACCTCGACAAGGTCATCCTCGACCTGCTGGCGAAACAGCCCGAACAACGCCCGCACGACGCCCGTGAGTTGGGCCGCCGGATCACTCTGGGCCGTACGACACCGGCGTATGTGCCCACCGTGGTGACGCCGCAGCCCGACTTCCGGAGGCAGGAGCTGCCCGACCCCGCCCGCCCCCAGGAGACCCGGCTGCCGTCCTGGACTCGCGGTATGACCACCGGCCACAAGGCGACCGGCGCGGGTCTCACCACCACACCCCCGGACGCGGGAGCCGGTCTCACCGGCGAGTGGATCGCCCGCTCCGCCACCGGCCGTACCGAGGCGCCCGTGCCGGACGAGCCGCCCGTGCCCTCCGCGCAGGCGGTCACCGCGCTCGCCGGACGGCACAACGCCGGGCTCAGCCTCGGGCGCCTGGGCCGCTGGGCCGAGGCCGGAGAGGTGCACCGCGCGGTCGCCGCCGAACGCGAACACCTGCTCGGCCCCGACCACCCGGACACGCTGGCCAGCCGCTACGAGGTCGCCTTCACCCTCAGCCGCACCGGCCGCGCCGCCGACGCCCTGCGCGAGTACAAACACGTGGCCGCGAGCAGAACCCGCGCCCTGGGCGCGGACCACCCCGACACCCTCGCCGCCCGCCAGGAAATGGCGTACGTACTGGGCCAGTTGGGCCGCCACTTCGACGCCCACCAGGTCTACAACTCGGTGCTCGCCGCCCGCGAGCGCGGCATGGGCCCCGACCACCCCGACACCCTGCGCTGCCGCCACAACCTCGCCTTCAACCTCAGCAGACTCGGCCGTCTGGAGGACTCGTACCGGATGGCCTGCGAGGTGGCCGCCGCCCGCGCCCGGGTACTCGGCCCGCACCACCCCGACACACTGGTCACCCGCTACGAAGTCGCCTACGCTCTCGGTCAGTTGGGCCGCTGGACAGAAGCCCTGCAGACGTACCACGAGGTCGCCGAGGCCCGAGCCCAGGCCCTCGGTCCCGACCATCCGGACACCCTCTCCGCCCGCTACGAGGTCGGCATCAGCCTGGGCCGCCTCGGCCGCAGCGCCGACGCGCTCCAGCTCTACCGCGACCTGATCGAGGACCGCACCCGCATCCAGGGCCCGGCCCATCCGGAGACGCTCCGCGCCCGCCACGGCCTCGGCGTCAACCTCGGCCGCCTCGGCCGCTGGGAGGAGGCCCTCGCCGAGTCCCGCGACGTGTGCGCGATCCGCGAGCGCGTCCTCGGTCCCGACCACCCGGACACCCTGGTCAGCCGCCGCGAGGTCGCCGTGGGCCTCGGCTGGCTGGGTCGCTGGGCGGACGCCCTCACCGAGTACCGACGGGTCGCCACCGCCCGCGAACGCGTCCTCGGCGCCGACCACCCCGACACCCTGGCCAGCCGCAACGACGAGGCCCACTGCCTGGAACAGCTCGGACGAGGCGCCGAGGCGGTGGAGCTCTACCGAAGGGTCGCGGTCCTGCGCCAACAGAGGGCGTCGGGCGCGCAGTGACCTGGGTGCCGTCCCCCCTCTGGCCGACCTGGATCACCCGTGTTACGAAGAACCATGCCTGCACTCGAGGGACGTCACCGCGGCTACGACGCCGTCATCGTCGGCGGGGGCCACAACGGACTGGTCGCCGCCGCTTATCTGGCCCGGGCCGGCCGGTCCGTGCTGGTGCTGGAGCGGCTCGGGAACACCGGCGGTGCCGCGGTCTCCACGCGGCCCTTCGCCGGGGTGGACGCACGGCTGTCGCGGTACTCGTATCTGGTCAGCCTGCTGCCCAGGAAGATCGTCCGGGATCTCGGCCTCGACTTCCGCGTCCGGACGCGGAACGTGTCGTCGTACACCCCCGTGGAACGCGACGGACGCCCCACCGGACTGCTCGTCGGCGGTGGTGAGCGGCGTACCAGGGAGGCCTTCGCCCGACTCACCGGCGGCGAGCTCGAGTACGCCGCCTGGCAGCGGTTCTACGACATGACGGGCCGGGTGGCCCAGCGGGTGTTCCCCACACTCACCGAGCCCCTGCCCACGCGTGACGAACTGCGGCTGCGGGTGGACGACGAGGAGGCATGGCGGGTCCTGTTCGAGGAGCCGATCGGGGTGGCCGTGGAGGACCGTTTCTCCGACGACCTGGTCCGGGGCGTGGTTCTGACCGACGCCCTCATCGGGACGTTCGCCGACGCCCACGACCCCTCGCTAGGCCAGAACCGCTGCTTCCTCTACCACGTGATCGGCGGCGGCACCGGAGCCTGGGACGTCCCCGTCGGCGGCATGGGTGCCCTCACCGACGCCCTGGCCAAAGCGGCACGGGACGCGGGCGCGGTCCTCGCCACCGGGCACGAGGCCGTGGGGATCTCCACGGACGGCCGATCGGCGGAGATCACGTACCGCACCGCCGACGGCGAGGGAGTGGTCGGCGCCCGGCACGTCCTCGTCAACGCCTCCCCGCAGGAACTCGCCGCTCTCACCGGCGACCGGCCGCCCGCCCCCGCCGAGGGTGCCCAGCTCAAGGTCAACATGCTCCTCAAGCGGCTCCCGCGGCTGCGCGACACCGAGGTCGATCCCCGCGAGGCGTTCTCCGGCACCTTCCACATCGCCGAGGGCTACCAACAGCTGGCCACCGCCCATGCCCAGGCCGACGCGGGACAACTCCCCACCGCCCCGCCCTCCGAGATCTACTGCCACTCGCTCACCGACCCGACCATCCTCGGCCCGGACCTCGTCGAGCAGGGCTACCAGACGCTCACCCTGTTCGGCCTGCACACCCCGGCCCGGCTCTTCGAACGGGACAACGACGCCGTACGCGACGCACTCCTCAAGTCGACCCTCGCCCAGCTCGACGCCCACCTCGCCGAGCCGCTGGCCGACTGCCTGGCCACCGACGCGGACGGCAGGCCCTGCATCGAGGCCAAGACCCCGCTCGACCTGGAGCGGGAGCTGCGGCTGCCCGGCGGCAACATCTTCCACCGCGAGCTGTCCTGGCCGTACGCCCAGGAGGACGCCGGGCGCTGGGGCGTGGAGACCCGGCACCCGAACGTGCTGCTGTGCGGGGCGGGCGCCGTGCGCGGCGGCGGGGTGAGCGGGGTGCCGGGGCACAACGCCGCGATGGCCGTGCTGGAAGAGCTGGGCGACTGACCGCCACGCGCGCGTGCCCGTTCACTCAGCCCCGGCTGCCACCGTCGACCTGGAGCAGGGCCCCGGTGACGTACGAGCGGACAGCGGCCTCCCAGTCGTCGACCTGAATCTGACGGAGCATCAGAAAAACTCTTCCGTCGTCCGGAGGACTGCGGCATCCTGCGCCCATGCAGACGGAGCTGAGCAAGAAACTGGGACTGGAGCACGCCGTCTTCGGCTTCACGCCGTTCCCCGCCGTCGCCGCGGCCATCAGCCGGGCCGGCGGCTTCGGAGTGCTCGGCGCGGTCCGCTACACGGCCCCCGACGAACTCAAACGCGACCTCGACTGGATCGAGGCCCATGTCGACGGCAAGCCCTACGGCCTGGACGTCGTCATGCCCGCCAAGAAGGTCGAGGGCGTCAGCGAGGCGGACGTCGAGGCCATGATCCCCGAGGGGCACCGGCAGTTCGTCAAGGACACCCTCGCCAAGTACGGGGTGCCCGAACTCGCCGAGGGCGAGGCCTCCGGGTGGCGCATCACGGGCTGGATGGAGCAGGTCGCCCGCAACCAGCTGGACGTCGCCTTCGACTACCCGATCCGGCTGCTCGCCAACGCCCTCGGCTCCCCGCCCGCCGACGTCGTGGACCGCGCCCACGAGCGGAACGTGCTCGTCGCCGCCCTCGCGGGCAGCGCCCGGCACGCCGTCAAGCACCAGGAGGCGGGCATCGACATCGTGGTGGCCCAGGGCTACGAGGCAGGCGGCCACACGGGTGACATCGCCTCCATGGTTCTCACCCCGGAGGTTGTCGACGCCGTGGACCCCCTGCCCGTACTTGCCGCGGGGGGCATCGGGAGCGGGCAGCAGGCGGCGGCCGCACTGGCACTCGGCGCCCAAGGTGTGTGGCTGGGCTCCATATGGCTGACCACCACAGAGGCCGAACTGCCCTCACCCAAGCTGATCGAGAAGCTCCTCGCCGCGGGCTCCGGCGACACCGTCCGCTCCCGCGCCCTGACCGGGAAACCCGCACGCCAGCTCCGTACCGAATGGACCGACGCCTGGGACTCCGCCGACGGGCCCGGCACCCTCCCCATGCCCTTGCAGGGACTGCTGGTCGCCGAGGCGGTCTCGCGCATCCAGAAGTACGAGGTCGAGCCCCTTCTCGGCACACCCGTCGGCCAGATCGTCGGCCGGATGACCAGCGAACGCAGCGTCCAGGCCGTCTTCGACGACCTCACCCGCGGCTTCGAGAAAGCCGTCGATCGCATCAACCGCATCGCCGGAAGGAGCGGCCAGTGACGAGCACACCTCCCGCGGGCTTCTGGGCCCAGGCCACCCAGGACCCCTCCAGGACGGTCCTCATCGCCCCCGACAGCTCGCCCTGGACCGCCGGCCGGCTGCACACCGCCGCCAACCAGCTCGTCCACGGCCTGCGCGCCGCCGGACTCGAACGCGGGGACGCCTTCGCGGTCGTCCTGCCCAACAGCGCGGAGTTCTTCACCGCGCACCTCGCCGCCAGCCAGGCCGGCTTCTACCTGGTCCCGATCAACCACCACTTCGTCGCCCCCGAGATCGCCTGGATCGTCGCCGACTCCGGTGCGAAGGTGCTGGTCGCTCACGAGCGGTTCGGGGACACCGCACGCCAGGCCGCCGACGAGGCCGGCCTCCCCGCGACCCACCGGTACGCCGTCGGCGAGGTCGGCGGATTCCGGCCGTATGCCGAACTCCTCGACGGACAACCGGAGTCGGCGCCCGCGGACCGTGAGCTCGGCTGGGTCATGAACTACACCTCGGGCACGACGGGCCGCCCGCGCGGAATCCGCCGGCCCCTGCCCGGCAAGCTGCCGGAGGAGGCGTATCTCGGCGGCTTCCTCGGCATCTTCGGCATCCGGCCCTTCGGCGACAACGTCCACCTCGTCTGCTCGCCGCTCTACCACACGGCCGTCCTGCAGTTCGCCGCCGCGTCCCTGCACATCGGTCACCGGCTGGTCCTGATGGACAAGTGGACGCCCGAGGAGATGCTGCGGCTGATCGACGCCCACGGATGCACCCACACCCATATGGTCCCGACCCAGTTCCACCGCCTGCTGGCCCTGCCTGAAGAGGTCCGGGCGCGCTACGACGTCTCGTCCATGCGGCACGCCATCCACGGCGCCGCTCCCTGCCCCGACCACGTCAAGCGGGCGATGCTCGACTGGTGGGGCCCCTGTGTGGAGGAGTACTACGCGGCCAGCGAGGGCGGCGGAGCCTTCGCGACCGCCGAGGACTGGCTGAAGAAGCCCGGCACGGTCGGCAAGGCCTGGCCCATCAGCGAGCTCGCGATCTTCGACGACGACGGCAACCGGCTGCCGCCCGGTGAACTCGGCACCGTGTACCTGAAGATGAACACCGGCGGCTTCGCCTACCACAAGGACGAGGCCAAGACGAAGAAGAACCGCATCGGCGACTTCTTCACCGTCGGCGACCTCGGCCTCCTCGACGAGGACGGCTATCTCTTCCTCCGCGACCGCAAGATCGACATGATCATCTCGGGCGGCGTCAACATCTACCCCGCCGAGATCGAGTCCGTCCTGCTCCAGCACCCCGCCGTCGCCGACGCCGCCGCCTTCGGCATCCCGCACGACGACTGGGGCGAGGAGGTCAAGGCCGTGGTGGAACCGGCCCCGGGCCACACACCCGGGCCGGACCTGGCCGCCGACCTCCTCGCCCACTGCGCCGCGCAACTCGCGGGCTACAAACGCCCGAAGAGCGTCGACTTCATCACCGAGATGCCCCGCGATCCCAACGGCAAGCTGTACAAGCGACGCCTTCGGGATCCGTACTGGGAGGGACGCTCACGGCCGGTGTGAGCATCAGGAACGGACCCGGACGACCCTCAGCGCCGGCGACGACAGGATGTCCTTCTCGCAGAAGCGGGACGTCACCCACTTCTCCGCCGAGAACAGCCGCGTCTGGTCGCTGAAGTGCGGCGAGTTCGGGTCCGAGGACTGGGAGTACGTCAGCAGGGTCCGGGCCACCGGGCAGCGGCCGCCGTCCCAGCCCACCGCCTGGATGTAGCTGGACCCGGTCGACACCTCCGTGTATCCGCCGCCGGCAGGGTCCCACACCGGCTCGACCTTGTTCCACACGCCCAGCGACTCCGTGCCGCCCGGAACGGAGATGCGCTTTCCGTTCCGTACGACGAACTGGTGCTCGCCGAGCCGGGAGTCCAGCGGGATGCCCGCCGCCCTCAGCTCGGCGACGGTGTCCGCGAGGGCCGTCGCGAAGACCGGCGCGTCCGTGTTGAGCGCGTTCGGGGTGCCCACCGGGTCGGCCGCCGAGAACGGCACCTTCCACAGCTGGGCCGTGGGCAGCTTGCGCCACAGCCGGTCTAAGAGCAGCGCGCCCCGGCTGCCGGTGTCCGCAGAGTGGTCCCAGGCCGCGAGCACCCCGCAGGCCTCCCCGACGTCAACGGCCTTGCCGTCACTGCCCGTTGCCATGCCACCGGGCAGGGCGGCACACGCCTTCGCCGCGTCGGCCGCCACCAGGTCGCCCGCGGGCACCCGGTTGGCGAACTGCTGCGCCTGAAGGTCTCGTACGGTCAACCGCCCGCGCGCCGCCATCGCGGACACGTCCTCCAGAGCACCACGGGTGCGCATCGAGCGCTGAGTGCCCACGGTGCCGAAGACCCGCTCGTACCCGGTCAGCGGATGATCCGCATTGGCCAGCCAGGCGCTGTCGTTGGAGTTCTCCGCGTACGGAGCGTCCTTGAGGACCGGCATCTTCGACGGCCCGAAGATCCCCGGCTGTACGGCGTCCGGATCACTGCCCAGCGCGCAGTCGCCGCGCGAGCCGTCGAGGATCGCCACCCCCGAGGCGGGGTAGGTGACCTTGCCCAGGGGAGTGGAGCAGCGCTGTGCCAGCGCGTCGGTGATCCGGGGGAGCACCTGGGACTGCGTGAACAGGGTGTGCCCCCGCGAGTCGGCGGCGATCGTGTTGACCCACGGCAGGCCCTGTGTCCGCTTCAAAGTGTCGAGCACGTCGTCCGTGCCGCGGGCCTTGCTGAAGCCGAGCGCGGTGTCGGAGGCGCGCAGGTTGGCGGCGTTCGGGTCGTTGACGGCATACGCCGTGGTGGCCGTCCAGGGAAGCGGCAGCGCGGCACCGAGTGAGGTGACCACCGGGCCGTACCGTGTCCACCACTGGGTTCGCGTGACCGGTTGGCCGTCCTGCACGGCGACGGTGACCTTGCGTTCGGTCATGTGCTCCGCCTTGCCGTCCACCAGGTAGGTGGTCGGGTCGCCCGGGTCCAGGGTCAGCTGGTGCAGGTTGAGGGTGACGCCGGTGGCCACGGTGTGGCTCCAGGCCACCTGTGCGTTGTGGCCTATGGAGATCGTCGCCGAACCGAGCAACGACCCGCCGGAGATGTTCAGTTCGCCGGGGATGGTCTGCTGCGACTGCCAGAAGCGGCGGCCGCCCTGCCAGGGGTAGTGCGGGTTGCCCAGGAGGAGCCCGCGGCCGTTGGCCGTCGTGGCCCCGCTGAACGCCACGGCGTTGGAGCCCATGTCGGCGGAGTCGGTGGCGAAGAGCTCACGGGCGGCGCGGGCGGTGCCCTGGGCGTCGGGCGCGCCTGCCCCGGCCGTCGTCGAGGTGGGTGGCTGCGCGGCCGTGATGCCGTCCACGGCCCGGCCCTGACCGCCGAGCACCGCCAGCGCGTAGTTGCGCGCGGCCACGTCCTGGACCGTCACCGGACGCACCCAGGCGGCTCCCTTGCACGCCGGGTCGGTGATCCGGTTCTTCTTCAGCCAGGCGTTGTAGCCCGCCGTGAAGCCCCGCATGAGCTCCTTGACGTCCCGGCTCGGACCGAGCGGCGCCGGCGTGGCCATGAGCTTCTCCACCGTGCCCGCCTCCCGCACCCCGCGGAAGTACAGGTCACTGGAGAGGTTCTTCGTGGCCGAGGAGAGCGCGGAGTCGGAGGCCGCGTCGGCCCCGAAGAACCGCGCACGCTCACCGCGCACGGTCACGAAACCGTCGGCGAGCGTGCACACCTGGTCGGAGGCCTGCGCCCACCCGGTGCCGAAGCCCAGGTCCGCGTAATCCTTCGCGAGGATGTGCGGGATGCCGTACTCGGTGTAGCGGATGGTGGCGGACAGACCGCCGTGGGACGGATGTTGCTGTCGGTCCTGGTACTGCGCCGCTGCGGCCGGCAGCACGCCGGTGGCGGTGAACAGGGCCACGGCCGCGACGACGGTGCGTCTGGTGCGGGTGCGCATCGTGCCTCCCAACATCATTGAGGGAAGGGGCGGTTGAGCGTACCGGTAGGTTGTTGCGTATGACGCCTGGACACGGCAGTACGGTTGACGGGGTGCTGCGGCGCAGCGCCCGGCGCACCCCCGCGCGCGTCGCGGTGGAGTACGGCGAGCGCTCATGGACGTACGAGGAACTCGACGACGCCGTGTCGCGTGCGGCGAACCTGCTCCTCGGCCAGGGCCTCGACCGCGGTGACCGGGTGGGCGCCTACGGCCACAACTCGGACGCGTATCTGATCGGCTTCCTCGCCTGCGCCCGCGCCGGGCTGGTGCACGTCCCGGTCAACCAGAATCTCACCGGCGACGATCTCGCCTACATCGTCGGCCAGTCGGGCAGCACACTCGTCCTCGCCGATCCCGGCCTCGCGGACCGACTCCCGGACGGCGTACGCACGTTGCCCCTGCGGGACGCCGACGACTCACTGCTGGCACACCTGGACGCGACAGAGCCGTACGACGGCCCCGAGCCGCGCACCGACGACCTCGTCCAACTGCTGTACACCTCCGGGACGACGGCCCTGCCCAAGGGCGCGATGATGACCCACCGCGCCCTGGTGCACGAGTACCTGAGTGCGATCACGGCCTGCGATCTGAGCGCGGGCGACCGGCCCGTGCACTCGCTGCCGCTGTACCACTCCGCGCAGATGCACGTCTTCCTGCTGCCCTACCTGGCGGTCGGCGCGACCAACGTCATCCTCGACGCGCCCGACGGCGACCGCCTCTTCGACCTGATCGAAGAAGGCCGCGCGGACAGCCTGTTCGCCCCGCCCACCGTGTGGATCGGCCTGTCCAACCGCCCCGACTTCGCCACCCGCGACCTCAGCGGACTGCGCAAGGCGTACTACGGCGCCTCGATCATGCCGGTGCCCGTCCTTGAACGACTGCGCGAGCGTCTGCCGAAGCTGGCCTTCTACAACTGCTTCGGGCAGAGCGAGATCGGTCCGCTGGCCACGGTCCTCGCGCCCGACGAGCACAAGGGGCGGATGGACTCCTGCGGCCGGACCGTCCTGTTCGTCGACGCGCGGGTCGTCGACGAGGGGGGCAAGGACGTGCCCGACGGCACGCCCGGCGAAATCGTCTACAGGTCACCGCAGTTGTGCGAGGGCTACTGGGACAAGCCCGAGGAGACGGAAGCGGCCTTCCGGGACGGCTGGTTCCACTCCGGAGACCTCGCGGTGCGGGACGCGCACGGCTACTTCACGATCGTCGACCGGGTCAAGGACGTCATCAACTCCGGTGGTGTGCTGGTCGCTTCACGCCAGGTCGAGGACGCCCTGTACACGCACGAGGCCGTCGCCGAGGTCGCCGTGATCGGCCTGCCCGACGAGCGGTGGATCGAGGCCGTCACGGCGGTCGTCGTCCCGCGCGGCGAGGTCACCGAGGCCGAACTCCTCGACCACGCACGCGAGAAGCTCGCCCACTTCAAGGCACCTAAGCGGGTGCTGTTCGTGGACGAGCTGCCGCGGAACGCGAGCGGGAAGATCCTGAAGCGGGAGCTGAGGGACCGGTTCGCCGACTAGCGGGTCGCGCGTGCGGCCCTGGCCGGGCCGACCGCACTGCCGCGGTTCACTTCGCGAACGCCGTCATGAAGCGGTCCCGGAACTTGTCCATGCCCCACTCAGGCGCGTTGTCGGCGGGCTTGAGGCCCTCGGTCCAGTTCCAGTCGGCGACCCGGTCAAGGACCTTCGGGTCCTTGGCGACGATCGTGATCGGCACGTCCTTGCTGGTGGAGCCCTTGGTGACCGTCGGGACGGGCTGGTGGTCGCCGAGGAAGACGAGGACCGTGTTCTCGTCGCCATAGCGCTGCATCCACTGGGTCAGACTGTCCACGGAGTACTGGATGGCCTTGCGGTACTCGGTGCGCACCCGCTCCTGGCTCTTCCAGACCTCGGTCGGGTCGGTGCCCTCCTTCTTGATCTGCTCGAAGATCGACCCGTCCCCGAGGTCGTCCCAGTCGATGGTGTGGGCGATCGGCGACCAGGGGTTGTGGCTGGAGGCCAGGATGATCTCCGCCATGATCGGGTCACGGTTCTTCTTGCCGTGCTCCAGCTTCTGGAAGGCCTCCAGGCTGAACTGGTCCGGCACCGGCGTCCAGCTGAAGTAGGGGCCCTTGTAGCCGAGGTGCGTGGAGTCGTAGATGTGGTCGAGGCCGAAGTACTTGCCCTCCGGCCAGGACTTCCGCACACCTGGCACGATGCCGACCGTGCGCCAGTCACCCGTCTTCTGGAAGTAGCTGGTGAGGGTCGCGCGGTCACTGCTGGTGAGGTTCAGGTACCGCTGCTGGTTCTTGACCCACAGGCCGGACAGGAACGTCGAGTGGGCCATCCAGCTGCCGGCGCCCGTCACCGGGGACGTCAGCCAGCCGCTGCGCGAGGCGAAGCCGGCCGCCTTGAGCCGCGCGTCGCCCTCCTTGAGCGTCGCGTCGATCTCCGGTGCCATCGCCGGATCGTCGATCGCCACCCGGCCGTAGCTCTCGATGAACGTGAACAGCACGTCCTTGCCGCGCAGTCCGGTCAGGAGCTGGTCGGGAGGGGTGGCGGCGAAGGCGTCGACGGCGGACTCCTTCTCGAAGACCTTGGCGTCCCCGAGGCCGTTGCGCACGTGCTGCACGCGGTTGGCGAGGAACTCGGTGTTGCCCTTGGTGGCGAAGGAGACCCCGCCGAACTGGACGCCGAGCGTGAAGCACGTGACCCACACGGTTCCGAGGACGAGTGTGGTGCGAACCGCCACGGGACGGTGCCGGGACATGAGGTTCGTCAGACGCAGCACCGCGAGCGTGCACAGCGCGAGGACCGCGACGATCAGGACGATCACCCCGGTGATCGCGAGCACCTCGCCCGTGCGGCCGAACGACTCCCTGAGCCAGTCCGTCGCGTTGCCCAGCATGATCCAGTCGAAGACCAGGTCGAACGGCCGGGCCAGGGTCTGGTAAAAGCCCATGTCCAGGAACTTCAGGAGGGTGAACAGACCGAGGAACATCCCGAAGAGGACCGCCGCGATCCGGCGTGCCTTCGGCGGCAGCACGAGAAGGACGGCCGCGAGGACGATCGCCTCGACGGGGAGCCGGAAGAACGACCGGAGGTTCATGTGGTCGAGTCGGTTCGGGAAGAGCAGCACGAGCAGCACCAACACCCCGGCCAGCACGCTGGTCCCGACGGACACACCACGGGCCGTACGGGGGTAGCGGCGGCGCCAGCCGAACCAGCCGGGGCGCGGGGAGGCGGGTGAGTCGTCGGAGGAACCGGGCTCGTCACCGGCCCCGGAGGTCTCCGCGTCCTCGGTGGCCCGGGGGAGCTCCGTGTCCTCGGTGAACTCGGCCGCCCCGGAGTCCTCTACGACCTCCTCCGTCACCTCTTCCCCCGTCGCACCCCCACCATCCGCCTCCGCCTCGCCCCCAGCGGTACCGGGCAGTTGACGAGAGCGAGTGAAGAGCGACACTCGGTGGTCCTTCCGTGCGGTCTTGCGATGGCGTGCGGTCCTGCCTCGACGGCATGACGAACAGGGCCCGCTGACCGAGCCTGCCACCACCAGTACGTTCGCACGTCAGGTTCTGTTCAATCGCACGCAGCCGGTTTTCCGTGGTCACCCGTCCGCAGCCACCGCCACCTTCTGCGCCCACCGGTAGTCCGCCTTGCCGCTCGGGGACCGGCGGATGGACTCCGCGAGAACCAGCTGGCGGGGGACCTTGTATCCCGCGAGCCGCGACCGGCAGTGCGTCTGGAGCTCGTCCAGGGACATCTGTCCGGCACCCTCGCGCAACTGCACCACGGCGGCGACGTGGTGTCCCCACTTCACGTCCGGCACCCCGGCGACGAGCACGTCGTACACGTCCGGATGGGCCTTCAGTGCCTGCTCGACCTCCTCCGGGTACACCTTCTCGCCACCCGTGTTGATGCACTGCGAGCCCCGCCCGAGGACGGTGACGACCCCCTCCTCGTCCACGGTGGCCATGTCACCCAGCAGCACCCACCGCTCACCGTCCTTCTCGAAGAAGGTCTCGGCGGTTTTCCGTGGGTCGTTGTAGTAGCCGAGCGGCACATGCCCGCACTGCGCGACCCGCCCCACCTCGCCCACGGCCACCGGCTCGTGCATGGCCGGATCGACCACCTGGGTACGGGAGTTGACCCGGACGCGGAAACCCCGCTCGGGCCCTGAGTCCTCCGTCGCCGTCCCGTTGAAACCGGACTCGGAGGAGCCGAAGTTGTTGAGCAGCATGGCGTTCGGGACGAGCGCCCGGAACTGCCGGCTCACCGTGTCCGACATGATCGCGCCCGACGAGGACACGCTGAACACCGACGACATGTCGGTGCCCTTCATCGGCCCCTCCAGCGCGTCGATGAGCGGCCGCAGCATCGCGTCGCCCACCAGTGACATCGCGTTGACCTTCTCCGCCTCGACGGTCCGCAGCACCTCCTCGGGCACGAACTTGCGGTGCAGTACGACCCGTTGGCCGAAGTTGAAGCCGATGAGCGCGGTGAGTGTGGAGGTGCCGTGCATCAGTGGGGGAGTGGGGAAGAAGGTGATCCCGGCTCCGCCCGCCGCGACCCGCTCGGCGAGCTCCTCGGGCCTCTTGACCGGCTCCCCGGTCGGCGCTCCACCGCCCAATCCGGAGAAGAACAGGTCCTCCTGGCGCCACATCACGCCCTTGGGCATCCCGGTGGTGCCGCCGGTGTAGATGATGAACTGGTCGTCGCCGGACCGCACCGGGAACCCGCGCTCCGGCGAACCGGAGGCCTCCGCTTCGGCGAAATCCACCGCTGGCAGCCCGTCATCCGGCTCCCCGTTCCCCACCCGCACCAGATGGCGCAGCCCTTCCGCGAGCGGCAGCGCGGCCGTCACCCGGTCCGTGAACTCCGCGTCGAAGACCAGCCCCGCGAGATCGGCATCCCGGTAGAGATAGACCAACTCATCCTCTACATAACGGTAGTTGACGTTCACGGGGACGATCCGTGCCTTCATGCACCCCAGTAGCGCCTGTACGTACTCCACGCCGTTGTAGAGGTGCAGCCCGACGTGCTCACCGGCGCGAATGCCGCTGTCGAGCAGATGGTGCCCGATGCGATTGGCCGCCGCGTCCAGTTCCGCGTACGTCAGACGGCGCTCCGCACCCGTACCCGGGATGTCGATGTACGCGAGCGCCTCACGTTCCGGCACCACGTCGACGACCGACTCGAACAGGTCGGCAAGGTTGTACTCCACCGGCTCCTCCTGACCCGACGCGGCCTGGCTGCTGGACGGTTCGCCGGTCATCAGAGCAAAGGGCGGCGTGACTGTGAAGAGTTCGCGCGAAGAAATCTGACTGACTGTCAGAAAACCCTTGAAGTGCATCGGCGCCTCCTGCAACCTGTTCTCGTTCCGGCAGAGGGGAGACGGGCGATGGGTGGGACGGAACACCTCGACATCCAGCGCGAGGGCGCCACACTGGTGCTCACGCTCAACAGGCCGGAGGCGAAGAACGCGCTCTCGTTGCCGATGCTGGTGGGCCTCTACGACGGCTGGGTGGAGGCGGACGCGGACGACTCGATCCGCTCGGTCGTCTTCACCGGCGCGGGCGGCTCGTTCTGCGCCGGCATGGACCTCAAGGCCCTCGCCGGCAAGAGCTCCGGAGGCGAGCAGTACCGGGATCGGCTGACCGCCGATCCGGACCTGCACTGGAAGGCGATGCTGCGCCACCACCGCCCCCGCAAACCGGTGATCGCGGCGGTCGAGGGTTACTGCGTCGCGGGCGGCACCGAAATGCTCCAGGGCACCGACATCCGGGTCGCAGGGGAGTCCGCGACCTTCGGCCTGTTCGAGGTCAAGCGCGGCCTGTTCCCGATCGGCGGCTCCACGGTCCGGCTGCAGCGCCAGATACCGCGCACCCACGCGCTGGAGATGCTGCTCACCGGGCGGCCGTACACCGCGCGGGAGGCCGCCGACATCGGGCTGGTCGGGCATGTCGTCCCGGATGGCACGGCTCGCGCCAAGGCTCTGGAGATCGCCGAACTGATCAACGGGTGCGGTCCGTTGGCCGTCGAGGCGGTGAAGGCTTCGGTGTACGAGACGGCGGAGATGACGGAGACCGATGGGCTGGCCGCCGAGTTGAAGCGGGGGTGGCCGATCTTTGATACCGCCGATGCGAAGGAGGGGGCGCGCGCCTTCGCGGAGAAGCGGTCGCCTGTTTACAAGCGTACGTAGCGCCGTGGCGGCTCGGGCCGAGTCAAGGCTGTCGGCCGTCTGTGGCTCATCGCGCAGTTCCCCGCGCCCCTGACGGGGCGCCTCCCGCACCCGATCTCCAAAGGAGACCCGCGCCGATGGCTGAAGTACTCAAGGCGCCGCTCGTCGTCGAATTTCCCTTCACCCGGTCCCTCGGGCCCGTCCAGAGCGCCTTTCTGACCGGTCTGCGGGAGCGTGTGATCCTCGGGGTGAAGACCCGCGACGGTCGGACCCTGGTTCCGCCCGTCGAGTACGACCCGGTCACCGCCGAGGAGATCCGCGAGCTCGTCCACGTCGGTCTCACCGGCACCGTCACCACCTGGGCCTGGAACCACGAACCGCGCCGCGGCCAGCCACTGGAAACGCCCTTCGCCTGGGTTCTGGTCAAGCTCGACAACGCCGACACCGCCCTCCTGCACGCCCTCGATACCCCCGGCCCCGACGCCGTGCACACCGGCATGCGCGTCCGTGTCCGCTGGGCCGAGGAACGCGTCGGCGCGATCACCGACATCGCCTGCTTCGAGCCGTACGACGGGGACGAATCCCAAGTCCGCGTACACGCGGGCGAGTTCGACGACCCGGTACACGGCATCGTCGCCCAGGCCCGCCTCGACTACACCTACTCACCGGGCCGCGCCCAGACCGCCTACATCAAGGCCCTGGAAACCGAACGGCGGGCCGTGGGCGAGCGCTGCCCCGTCTGCCGCAAGGTCTACGTGCCACCCAGGGGTGCCTGCCCCACATGTGGCGTCGCCACAGCGGAACAAGTGGAAGTGGGGCCCAGCGGCACAGTCACCACCTTCTGCATCGTCAACATCAAGGCGAAGAACCTCGACATCGAGGTGCCGTACGTCTACGCCCACATCGCCCTCGACGGCGCCGACCTCGCGCTGCACGGCCGGATCGGCGGGATCCCGTACGACCAGGTCCGCATGGGGCTCAGGGTCGAGCCGGTGTGGACCGAGGGCGGACGCTATCCGGACCACTACCGGCCGACCGGTGAACCCGACGCGGAGTACGACACCTACAAGGAGCTGCTGTGACGCGTGACATCGCGGTTGTCGCCTTCGCCCAGTCCGACACCCTGCGCTCCACCGCGGAACTGTCCGAGGTGGAGATGCTCATGCCGGTCCTGCACGACGCCCTCGCGCAGACCGGCCTGAAGACCGCCGGCATCGGCTTCACCTGCTCCGGCTCCAGCGACTACCTCGCGGGGCGTGCCTTCTCCTTCACCCTCGCCCTCGACGGCGTCGGCGCCTGGCCGCCCATCTCCGAGTCGCACGTCGAGATGGACGGGGCCTGGGCGCTGTACGAGGCCTGGATCAAACTCCTGACCGGTGACGCCGACACCGCGCTCGTCTACTCCTACGGCAAGTCCTCGCCCGGCTCCCTGCGTGACGTGCTCACCCGGCAGCTCGACCCGTACTACGTCGCTCCCCTGTGGCCGGACTCCGTGGCCCTCGCCGCCCTCCAGGCGCAGGCACTCATCGACGCGGGTGACACGGACGAGCCGGAGCTGGCGGCGATCGGCGCCCGCAGCCGCACCACCGACAACCCCCGCGCACAGCTCAAAGGCCCGGTCCCGCAGGGGGATTACCTCGTACGACCGCTCCGTACCGGCGACTGCCCGCCCATCGGCGACGGGGCCGCCGCCGTGGTCCTCGCGGCGGGCGAAAGGGCCAGGGAGCTCTGTGAGCGGCCCGCCTGGATCCGTGGCATCGACCACCGCATCGAGGCGCACTCGCTCGGCGTCCGCGACCTCACCGACTCGCCCTCCACCCGGCTGGCCGCAGAGAAGGCCGGGGCCTTCGAACGGCCCGTGGACACCGCCGAGTTGCATGCGCCCTTCACCTCGCAGGAGGTCGTCCTGCGCAAGGCGCTGCGCCTTGACGACTCCACCAGGGTCAACCCCTCCGGCGGTGCCCTCGCCGCCAATCCGATGATGGCCGCCGGACTCGCCCGCATCGGCGAGGCCGCCGCCCGTATCCACCGGGGCGAGTCCGACCGGGCCCTCGCCCACGCCACCTCCGGGCCCTGTCTCCAGCAGAACCTGGTCGCCGTACTCGAAGGGGATCCCCGATGAGCAAGGAGCCCGTGGCCGTCGTAGGCATCGGCCAGACCAAGCACGTCGCGGCCCGCCGGGACGTGTCGATCGCCGGGCTCGTCCGCGAGGCGGCCGTGCGGGCGCTCGACGACGCCGAGTCGACCTGGGCCGACATCGATGCCGTGGTGATCGGCAAGGCGCCCGACTTCTTCGAGGGCGTCATGATGCCGGAGCTGTACCTGGCCGACGCGCTCGGCGCGGTGGGCAAGCCGATGCTGCGGGTGCACACGGCGGGCAGCGTGGGCGGCTCCACGGCACTGGTCGCCGCGAACCTGGTGGCGTCCAGGGTGCACTCCACCGTGCTCACCCTCGCCTTCGAGAAGCAGTCCGAGTCCAACGCCATGTGGGGCCTGTCCCTGCCGATCCCCTTCCAGCAGCCCCTGCTGGCCGGGGCCGGCGGCTTCTTCGCGCCGCACGTGCGCGCGTACATGCGACGCACCGGCGCGCCCGACACGGTCGGCTCGCTGGTGGCGTACAAGGACCGCCGCAACGCGCTCAAGAACCCGTACGCGCATCTGCACGAACACGACATCACCCTGGAGAAGGTCCAGGCCTCGCCCATGCTCTGGGACCCCATCCGCTACTCCGAGACCTGCCCCTCCTCCGACGGCGCCTGCGCGATGGTGCTCACCGACCGGGCCGGAGCCGCCCGCGCGCCCCGCCCCCCGGCCTGGATGCTCGGCGGCGCGATGCGCAGCGAGCCGACGCTCTTCGCGGGCAAGGACGCCGTGTCGCCGCAGGCCGGCAAGGACTGCGCGGCCGATGTGTACCGGCAGGCCGGGATCGCCGACCCGCGCCGGGACATCGACGCCGTCGAGATGTACGTGCCGTTCTCCTGGTACGAGCCGATGTGGCTGGAGAACCTCGGCTTCGCCGACGAGGGCGAGGGCTGGAAGCTCACCGAGGCCGGGGTCACCGAGCTGGACGGGGACCTGCCCGTCAACATGTCGGGCGGGGTCCTGTCCACCAATCCGATCGGCGCCTCCGGCATGATCCGCTTCGCCGAGGCCGCGCTCCAGGCCCGCGGACAGGCCGGGGAACACCAGGTGGACGGCGCCCGCAGGGTGCTCGGACACGCCTACGGCGGCGGATCCCAGTTCTTCTCCATGTGGCTCGTGGGGTCCGAACCCCCAGATGCGTGAAAAGCCTCCGGAAAGGTCCCCCTCACGTGGCCTGTCGGCGGCCGAAGTGGATCGCTAGGCTGGCCGCGGACGACGCAATCGGGAGGAGCACGGACGTGGCCGAGACCACCATCCAGCAGCAGCCGCTCATGGGCTGGGACAAGCCGGAGCTGGACCTGAGCAACGCCGATTGGCACTCGAGCAGCCGCGGTCGGGGGGATGTTCAGATCGCCTTTGTCGAGGGGTTCATCGCGATGCGCAACAGCGGCCGCCCTGAGAGCCCTTCCTTGATCTTCACCCCCGCGGAGTGGGGCGCGTTCGTGTCAGGGGCGCGGGAAGGAGAGTTCGACCTCACCTGAGCCACGTCCCCGGACACGCGGCCTTGAGTCCCCTCCTGGAGCCGACGCCTGAGCGCGAGGCCGGCCCCGGGAAGGGAAGGGGCGGCTTCCGGAGGTGAAGCCGGGGTGGGTCGACAAAGGCCCGCCCGGCACCCCGGAGACGTACCCTGAGGTGCCTGTAGGTCACGGTGTGTGCCCGTGGAACAGAAGAACTCTCCTGGAACGGGAGAGTGAACTCGCCGCCGTCGACGAGGCGTTGGGGGAGCTCACCGGGCTGCGCACGGACGGCGCCGAACCGTACGGGCCGTTCCCGCGGTGCCCTGCTCGCCGAGGCCGGCGCCGGCCCGGCATCGGCAAGACCACCCTGCTCGCCGAGGTCCGCCGCCGCGCTGCCTCCCGGGGCTGCACCGTACTGTCCGCCCGCGGCCGCGACCAGGAACAGCGGGTCGCCTCCCATGGCTCCCGCCAACTCCTGATAGCAGGGCCTGCACGACGGAGCACCGCCCCACCCGCAGGGCCTGCGCGACGGACTCGACTGGGTGCTCACCCATCTCGCCGTCCTGCGCGCCCCGATGGTGCTGGACGACGCCCACTGGGCCGACCCCGAATCACTGCGCCGGCCGGCCGGCCGCGTTCGCGCCCCGCGCCGAGCAACTCCCGCTACTGGTCGTCGCCGCCTATCGGCCCGACGAACTACCCGACCACGTCGAGCTGTTCAGGTCACTTCCCGGCCGGGCCGGCTGACACCCGCTCGACCTGGAACCGCTCAGCGCCGTCGCCGTTCGCCCGCCTCGTACGGAACCACGCGGCATGCGCAACCCCGCATGGTGCCCCTGGCAGCTCCACCTCGCCCCGCGCCGAGAGCCACGACGCCCCCGAACGTGCCGTCACCACCGCCCTCGAAGCGGGCGCCCGCGCACGTCAGTTCGGAGCACCGTCCGCCGTGGGCCAGGCACTGCGACCGGCCGCAGAGGTCTCCTCGGGCTCGGCCCGGATGAAACTCCTTGAGGAGTCCGTGGCCCACCTGGCACGCTCCCCGGCCGCGTACGGGCTCGCCTGTGCGCCGGTGCCCTGGGCACGGATCTCCGCCGTACGGGGCGCTCCCGGGAGGCGGCCGAGAACCTCTACCGCGGCCTGGACACGGCCGCACAGTGCGGCGCCGACGGCCTGATCGAATCGGCTCGCGACGAACTGGCCGCGGCAGGCATGCGCCCGCGCCGCCTGCACAGCGCGGCAACGGACACGCTCACGGCACGCGAGGGTACGGCGGCCAACCTGGCGGCGGAGGGCTGTTCGGAGGCAGGGATCGCGAAGGAGATGAGCGTGGGAAAGCCGACAGCGGTGCGCCTGCTGTCGGCGGTATACCGCAAACCGGGAACGGACCGTACCGGTCTGGGTGCGGTGAGTGGTCCCAGCTGAGGGGCGCGATCAGCCCTCACCTCCCCCCGCACGACCACGTCACCGCCCATTACCATGGGCGCATGTCGTTCCTCCGCCGCCGTAGCGCAACCCCCGCAGGCCCCGACTTCGATGTCCTGGCCATGGACCCGGGCGACTGGCCCGGCAACCTCGGCGCGGGGCTCCTGCCCGCCCCCGACGGCACCTGCCAGGGCGTCTTCCTGCGCTACGACCTCTTCGGCGGCCGTGGCCCCGCGATGATCATCGGCAATCTGCCCGAGGGCTCCCCGGCCCGCGAGGTCCCCGAGGGCCAGGTCCCCTTCGAGGTGGCGCAACTGCTGATCGCGCTGGAGAACGACGAGGAGGTGACCGTCGTCGGCGCCGAGGACATGCCGGTGATGCAGGGCGACAACCTCCTGATCGTGCGCCGCCTCAAGCTCTCGGAGAGCCGGATCTCCTGCGTCCAGTTCGACCGCAGCGACAACGTCCAGGTGACCATCGCCGCCTGGGACCGCCCGATCACGGACGACCTGTACGCCCTCCTCAAGCCGCTGCCGGCGGAGCTGTTCCAGCAGGGCTGATCCTCCGCTCGCGACCCTCACGGGACACCTCGCCGTAGGCTCCCCTGCAGACCTACCCGGTCGGAGCGGACGGCGCCGCCGAGACCGTCTGCCGACGTGCCGGTGGCGGCCTCACCCACGAGGAGTGGAGCCGCCACCTGCCGGACGTCCCGTACCGGCGAAGCTGCCTGACTAGCGCCGGGCCGAGGGCTTCACGTCGACGTCCGCCGCCCGCACGAACGCCACCCGGTGGCCGTACTGGATCTCGTAGTACAGGTCCTGCCCGACCACGACCTGGTGCGAATCCGCCGTGAAGGTGACCGCGTAGTAGTACTCACCCGGCACCTTGTCACCGACGACGTACGACTGGCCCTTGAGCACCTTGTACGGCAGCGGCGACACCGCCTGTGCCGGAACACCCGTCGGATAGGCGGCGGCCTCCGGGTAGGCACGGCCGTACACCGGGACGCTGTCCAGGCCCTCCTTCGGCGTCACGACGAGGCCGGCCGCGCTCACCGCCGTCGGGTCGTTCTGCGGGTTCTTGAACCAGGCCTTCTGGCCCAGGTACCAGATCGCCGTCCAGTCACCGTCGCGATCGGCGACCGCGTACTGCTGACCGGTGGAGACCCGCGACGACAGGTCGTTGACGTCGATGGTGGGGGCCCTGCCGATGCCGATGTCCGCGATGAGGGGAGAGCTCTCGTCGGGGGCCGAGTAGAGCCGTACCTCGCTCGAACCGTGGGAAGCGCAGGGCTCGCCACTGGTGACGCAGCCTGTGTACCGCGGCTGGTTGGTGGCGTAGTCCGGGCGGATCGTCACCAGGCCGCCCAGCCTGGTGGACGTCGTCTTGAACGGGTGGCCCAGCAGCTCGAAGTAGTGCCGCCAGTCCCAGTACGGGCCGGGATCCGTGTGCATGCCCGCGACGGTCGAGGTCGTGGGACCGGGTACGTTGTCGTGGCCGAGGATGTGCTGCCGGTCCAGCGGGACGCCGTACTTCGCGGAGAGGTACGTCACCAGCCGCGCCGAGGACCGGTACATCGCCTCCGTGTACCAGGCGTCCGGGTTCGCGAGGAAGCCCTCGTGCTCCAGACCGATCGACTTGGCGTTGACGTACCAGTTGCCCGCGTGCCAGGCCACGTCCTTGGCCTTCACATGCTGGGCGATGTGACCGTCGGTCGAGCGCAGCGTGTAGTTCCACGACACATAGGTCGGATCCTGCACCAGGTTGAGGACACCCTCCCAGGCACCCTCCGTGTCATGGATGACGATGTACTTGATGCTCTGCGAGGCCGGACGGTCACCCAGATCGTGGTTGCCGTAGTCGTTGTCCCCGAACTGCTCGTACGGCGCCGGGATCCACTCGCACGACACCGTCTTCGGGCACTCGGTGTCGCCCGCCTTCGGCTTCCGCAGTCCGGCCCCGGCGAGTTGCGCGGTGTCGGGGGCGAGGCCCGGCTGGGCGGCCAGGGCGATTTGCTGGCCCGCGTCGGTGGTGCGCTCCTCGCCGGTGCGCAGCACGTCGTACACATCGTTCGCGTACGCCGCCGCCGTCGCGCTGTCGTCCGCGCCGGAGAAGCGGGCCACCGCGCCGTACCAGTCCGCCGGGTCCTGGCTCAGCGGTTCGCCGAGGTCCTTCTGGGCGGCGGCGAGCAACGCGGCACCGCCGGCGACGTTCGACGCGGGGTCGCTGCGCAGTTCCTCGGCGCTGAGGCCGGTCAGCCCGGCCGCCTTCGGCAGGGTCTCCAGGCGGGCCGGGATGTCGGTGGTCGCCGGCACCTGCGTCCGGGGGAGCAGGGCGGCGCGGGCGCTGTCACCGCGGGCGTCCTCCGTGCCCTCGCCATGGTGCGGTGCCGAGGCGAGCGCGGTACGGGCGTCGGTGAGATGCATCGGGCCGTAGCCGCCGGTCACACTGGGCGCCCCGGCGTGACCGTCCCAGCGGGACTGGAGATAGGAGACGCCGAGGAGCACGCTCTGCGGCACGTGGTACTCGGCGGCCGCCGAGGCGAAGGCCCGCTGCAGCCCGGCCGAGGCGTCCCCGGCCTGCGACGGGGCCGCGCCGAGCAGGGGCAGCAGAAGGACGGTGCCGGCCAGCGCGCCGACCACTCTCCGGGTGGCTCTGTCGGTGTCGGTGACGGATCCTCGCAAGGCAGCCTCCTGGGACGATCGAACACGATGAGTCGTGCGGGGCCGGGCGTGCGTCAGTGCTACCGGCTTGCCGACGATCCGTCAATCATGCCCAGCGGCAGGTGATTTCCCATGTCAATCGAGGTGCACGGGAGTTTCGTGGCGGCGACCCCGTGGGCCTGCGGAGCGTCAGTGGCGTACACCATTGACCGGGATTCGCGAAGGTACCCCGCACATACGAAGGTCCGCGGTGCGCCGCTTCACAGGGCGCACCGCGGACCACCGTCCCCGTCAGCGAGTGCCGACCGCCGCGCGTACGGCCCGACGGGCCAGCTGGCAGTCGTCGTGCAGCCGCCTCAGCAGCAGCCGCTGTTCCTCGCCGGACGGCGCAGCACCCGGGTGGGCCACGCCCGGTGCCGCCGGGGTCGTGTCGTGCATCGAACGCTGCACGGCCGTCTCGTAGGTACGGATCTCACGGGTCAGTACGAGCATCAGGTTCACCAGGAAGGCGTCCCGTGAGACCGGACCCGCCGACTGGGCCATCTGGCTGATCTGACGGCGGGCCACCGGGGCGTCTCCGAGGACCGACCACAGCGTCGCCAGGTCGTACCCCGGCAGATACCAGCCCGCGTGCTCCCAGTCCACCAGCACTGGACCGGCCGGTGAGAGCAGGATGTTCGAGAGCAAAGCATCGCCGTGACAGAACTGGCCCATGCCCTGCCGGCCCGCGGTCGCCGCGATGCCGTGCAGCAGCTTCTGGAGGTCCCCCATGTCCCGGTCGGTGAGCAGACCCAGCTCGTGGAAGCGGGAGATCCGGGCCGCGTAGTCGAGCGGGGCGTCGAAGGTGCCCGCCGGAGGCCGCCAGGCGTTGAGCCGGCAGACCGCGCCGAGTGCCGCCCTGACGTCCGCCCGCGGCGGAGCCTCCGCAGGGTGCCGGTGCAGGGCCGCCACCCGGCCGGGCATCCGCTCGATGACCAGGGTGCAGTTGTCCGGGTCCGCCGCGATCAGGCGGGGGACGCGCACCGGAGGACGGTGCCGGACGAACGAGCGGTAGGCGGCTATCTCGTGCCGGATCCGCTCGGCCCACACCGGGGAATGGTCGAGTAAACACTTGGCGACGGCTGTGCTGCGTCCCGTCGTACCGACCAGGAGCACGGAGCGTCCGCTGCGGCGCAGCACCTGCACCGGCGCGAACTCCGGGCAGATCCGGTGCACCGACGCGATCGCCGTGCGCAGCTGGGCGCCCTGTGGGCCGGACAAGTCGAGTCTCCCGCTGAGCGGTTGGGTGCCGAGCCCCGGTACGCGCCGCGTCCTGCCCGTACCCGGTACGGGGGCCGCCGGCCGCGCGGGGTCGAGGTAGGGGCCGCCGCCCGCCGGGCGGAGAAGCGGCGACCGGGGCGGGGCGGACACGGAGGACGATGCTGCGTACATGGGCGAGACAGATCCCTTCGTGTGCCTGCTGTGCCTGAGAACCACACGCGCTACCCGGCCCGGCCCCTCAGGTGCACCCTGGGGAATGTCCGTCGGTGACCGGGTCGGGGTGGCGCGTTCCTACCTGACACCAGATGTGCAGTGGCACACCATCTGGCGCACCCTGGCGAACCCTGGCGAATAGTCCCGGAGCAACTGACACGGGGCTACTGTCAACTCAGCCGAGAACCTGGGGGCTTGACGTGAGCGGACAACCCAACACCCGACTTTCGGACCTGTTCGGCCTGGCCGGCTGGTCCAAGGGTGAACTCGCGAGGCTGGTCAATCGGCAGGCGGCGGCCATGGGCCACCCCCAGCTCTCGACCGACACCTCGCGGGTGCGGCGGTGGATCGACATGGGAGAGATCCCGCGTGATCCCGTGCCGCGGGTGCTGGCGGCTCTGTTCACCGAGCGTCTCGGCCGTGTCGTGACCATCGAGGACCTCGGTCTGGTCCGGCACGGGCGTACGGGGAAACGGCAGGGCGACGGGAGTGCGGAACATCCCGA
The DNA here is from genome assembly GCF_044903305.1 of Streptomyces sp. NPDC019531. Taxonomy (NCBI): domain Bacteria; kingdom Bacillati; phylum Actinomycetota; class Actinomycetes; order Kitasatosporales; family Streptomycetaceae; genus Streptomyces; species Streptomyces sp. NPDC019531. The sequence goes on along the minus strand of NZ_JBJDQL010000053.1, from coordinate 11,938 downwards.
CGGCATGCCGTGGGCGCCCGACCGAACCGCCGCGGTCCTCACCGAATTCACGGGAATGGACCTCATGCTCAACCGACGCGGCTTGGTGGGCGCGGGTGTCGCGCTCACCGCAGGATCCGCACTAAGCAGCGCCATGCACGACTGGCTGCACATCGATCCGACCCTCACCGCCGATGCCCCCCAGTTCGACGATCCCCTGCATGCCGACCCCGCTGGGTTCGACCGCTACGAGGCCGCCCCCATCGGGTCGCAGGAGATCGAGGAACTGGAGCGCTCGGTCGAGGTGTTCCGGGCCTGGGACGCGGCCCGCGGCGGCGGCCTGCAGCGCAAGGCGGTCGTGGGCCAGCTCAACGAGGTGGGCGGCATGCTCGCCTACCGGCACCCCGACCATCTCCAGCGGCGCCTGTGGGGCGTCGCCGCCAACCTCGCCGTCCTGGCGGGCTGGATGTCCCACGACGTCGGCCTCGAACCCACGGCCCAGAAGTACTTCGTCATCGCCGCCCATGCCGCGCGAGAGGGCGGTGACCGGCCCCGCGCCGGCGAGGCGCTCTCCCGGGCGGCCCGCCAGATGGTGCACCTGGGCCGGCCCGACGACGCACTCGACCTGATGAAACTCGCCCAGTCCGGCTCCGGCGAACAGGTGCTGCCCCGCACCAGGGCGATGCTCTACACCATCGAGGCCTGGGCACAGGCCTCCATGGGCAAAGGCCAGGCCATGCGCCGCACCCTCGGACAGGCGGAGGACCTCTTCGTCTCGGACCGGAGCGACGTACCGCCGCCGAGCTGGATGCAGACCTTCAAGGAGGAGGATCTGTACGGCATGCAGGCCCTGGCCTACCGCACACTGGCGGAGCACGAGCCGGGTGCGGCCGCGCACGCGCAGCACTACGCGGAGAAGGCCCTCGCCCTGCGGGTCGACGGCCGGCAGCGGTCGAAGATCTTCGACTTCCTGTCGATGGCCTCGGCCTGCTTCATCGCCGACGACCCCGAACAGGCGGACCGGTACGCCCGGTTGGCGCTGGTGTCGATGGGCTCCAACTCCTCCCACCGCACCTGGGACCGGCTGCGCCAGATGTACCGGCTCACCGCCGAGTACTCCAGCTACCCGAAGATCAACGAACTGCGCGAGGAGATCCGGCTGGCGCTTCCGAAGCCGAAGGGAAGGGGCGGCAACAGCGCACGGGCGTGAGCACGGGCACAGGGGTCCCGTGCTGTCGTAACAATCCCTTTATGACATCACCTTGGCGATGAGTACGCAGGCGTCGTCCTCGCGCTCGGTCTCGCCGAACTCCTCCATGACCAAACGCACACAGTCCTGCGCGGTGCGTGCCCCGCCGAAACGGGGGGCCAGTTCGAGGAGTTGGTTCATGGCAGCCCCACCGCTGCGCCCTCGCACCAGTCCGTCCGTGTGCAGCAGGAGCAGGTCGCCTGGTTCGAGGGTCTCCTCGGCCTGCGCGTAGACGGCTCCGGAGGTCGCACCGAGGAGCACGCCGTCGGGTGAGTTCAGCCTGCGCCCCGTCCCGCCTCGGAAGAGCAGCGGGGCGGGGTGACCGGCCTGCGCCCAGACCAGGGTGCGGGTGGCGGGTCGGTAGCGGCAGCAGACGGCGCTGCCGAGGGCCGGCTGCACGGTGGCGTCGAGCAACTGGTTGAGCAGGGCCATCAGTTGACCGGGTTGGGTGCCCGCCATCGCCATTCCGCGTACGGCGCCGAGCAGGGTCGCCATGCCCGAGGTGACGGCGACGCCGTGACCGGTGAGGTCGCCGACGCTGAGGAGGGTGTCGCCATCGGCGAGTTCCAGCGCGTCGTACCAGTCGCCGCCGATCAGCGCGCTCGTCGAGGACGGCAGATAGTGGGCGGCCAGGTCCAGGGTCTCGGTGCCCCGGTGCGGGAGCCGCAGGGAGCCGCGCCACGGCGGCAGCACGGACTCCTGCAGCTCGACCGCGAGCCGGTGCTCGCTCTGCGCGCGCTGTCGGTGGCGTTGTAACGAGTTGTGGGTCTCGCTCACCGCCCGCTCGCTGCGGCGCAGTTCACTGACGTCCCGCAGTACGGCCCACATCGAGGCGGTGCTGCCGTCGGCGTCGAGCACGGGCTCGCCCATCATATGGACGGTGCGCACCTCGCCGTCCGGGCGTACGACGCGGAACTCCCCGTCGATGCGCTGGGCGTCCACGAGGCAGTCGGTGACCATGGCCGTCAGTCTCGGCCGATCCTCGTCGAGGACCAGGGACGGGAGTTCGTCGAGGGTCAGCGGGGGAGCGCCGCGGTCGCGGCCCAGGATCTGGTAGAGCTCCCCGGACCAACTCGCCTCGTCCGTAAGGAGGTTCCACTCCGCGCTGCCGACCCGGCTGAGCAACGAACGGCGCCGGGGAGCGGACGGCGCGGTTCGCGCGGCGGACTCCGCCCCCGGGGCCGACGGCACGGGCGGCGGGCCGTCCCTCAACTGCGCCAAGTGTGCGTCCAGGTCGCTGAGTTGATGCATCGCGAGGTCGTACAGCGCGCGCTGCCAGCGCTCCTGGGGGTCCGAACCGTCGCTGGGCGCGTCCCGTCGTACGGCGTCCACGTCACCCTTGAGCCGCCGCGCCTGCGAGATGAGCGCGTCGACCGAGCCGCGTCCTGGCGGCTGGGCGGCGGGGCGGTCCGCGGAGAGGTGGGACGGCATGACGCACTCCGATGCGGGGACGGTTCGACCAAGGCGGGACGGAGGGACCGTTACGACTGTTGCACAGGCCGCGACGCGCTGTAAGGGATTCGGCAACACCCGATTCGGTGGTGCTTCTGGCATATGCCACAGTCTTCACGGAGTGCTCGCGCGGGGCGTGTTGTCTACGCCGTTCGGTGGCTCAAGTCGTAGGCGGCATACGTGACTTGACGGATCGTCGGGGTGGTCGACCCGGTGCTCATTTATGTGTTCGACGGCCCTGTGTTCTAAGGAGTCTGGCACAGGGAGATCGGACCGTGCCAGGGGGCGCGGATCGCGGGCGGCCGGGAATATCAACGTGACGCAGGTCACATGAATTCACCCCCGCTCGGGCGTAATGCAAACGGCACCTGCGAGGTCGTAACAACACATCGGCACAACCGGCCGACCTCTCACCCGCAGTGGAGACCGACCATGGACACGACCTTCGAGCAGCCCGCCCGCGCCCGACTCGTCACCGCGGAGGACCAGGAACTGCCCGTCCCCGCCACGCTGCGCTACTGCTCCGCCGACCCGCTTGCCGTGTGCGTCGACTTCCCGTCAGAGGTGTCCCTGGACGGGCAGGGGGTGACCTGGACCTTCGCCCGTGCCCTGCTGGAGGAGGGGCTGAGCGGTCCGGCCGGCGGCGGGGACGTGCACATCTGGCCGTGCGGCCGGGACACCACGGTCGTGGAGTTCCACTCGCCCTACGGACTGGCTCTCCTCCAGTTCGACACGCCCACCCTGCGCCGCTTCCTGCTGCGGACCTACGCCGTGGTGGGCGCCGGACAGGAGAACCTGGAGGAGGCCGTCGAGCGGGGGCTCAGCGCTCTCTTCGGGAGCGTCTGAGCGGCCTACGGCGTCCTGGTCTGCGGTGCCCTTCAGTACCGCAGTACCCCCGCGATGCCGTCGGCGCCGCCCAGCGTGCCGTCCGGTACGAAGCGGACGTCGGCGCCGGTTTCCAGGCACTGCTCGACGATCTCGTCCACGATGTCCTCACGGGCGTCGAGGTCGCCGCTCTCGGCCGGTACGAGGTGGTCGCCGCCCTGGTCACGGACCGTCACCCGGTAGTTCTCCTCGACGGCCAGCAGGCGCAGGCGGCCCTGCCGGGCGCTCTGCCAGATCTCGTCGACACCGGCCGCGAACGCCCGCCGCCCGCGCGCCGATTCGAGCTCGCGGGTCACTGCGTCGGTGCTCTTGCGGGCCTCCGCGGCGACCAGCGGCCGGACCGCCTGCCACACCGCGTCCGGGGTGCCGTGCGCGAGTCCGCCGTGCGGGACATGCACGGCGTCTTTCGTGACGCTGCCGACGTCGTCCAGCGCGGACAGGGCCGCGGTCTCGCCGGTGACGTACAGCGGCCGCGGGTCCTCGGGCAGGAGTCTCCCCAGCGCGGTGTCGGCCTCGCGCAGGAAATGCCGCGTGCCCTCGTCCCGGAAGGTGCTCGGCATGTCGCCGATCCGCTCCAGGCGCTCGGCGTCGAAGTTCTCGCGGGTCCTGGTCAGAGGGAAGCCGCCGGCGCGGTGCTCGGTGACCCGGTCGACTCCGCCGTTCCACAGAGTGGCCCGGTCCGCGGAGACCGAAAGCACCCAGAACGGCCGCTCGGACGCCTGGGCGGAGACGAGGTTGCGGGTCAGGAAGGTGTCCGAGAGCACCACGCGCTCCGGTACGGCACGGGCGAGGGACCACACCTGGTGCTCGCCGGGAGCGGCGAAGATCACCAACCCGTCCTCGGCGTGCGCCAGGTCGACCTCGGCGAGAGCCTGATCGAGCTGGCTGGCGACGTCGATGCGCCGCTCGCGGGGGACCGCCGGGTCGGTCTCCAGTTGCTTCTTGGCCTCGGCCACCACATTGCGCAGCCGGACCGGATCCTGGGTGTTCTCGGGTTCACGGCGGTGTGTCGGCGTCAGTACGGACACCGCCGGGTAGGCGCGCGGGCGCCGCAGTTCGGAGAGGGTCGCAGGGCTGAGTGCGTGCTCCATAAGAGCACCATAGGACCGATTCACCGATCAGGCATTTGGGGCAACTTGATCGGGCATCCGGTCGAGTTCCGGCGGCTCATGCCCGGATCGGCTCCAGTACCGCGATCGAACCCTGAGCCACCGCGCACAGGGTCTCGGTGCCCTCGGTGTCCACGGTGCTGAGGTCGCAGCGGCACACGACACGGGTACGGCCCGCCCGTACGACCTGGGCGCGGGCCCGCAGCAGTGCGCCGCGGGCGGGGCGCAGGAAGTCGATGCTGAAACCGGCGGTGGTCACCGCGGATCCGGCCACGGAGCCCGCCGCGAAAGAGAGCGCGTTGTCCGCCGCGTAGCCGAGCATCCCGCCGTGCACGGTGCCGTGCTGCTGGAGCAGGTCGCCGCGGATGTCGCATTCGAGGATCGCCCCACCGTCCCCGAAGGCCGTCAGGCGGGCGCCGACCAGGGTGCTGAAGGGCTGGGCCGCCAGGACCTTCCTGGCGAGCTCCAGATCCAGGGTCTGATTCATCCTCACACCTCACTTCACTGATGAAGTGAGCCTGGCGCGAATCCGCCGCCTCTGTCAACATCGGCCCATGCCCGCCCCCGACGACCAGCGCCTCTACTTCCTGCTCCAGCGCGCCGCACACCGTCTGCGCACCACCGCGGACCGGCGCTGCCTGGCCGCCGCGGGGATCACCACGGCCCAGCTCGGCGCCCTGTTCGCCGTGCGCGACGAGCCGGGTGTCACCCAGCAGCGGCTCGCCCGTACGCTCGGACTGCGTGAGTCGGCCGTGACCGGGCTGGTCGGGCGGCTGACCGCGGCGGGGCTGGTCGCCAAGGAGCCGCATCCGCGCGAACACCGGGCGGTGGTCCTGGAGTTGACCGAAGCGGGGGCCGAGGCCCTGCGCGCCGCCCAGCCGGAGATCGACCGCTTCAACGCCGAACTGAGGGGGCTGCTCGGCGCCGACGGCTTCGCCGGAGCGGCCGCGGCCATGAACCGGCTCGCTCACTGGGAGCCCTGAGCGGGCGCCCCTCAGTCGTCGTGTTCGGGCCCGCAGGAGCTGCCGTTCGGCGGGAGGCTGCCGTACAGCAGGAAGTCGTCGACCTTGCGGTGCACGCACTTGGAGGAGCCGTAACCGGTGTGCCCCTCACCCTTGTTGTCGAGGACCACGGCCGAGTCACCGAGGCGCTTCGCGGTCTCAACGGCCCAGCGGTACGGTGTCGCCGGGTCGCCGCGGGTGCCCACGAGGAGCATCTTCGGGGTGTGGACGTCGCGCACCTTCTCGCGGATGAAGTCGCTGCCCTTCGGGCGGCCGTAGCACAACAGGTACTCGGTGAGCCGGTAGCGGCCGAAGACCGGTGACGCCTCCTCGTAGGCGGCCCGCAGCCGGGCGAGGTCCCCGGTGATCCGGTCGGCGCCGGGACGGTCGGGGTCGTCCGCGCAGTTGACCGCCATCAGCGCCGCCGCAAGATTGTCGAACGGCACGTCCTCCGCGTCGGTGAGGGGGCTGTTCGTCGGGTCACCGGTGGGGGAGTCGGAGCCGCGGAAGAACGGGAACGAGCCGCCGCCCGCGAAGCCGAGCACGCCCGTGGTGTCCCCCTGCTCCACCAGCTCGGCGAGCGCCCGCTCCAGCGAGGGCCACAGCTCCTGGCTGTAGAGGGCCTGGCTGATGGCGCCCACCAGGTCCTGTCCGGTGAAGGCCGGCCCGACTCCCGTCGGCACAGGGTCCTCGTCCAGCGACGCGACGAGCCGTACGACCTGCTCCCGGGCGCCGCGCGCATCGGTGCCGAAGGGACAGGCGATGTCCTTCACACACCAGTCGACGAAGTCCTCCAGCGCCGTCTGCTGCCCGGCGGCGCCCGCCACGCCCTGCTCGGACACCGGCTCGGTGAGCGTGTCGACACCGTCGAGCACCAACCGGCCCACCTTCTTCGGGAACTGGGCCGCGTACACCGCGCCGAGCCGGGTGCCGTACGAGAAGCCCAGGTAGTTGAGCTTCTTGTCGCCGAGGGCCTGACGGATGACGTCCAGGTCACGGGAGACGTTCACCGTGCCGATGTGCGGGAGCACGGGCCCGGAGTGCTCGGCGCACTGGGCGGCGGCCTTGCGCAACCTCCCCAGGACGGTCCGCGGGTCCCTGTCGAGGGCCGCCTCCTCGTCCGTGGCCGCCAGCGCCTCGTCGGTGCCGTCGCCGCAGCTGACGGGGGAGGACCGGCCCACGCCGCGCGGATCGAAGGACACCACGTCGTACTCGTCCGTGAGGCCCATGAAGTCGTCGCCGCCGGCCGCGAGTCCTGGCACGCCCGCGCCGCCGGGACCGCCGAAGTTCAGTACCACCGAGCCCCGCTTGTGTTTGGCCGTGGCCCGGTAGCGGGCGAGGGCCAGGTCGAGGGTCCCGGCACGCGGCCGGGAGTAGTCGAGGGGGACGGTGACCTTTCCGCACTGGAGGTCGGCGGGGGTCTCCATGCCCACGCACTTCGACCAGCTGATCTTCTGACGGTAGAAGCGCGACAGGTCGGGACCGGAGTCGTCCGCGGCCACGGTCGGCAGTCCGGCACCGAGCAGGGCGAGTCCCACGGCTCCGGAGAGAGCGCATCGCCGCCTCGTCACCTTGGCGAGCATCCATGCCTCCAAGGACGCCCATCGGCGCCCTCGATCACGATAAGCGGCCTCCCGGCGGCACGCCTCCGGGCGAGGGGGATCACGGACTGTGCCCGCTCGATGCCGATGAGTCTGCTTTGCCGCACGTTCGACAACCATGTCGCTCGATGGGGTGAAAGGCCGATGAGCCATAACTCCGATGGTTCACCTGCGTTTTATGCGGTGCGGGCGATTGCCCGCGTCCATGTCTGGAAGGCAGGGAACCTATGAGACGGGTCACCCGAAACGGTGTGATCGCCGTCGCCGCCGCGTCCGGGGCGATGGCCGTGACGATGCCGGCGTACGCCGGAGGTGCGGCGGACGGCGCCGCGGCAGGCTCGCCCGGGCTGATCTCCGGCAACGCCGTCCAGCTCCCGGTGCACGTTCCGGTGAACGTGTGCGGGAACACCGTGGACGTGGTGGGGCTGCTGAACCCCGCCGCGGGCAACGCATGCGTCAACGAGGACTCCCACGGCGAGGGCCGGTCCGTGTCCCGAGGCATGCCGGCGGGCGAGGGCGCGAAGGCCGCGGGCGACGTCGGTGAGGCACCGGGCGTGCTCTCCGGCAACGAGGTGCGGCTCCCGGTCCATCTGCCGCTCAACGTCAGCGGGAACTCGGCGAACGTGGTCGGCGTCGGCAACGCGTCCGACGGCAACGAGTCCGTGAACACGCCCGGGGACGACCTCCCCGACCTCCCCGACGCCCCCGAACGGCCGACGAAGCCCGGCCCCGGACCGGCACCGGCCGCCCCCGACCTGCCGCAGGCCGGGCGCGCCCTCGCCCACACCGGTACGGACCAGATCCTGCCCGCCGGAGTCGGCGGCGCCGCCCTGGTCCTCGGCGGGGCCGCGGTCTACCGGCGCTTCCGCCCACTAGGGACGCGCTGACGCACGACGGAAGGCCCCACCGGACGACCACCGGCCGGGCCTCGGCCGTACGACGACGGGTGACGCCTTGGCCGTACGACGAGCCCACCCCAGCGGGCCTTCGTGGTACGACCGCCCTTAACCCCCGGCTGCCTGCCGTCACCGCCGTGAGCAGCACCATCCCGGAGTCCCCGCAGCGTGAGGGGGGAAGACCTCCGTGACGGCGTCCGATGTCACGGGACAGCCGGGCCAACGCGAGGTCCCTCCGATGCGGTACGTCGGCATGTTCTCCATGAGCGCGGACTGCACGGGCAAGCGCCTCCCCCGGTTGGAGGAGATCGGGCCTTCGACCTGGTCCGGGATCCATATCGATCGCAGGCACCGGGGCGGCGGAGCTGCATCCCGCGAGATCGTCGTCACTGGCCGTGAAACCGACGGTGCAACCGCCGCACACGCTCCGTCAGCTCGGGCACCGGGCCCTCCACGACCACTCCCGGGGCGACCTCGTTGACCGGCAGGGTCCGTACCGGCGGTGCCGGGACGCCCAACTGGGTGAGCCACTCGGTCAGTTGCTCGGACGAGGCGACGTAGACGATGCGTCCGAGGCCCACCCAGGCGTGGGCGGCCGCGCACATCGGGCAGTGCTCGCCGGAGGTGTACACGGTGGCCGCGGCCCGCTCCTCGGGCGTCATGTGCGCCGCCGACCAGCGGGCCAGTTCGAACTCGGGGTGCCGGGTGCGGTCGCCGGAGGCCACGCGGTTGTGGTCCTCGGCGAGGATCTCGCCACCCGCGCCCACCAGGACCGAACCGAACGGTTCGTCCCCGGCTTCCAGCGCTTCGGCGGCCAGTTCCACGCAGCGGTACAGATACGGCAGTTCGGTGTCCTTCACGACCACGATGTACGGCCCTCCTCGCGACGAGCCTATGGCCGGAACCACCGGCACCCGAGCAGCCGTCCCCTCGGACAGCGGGCCGTCCGTGTGCCCGGCGACCGGGAACAACATTGCCGCCATGGCCTCCGGGTGATGAAGTGGGCACATGGATCATGTTGCGGTACTCGCTCTCTTCGACCGGGACATGCGCGAAGGCGCACAGCCGGACGGTCCCGGTGCCCGAGTGGAGCGGACCGGCGGGGTGGTCCGCCAGGTCGCCGCCGAGCACGGCTGGAACGGCGTCGTCTGGTCCGACCTGGACGAGACGAGCGCCGATCGGGCGATCTCCGAGCAGGTGGCGTACTACACGGAGCTCGGACGCGAGTTCGAGTGGAAGCTGTACGGTCACGACCTGCCCTTCGACCTGGCACAACGGCTCAGGGCGGCCGGGTTCACCGCCGAGCCCGAGGAGACGTTGATGATCGCCGAGGTCGCCGGGCTCAGTCTGGACGTCGAGCCGCCCGAGGGGATCCGCTTCCTTCCGGTCACCGATCAGGCGGGCGTCGATCTCGTGGCGGACGTGCACGAGAAGGCCTTCGGTACCGACAGCTCTCGGCTGCGGCACCAGTTGCTCGCCCGTCTTCAGGACGATCCGGACACGGTGGTCGCGGTCGTGGCGCTCGCCGGTGAGGTGCCGGTCAGCGCGGCCCGCATGGAGCTCGTGCCGGGCACCCGCTTCGCTGGTCTGTGGGGCGGCGGCACCGTCGAGGGCTGGCGCGGCCGCGGGATCTACCGGGCCCTGGTCGCCCACCGCGCCCGCGCCGCCGTGGAACGCGGATACCGCTATCTCCAGGTCGACGCCATGGCCGCGAGCCGGCCCATCCTGGAACGCCTCGGCTTCGAACCGCTGACGACGACGCAGCCGCACGTGTACCAGCCCCGGCGCTGAGAATTCTTACGGCCCGGATGTCACATCCGGGGCCGCCCGATCCGTCGCATCGGCATGGCGACAAACCAGAACCAGAACCAGAACCAGAACATCCTCCTCGCCGGCGCGAGTGGCGTCCTCGGCCGCCACATCGCCAAGGCCCTGACCGACGCGGGCCACAAGGTCACCGGACTCGGCCGGAGCAGGGGCAACGGCGTCCAGGCCGACCTCACGGACCGTGACGCACTGTTGCGGGCCGTGGACGGACAGCACTTCGACACGGTCATCCACGCGGCGACCGCCCTGCGCAAGCCGCCCATGCGTCACCGCGACATGCACGCCACCGACGCCCTGCGGACCGAGGGCACCGCCCACCTGATCGAGGCCGCCCAGCTCACCGGGGCCCGCCGCTTCGTCGCCGAGTCGATGGTCTTCGGATACGGCTACGGCGACTTCGGCGACCACCTGATCACCGAGGAGGACGACTACGGCCCCCGGGGCACCACTCCGGAGCTGGAGCGGCACCTCGCGGGGATGCGCGCCAAGGAGCAGCTCACCTTCGGGACACCGGGGTTGGAGGGTGTCGCACTCCGCTTCGGAGCCTTCTACGGCCCCGGCGGCACCGACACCATCCTGGAGCTGCTGCGCAAGCGGCAGCTGCCCGTCCCCGCCGACCACGACCGGGTCCTGCCGTGGGTCGAGCTCACCGACGCGGGCCGGGCGGTGGCCGCCGCCGTCGAACACGGGCGCCCGGGCCAGGCGTACAACATCGTGGACCGCACCCCGATCGGATTCCGCGGCCATCTGCTGTGGGTGGCCGAGGAGTTCGGGCTGCCGAAGCCGATGACCGTACCGCTGTGGCTGACCAGGCCGATGTCGTACGCGCACACCATGTTCCAGGCGAACATGAGGGTGTCTGCCGCCAAGGCCGAGCGGGAGCTGGGCTGGACACCCGCATACCCGTCCAGCCGTGACGGTCTGGCCGCACTGCGGGCGGCGACGACCCGGTGATCACAGGTCGAGCTGGTACTCCACGGCCTTGTGCGTCGGTACGTATCCGAGGGCGTCGTTGACGGCGCGCATCGGCGCGTTGCTCTCCGCGGTGTCGGTGCACAATGCGGCGAGTTCCGGGTGCCGTTCGCGTGCGTGCCGGATGGAGGCGGCCTTCATCCAGCGGGCGAGTCCACGGCCGCGATGCCCGGGCAGCACGGCGGTGCCGTAGTGCCGGCCGTTGCCCAACCCGTCGCCGGGCACGACCAGTTCGGAGAAACCGACCACGCTGCCGTCCGTCTCGTCCACGGCGGCCACCGTGTGCAGCAGCTCCCCGCGCCGCGCGACCGCCTCGGCCGCCGCGACGACCCGGTCCACGTCCCAGGCGACCGTGCCGAAGTCGGTGCCCTCCATCGGCATGTCGTCCATCGCGCGCCGCGAGTCGGCGAACGACCGTGCCAGCGCGTCCGGCACGATGCCCGCCCAGTCGGTCAACCGGTAGCCGGGGTGCGGGAGTTCGACGAGGGCATCGATTGCCGCGCTGTTCAGGTCGGCCAGCGTCAGCCGGGCGTAGGTGAGTGCCAGGACCTGGCGGAAGCCCCGCGCGGCCAGGAACAGATCGGCGGGGGAGCCCTGTACGGCCTGCGCGATCACCGACCGACGCCGCTCCGCCTTCGCCGCGCCGACGGCGGCGTCCAGCAGCCGGGTCCCGACACCCCGCCGCCGCTCGGCGCCGTGCACCGCCAGCTCCAGCTCGGCGAGGTGCTCCTGCCCCTCCTTGGTGAACAGCCGCAGGAAGGCGGAGCCGAGCGGCACGCCGTCGTCGTCCGAGGCAAGCCAGGCCAGACGGCGGCTGGAGGCGGTCGCCTGGGGATCGGCGAGCGAGGTGATGTGGAAGGACAAGCAGGGTCTCCGTCACAGCGCGGGTGGGAACGGCGAGCGGTTGAAGCTAGCCCCCGGGGTCCGACCGGCGCAACGGGATATGCGGTGCCGCGCATGGCGGCGC
>NZ_JBJDQL010000052.1:0-64084 GCF_044903305.1 Streptomyces sp. NPDC019531 | reverse complement strand
CCCGCACGCGCTACACAAACCCCCACCGGAGCCGCACAGGCCGCCGCAGGCATTCAGGGGCGCGGGGAACTGCGCAAAACGCCCGCCCCCACCCAACCCGCACACGCAAAGTCCCGCCCCCTCACAAGGGGCGGGACTCCACACACACCGAACCCGTCAGCCGATCGACGCCCCCGTCGCCGACAGCGCCTCCGTCACCGGCTGGAAGAACGTCTCCCCACCGGAGGTGCAGTCACCGCTGCCACCCGACGTCAGCCCGATCGCGTTGCTGCCGGAGAACAGCGAGCCGCCGCTGTCGCCGGGCTCCGCGCACACATCCGTCTGGATCAGCCCGTTCACGATGTCCCCGTTGCCGTAGTTCACCGTCGCGTCCAGCCCGGTGACCTTCCCGGAGTGCACCTGGGTCGTGGACCCACTACGCGTCACCGACTGCCCGACGGTCGCCGACGCCGCCCCCGTGATCGCCTGCGCGGACCCGTTGTAGAGGTCCACCTCACTCGGGTGATCGACCTCCGACGTGTACTTCACCAGCCCGTAGTCGTTGTCCGGGAAGCTGGACACCTCGTTGGTGCCGATCTCGTTCCCACTGGAGTCCGACCACGTCGAGATGGCCTCGGTGCAGTGCCCGGCGGTGAGGAAGTACGGCTCCCCGCCCTTCACCACGTTGAACCCCAGCGAGCACCGCCCACCGGACCCGCTGATCGCGTCACCACCGGCGATGAAGGGCTTGAACTCCCCCTTGGTGCGCTGCAGTTCAGCCACCGACCCGAGCCCGTCGACCACCTTGGTGAGCTTGGTCCACTCGGCGGAGGAGACCGTACGGTCGGCGGTGACGACGACCTTGTTGGTGGTGGGGTCGGTCACCCAGGACGTCCCCGGGATGGTCGCGTCACTCGACAGCGTCGTACGCGCGCTCTTCAGCTCGGCGAGGGAGTTCGAGACGATTCTCGCCGAGGCCCCGGCCGCCGACACGGTCCGCGCCGCGTCCTCGTCGAGCACATTCACCACGAGGCTCTTGGTCTTCGCGTCGTAGAACGTCCCGGCCGCGTCCGCGCCGAGATCCGCCCCGAGCGTCGAGGCGAGCTTTCCGGCCGCGAGGGCCGAGAGGGTCTTGACTTCGGGCGAAGCCGGCGTCTCGCTGGCGTTCGCAGTCTGCAAGGTGACTCCTGCGGCGACCAGTGCGGCAACACCCGCACCCGCCAAGGCGATCCGTCGCCCGGGTATCCGTCGGTGCTTCAACTCGTGTCCTCCTGTGGGGGGTCGACCCGGGAGGTTGTGGGGACCTCACGGGCCGGAAGGCTGGTTGACCGCCGCCCACTCTTCCGAACCCAACAGGGGGCGCACAAGGTTGACTTCAGGACGCGCGTAGAACGCGGTTACACACCCCCTTGAACTTGACCGTGCACAGTCACACCAGGCGAATTCGCACTGCAAACACTACGAGCGGGTAACCCATCAGCAGCGCGTGAGGTCTAGTCCTGTCCTGAATCCGACCCTTCGGGCGCGGGATCCAGACGAGGTGCAGGAGACGGGAGTTGCTCCTGCACCGGTTGCTGAACAGACGGAGGCGCAACAGACGGAGGCGCAACAGACGGAGGCGCAACAGGAGGCGGCACAACAGCCGGCGGCGCAGCCGCCACCCCGTGCTGCGCCTTCTCCAGGAACCGCAGCAACTCCACCGGAAACGGCAGCACCAGCGTCGAGTTCTTCTCCGCGGCCACCGCCACCACCGTCTGCAGCAACCGCAGTTGCAGCGCGGCAGGCTGCTCGGACATCTCCTTGGCCGCCTCGGCCAGCTTCTTCGACGCCTGGAGCTCCGCGTCCGCGTTGATGACCCGCGCCCGCCGTTCCCGGTCCGCCTCGGCCTGCCGGGCCATGGACCGCTTCATGGTCTCGGGAAGGGAAACGTCCTTGATCTCGACGCGGTCGATCGTGACCCCCCACTCCACGGCCGGGCTGTCGATCATCAACTCCAGCCCCTGGTTGAGCTTTTCGCGGTTGGAGAGCAGATCGTCCAGCTCGCTCTTGCCGATGATGGACCGCAGCGAGGTCTGCGCCATCTGCGCGACCGCGAACCGGTAGTCCTCCACCCGGACGACCGCCTCGGCCGGCGAGGTCACCTTGAAGTAGACGACGGCGTCGACCCGCACCGTGACGTTGTCCCGGGTGATGCCCTCCTGTCCGGGCACCGGCATCGTCACGATCTGCATGTTGACCTTCCGGAGCTTGTCGACGCCCGGAACGATCATCGTGAACCCCGGTCCGCGCACTTCCGGCCGGAGCCTGCCGAGGCGGAAGACCACGCCCCGTTCGTACTGCTTGACGACCCGCGCGGCCGCCATCACGTAGACCGCTCCGGCGGACACGAGTGTCACGCCCGCCGCCACCAGCTCCTCGACCATTGCGGCCCCCAGGGTCCGAACCAGGCGCTCAAGGTGTGTACTTCGACGGTAACTCCGCGATGTACACAAAGGGGAGACGGAGGACACAGGTGGTCCACGGCATACGGACACAGGACGGCCGTCGGCTGACGGTCGAGGAGTACGGCGACCCGGACGGCACGCCGGTGGTACTGCTGCACGACACGCCCGGCTGCCGTCTCCCGGTCGTGTCCCCGGATGTCGCGACCGCCGCGCACCCGCACATCCGGTTCATCTCCTACGACCGTCCCGGCTACGGCGATTCGGACCGTCTGCCGGGACGCCGGGTGGCCGACGCCGCCCGGGACGTGGCGGACCTGGCCGGCGCTCTCGGCCTCGACCGCTTCTCGGTGCTCGGCCACTCCGGCGGCGCCCCGCACGCCCTGGCCTGCGCCGCGCTGCTGCCCACCCGGGTACGGCGGGTGGCGGCACTGGCGTCGCCGGCACCGCCGGACGCGCGGGACCTGAGCTGGTTCGACGGCATGGCCGGCTCCGGTGTCGAGGAGTTCACCCTGGCGCTCACCGACCCGCTGGCCTTCGCCGAACGGCTCACCGCCCGTGCCGCCGACATCCGCCGGGACCCCGCGCAGCTGCTCGTCTCGCTGCGCGACGGGCTCACCGACTCGGACCGGCGGATCGTCTCCGATCCGGCGATGGGCGAGCCGCTGCTGCGCACGTACCGTGAGGCGGTGCGCGGTTCGTCGTACGGCTGGCTCGACGACGACCTCGCCCTGCTGAGCAACTGGGGCTTCGACCCGGCGGCCGTCATCCGGCCCGTCCTGCTGTGGCACGGCGCCAAGGACACCCTCTCGCCGGTCGGACACTTCAAGTGGCTCGCGGACCGCATCCCCCGCGTCCGCCCCGTCCTCCAGCAGGACGTCGGCCACTTCGGGGCCCTGGAGGCCCTGCCGGCCGTACTGGACTGGCTGTGCGCCACCCCGGAAGGGGCCGCGTCCCGACCGCGGTGAGTCCCCGCACGCCAGACGCGTACGGGGACTCACCAGGTGCCGGCTGCGACGAAGACCGTTCCCGGTCCTAGAAGACGCTCACGCCGTACGCGCTCAGCGCCTCGGTGACCGGCTGGAAGAAGGTCGTACCGCCGGAGGTGCAGTTGCCGCTGCCGCCGGAGGTCAGGCCGTAGGCGATGCCGCTGTTGGAGTAGAGCGGGCCGCCGGAGTCGCCGGGCTCGGCGCAGACCGTGGTCTGGATCATGCCGTAGACGATGTCACCGCTGCCGTAGTTGACGGTCGCGTTCAGCGCGGTGACCCGGCCGCTGTGGATGCCGGTGGTGGAACCGCGACGGTAGACGGTGGTGCCCACGCTCGGGGTGGCGGCACTGGTGATGTCGACGCTGCCGACGGTGCCGGAGATCGAGGACGTGGGGTAGCTCGTCGAGTACTTGACGATGCCGTAGTCGTTGGTCGGGAAGCTGGACCCGGCCGTCGCACCGAGCGTGGTCGTGTGACCGGAGTTCGACCACCAGGTGCCCGCGCCGTCGGTGCAGTGACCGGCGGTCAGGAAGTAGTAGGTGCTGCCGCTGCGGACGTTGAAGCCGAGAGAGCAGCGCCAGCTACTCGCATAGATCGCGTCGCCGCCGGAGATCAGCTTGTTGAACTTGCCCGGGGTCCGCTTGATCGTGAGCGCGTCGGCGTTGCTGCCGGCCTGCTGCTTGATCTTGGCGATCTCGGCCTGCGAGACCGTGCTGTCGACGGTGACGACCACACGGTTGGTCTTGCTGTCGACGGCCCAGGCGGTACCCGGGATGTCGGCCTTGAGCACCGAGCTGCTGGCGCTCTTGAGTTCGGCGGTGCTGAACGGGGTCGCAGCGGTCGCGTTCGCACTGGGGATCGCGATCGCTGCCGCGGCCACGAGGCCGGTGGTGCCGGCGATCAGCCGGGTCCGTCTCGCAACGCCACTGCGGGGGGTGGTGCGCTTGATCCTCACGTTTCGTTCCCTCCCAGGGGAAGTCGGGGGCCCGCGTGGGGTCGGGGCCCGTGAGGCGCAGTCCGAGGCCGACACGTCCGGATTGCGGATACGCCGTGCCCCTGACAAGCGCTGAGGGGGAGTATTCGGCCGAAGGGACGGCAGGCGCAAGGGCGCCTTTCGGCCGTCAACCTTTGAAACAGCTTTGCGATCCGGGTGAGCCGGGCGTCTCTCGGAGCAGGACGCGCTCCCCCACGGCGACGGCGACGGCCAGGTTGAAGTCGAGTGTCGTACGGCCTTCCGCGTCCGGCGCGGACGGGTGGAGGAACCGGAACCGGTAACTGCTGTGTCCGCTCGTCGTCTCGCCGAAAACCGCCCACAGCGAGCCGTCCTCCCGCACCGAGACCTTCAGCGTCAGCTCCTGCCCGTCGAGCACGAACGTCACTTCACGGCCTACTGGTTGGCGGGCCCGGCGAGTCCCAGGTGTTCTCGGAGTGTGCTGCCCGGATGGAAAGTGCGGAGCAGTCCGCGGTGCTGGAGCAGCGCCACCGTGCCGTTGACGACTGATCAAGGGCGGCACCTACGGCAGGATCCTGAAGAAGTGGGGCGCGGGGAACTGCGCGTTCAACCCCCACCGGCCCGCACCCGCCCGCACCCGCCCGCACCCGCCCGCACCCGCCGACGATTTCAGCAGTCGCACCCGCAATCGCAACAATCACACCCGTCCCCACAACAGCTGCAGCACTCACAGCAGTCCCCGCAGTCGGCCCCATTGCACGCCCCCTCCCTCCGCTCCCGACTCCACGGGTCCTCGAACGTCCCGCAGCACATCTGACACGTACAGGCCAGCCCCACCCATACCGCACACCCCGCGACCAGCCCCCGCCGCTCTCGCCGGGACGGCGGCTCGGGCGGCGCACTGAACGCCCGCTGCACGGAGTTCCGAAGCTCGTGCACCAGCAACACATGCACCAGCTCCGAGTCGGCGAACTCGACCTCGCGCAAGGCGAGCCGCACCCCGTGCACGGCGTCGTCGGCGAGCCTCCGTGCCTCCCCCAGGGACGTCCCCGTGGCGGTGAGCGGATTCCACGCCCCCGACGCCGCGTCGGCGTCCCTGTCCTCGACGGCATCCAGAAGATGGGCGAGCCGCCCGAACAGCCGCCCCGCCTCGGCAAGCGGGGCGGCATTCCCGGGCCGCCCCGCCAGCACGGCCGTATGCGCGAAAGCGGCCGCCGTCGCGGTCTCGGTCGGCTCGGTGACCGTCAGGATCGGCGTGCCGGGCCCGGCCAGCGCTTCGACACCGAGCTGCCGCTCCACCGCGTCGACCAGCACACCGGTGTCGAACCCGACGTCCAGCCCGGTCCGTTCCCCGGCCCGCCCCCACCCGTCGGCGACCCGCCGCGCCGCGAGCGCCACCGGCCGCCGCGCCAGCATCCCGTCCCCGTCGGCGACATGGTCCCGCACCTTGGCCGAGGCCAGCACCAGCGATACGGCGGCCGCGAGCCGCGCTCCCTCCCCCTGTGCGACGGACGCGGTCCGCATTCCCCGCAACGGACACGGTCCCGCCGTACGCCTTCCGCCGGATTCTCCGTCGGCCTGAGCCTCCGTCAGAACGGATATCAGCAAGCCGTCGTAGTTCGTCACCACCCGGGCGAACTGACCGTGGTCCTTACGGAGAGCGAGACACAGCCCGCACAAATGGGCCATCCACTGGTTCTTGAGGCCTTCTCCCAGCCGATGGCGGCAGGGCCTGACGATTCCGAACATGACGAACCCCCGTGGTCAGTGCGGTGTTGGGCGGCCGCATCGTATCGGTCGGCCGTTCACCCGTACGCCCCGCCCATCACCCATACGCCGTGAAGAATCATATTTCACTCACAGTCAGCAGCCGTATGGGACACGACCCTTGGGGCACCCGGGCTCTCGACGTATTCGCTGTGCACCAGTACCGTCACAAACCCCCCGCGCGGCGGCTATCCCCTTGGCGCGCGATCCGCATCATGGATGACCATAGGGATACAGAAGCAAGAGAAGACCGCTGTGAAAGGAGGCGTCCATGGGATCGGTGCGCAAGGCGAGTGCCTGGCTGGGCCTTGTTGACGACAACGATGACGAGCGTTACTACGACGACGACGGATACTCCGAAGGGACCGAGCCCGGGGATGCCTGGGTCACCGACCCGCGGGTCAAGGTGGCCTCGGACGTCGCCGAGGAGAAGGGCCGCCGGATCGGCACGGTCACCCCGGACAGCTTCCGGGACGCCCGCGCCATCGGCGAACTGTTCCGTGACGGTGTCCCCGTCATCATGAACCTCACCGCGATGGAGGCCGGTGACGCCAAGCGCGTCGTCGACTTCGCGGCCGGGCTGATCTTCGGGCTGCGCGGCTCCATCGAGCGCGTGTCCACCCGGGTGTTCCTGCTGACCCCCGCCAACACGGAGATCGTGAACGGCGATCCGGCGCAGCACCGCACGGACGGCTTCTTCAACCAGAGCTGAGGCAGGGCCGCTCGCCGGCCCTGCCCCCAGCAGGGTCTACCGGAAGGCGTCGAGTCCGGTGAGCGCCTTGCCCAGCACCAGCTGGTGCATCTCGACGGTGCCCTCGTACGTGAGCACCGACTCGAGGTTCGTCGCGTGCCGCATGACGGGGTATTCGAGGGAGATCCCGTTGGCACCGAGGATCGTCCGTGACGTACGGCAGATCTCGATGGCCTCGCGGACGTTGTTGAGCTTGCCGAAGCTGACCTGCTCGGGACGCAGGCGGCCGGCGTCCATGCGCCGCCCCAGATGGTGGGCGAGCAGAATCCCCTTGTGCAGTTCGACCGCCATGTCGGCGAGTTTGGCCTGGGTGAGCTGGAAGCCCCCGATCGGCCGCCCGAACTGCTCCCGCGTCTTCGCGTACTCGACGGCGGTCTCGAAACACGACCGCGCCGCCCCCATCGCCCCCCAGACGATCCCGTACCGGGCATGCGTCAGACAGCCGAGCGGTCCCTTGAGCCCCGCGACCTCCGGCAGCACGGCGTCGGCGGGCAGCCGTACGTCGTCGAGGACGAGCTCGCTCGTGACGCTGGCCCGCAACGACCACTTGTGCTTGATCTCGGGCGCCGAGAAACCGGGCGCGTCGGTCGGCACGACGAATCCGCGGATCCCGTCGTCGGTCTGCGCCCACACCACGGCGACCCCGGCGACCGACCCGTTGGTGATCCACATCTTGCGCCCGTTGAGGACCCAGTCCGTGCCGTCCTTCTTGGCGTACGTCCGCATGCCTGCGGGGTCGGACCCGTGGTCGGGTTCGGTGAGCCCGAAGCAGCCGATGACCTCGCCTGCGGCCATGCGCGGCAGCCAGGTCCGCTTCTGCTCCTCGCTGCCGAACCGGTGGATGGCGTACATGGCGAGGGAGCCCTGCACCGAGACGAGGGACCGGATACCGGAGTCGGCGGCCTCCAGTTCCAGACAGGCGAGCCCGTACTGCACGGCGGAGGCACCGGCACACCCGTACCCGCTGAGCGACATCCCGAGCGCGCCGATCTCCCCGAGCTCACGGGCAAGTTCGCGAATGCCCGGCAGCTCACCCTTCTCGTACCAGTCGGCGACATACGGCAGCACACGGTCGGCGGCCCAGGTCCGCACGGTCTCGCGGATCGCCAGGTCCTCGGGGTCCAGCAGATCGTCGATACCGAGGGGGTCGGCGGGGTCGAACGGGGGCATGGCACATCCTCCGGCGGACGAGCGGCTAACGGCTACGGCTACGGCTAACGGCTCCAGCGGGCGGCACCTCGAAACTAGCACCGCTAATTAAGCTTCCGTGCCCGACGGTACAGCGCGGTGTCCCGCACATCCAGACCGACGCTCAGGCCGAGACCCGCGACTCCGCGACTTCCCTCTGCGCCGGAAGCTCCACGGCCGCCGTGGACTCACCGCACTGCATCGCCCGCGGCAGCCGCAGTGCCATCACCGCGCCCAGCACCAACAACCCCGCACTCACCAGCAAGGTCACATGCAGCCCGTGCACGAAGGAGTCCCGGGCGGCCCTGCGCAGGGCCACGCCCGCGGGACCGCCCAGGTGTCCGGCGACCTCGTAGGCCTCGCCCAGCGAGTGGCCCGCCGCCTTCGACGCCGGTGCCGGAACCCCGGGCACGCCCGAAAGGCCTGGCGCGTACGCCGCGTTCATGACGCTGCCGAGCAGTGCGATCCCGATGCCCGCCCCGAGCTGGTACGAGGTCTCGCCGATCGCCGCGGCCCCGCCCGCCTGCTCCGGCGGTGCCTCGCTGAGCATCGACTCGTACGCCCCGAAGAGCGTCGTCTCCAGACCGAAGCCGAGCAGGATGAACCCGAACAGCAGCAGCCCGGTGTTGTCGGCGTCGCCCATCGCGGTCAGCAGCAGGACGGCCACGGCCGTGAGGCAGAACCCTGCGCTGACCATCCGGCGCGGCCCGAACCGACGCAGCAGTCGCGCTCCGGCAAGACCCGCCGCCATCGCGGCGATCGTCAGCGGAAGCAGCCGTAGGCCGGTCTCCAGCGGGGACAGGTCGAGGACCAGCTGGAGATACTGCGCGGCGATCAGTTCGAGGCCCACCAGGGCGAGCATCGCCAGCACGATGCAGCCGACCGAGGTGCTGAACGCCGGTCGCGCGAACATGCGCAGGTCCACCAGAGGATGGGTGAGCCGCCGCTGCCGCCGTACGAAGAGGACGAGCAGTGCTCCGCCCACGACCAGCGGCACCACGGTGAACGCGTCGAACTCACCGCCGCCGAGCCGCTTCACACCCAGCACGAGAGCGAACAGCCCGGCGGCCGCCGTCAGCGCGCCGACGAGGTCCCAGGGGCCCGTTTCGCCGCCCTTCGACTCGGGCAGCAGCAGACGGCCCACCGGCAGGCTGACCAGCATCAACGGGATGTTGACGAGGAAGACCGACCCCCACCAGAAGTGTTCGATGAGGAAACCTCCGAGCAGCGGCCCGACCGCAGCGCCGACCGCCGCGACCGCGCTCCAGATGCCGATCGCGAGCGCCCGCTCTCGCCGGTCGGGGAAGACCTGGCGGAGGATCGAGAGGGTCGCGGGCATGATCATCGCGCCGCCGACGCCGAGCAGGGCCCGCGCGAGGATCAGCACCTGGGCGCTGTCGGCGAGGGCGGCGGCCGCGGACGCGACGCCGAAAAGGCCGTAGCCGAGGAGGAGGATCCTCCTGCGGCCCACGCGGTCGCCGAGCGTGCCGAAGAGGATCAGCAGCGAGGCGCAGACGAGCGGGTAGACGTCGACGATCCAGAGCAGTTCTATCGCGCCGGGCTTGAGGTCCTCGGTGACGGCGGGCACCGCCACGTGCAGCACTGTCGCGTCGAGGGCGACCAAGAGCAGGCTCACGCAGAGGACGACGAGGACGACCCAGCGGTTTGCACCGGCCCCGGCCGCCCGACGGCGCAGCGCTGCGGCGGCCGTGGTCGTCCCGGACATGTACGTACCTCCCAGATGTTCCCTCGCGTTCGGCGGGTACATGGGGTGGGGACTCCCCATGATCTCGGCCGGAGAGGAGCGGTGTCTCCGGCCCGCGCAGCGAACGGCGGGTGACACGTCAGCGTACGCGAGTTCGCGCGAAGGCCCAGTGGCGGACCTCTCAGACTTCGGACAGAACACGTGTGGCGTACACCACTCTCCTCACCTGCTTCCACGCCCCGGCGGGCATGCCCGCTCGGCGCGCGGTCGATAATCGGGCCCGTGACCGATCTTGGAACGCGCCCCGAACCGGCCCTGCGCCGAGCCGCCCCGGCGCTGCTCGGCTACGCGGCCGTACGGGCCCTGGGCCTTCTCACGCTGGCCCTGTGGAGCGCGGCGCGCGACAAGAGCGCGTACACCCTGCTGACGGCCCGCTGGGACGCGCTCTGGTACACGAGGGTCGCCGAGCTCGGTTACGGCTACGAGGTACGGCTGCCGAACGGCGACGTGCACTCGAACCTGGCGTTCTTCCCGCTCCTGCCCTGGCTGGAGCGGCTGCTGTCCGCGGTGACCTCGCTGTCGTACGCCGACGCGGGCTTCGTCGTCTCCTTGCTCGCCTCGCTCGCCGCGGCCTGGGGTGTCTTCGCGGTGACGGATCACGTGTACGGCCGCCGCGCCGGCGTCTGCGCGGTCCTGCTGTGGGCCGTCCTGCCGGTCGGCATCGTCCAGTCGATGGCGTACAGCGAGTCGCTGTTCACGGCACTGGCGGCCTGGTCCCTGTACGCGGTCCTGACCGACCGCTGGGTGACGGCGGGGCTTCTGGCATCCCTGGCGGGTCTGACCCGGCCGGTGGGGCTGGCGGTGGCGGCGGCGGTGCTGGTGGCCGGGTCGATCGCGTTCGCACGGGACCGGCGGCGCGCGAGCACGGCCGACGGCGACGACCGGAACCACGTCTCATCAGGGGCGACCACACCCGCACGAGAACCGGCCCCACACCGGGCCACATCGCCCGACCACACGCCGGGCCTGACCGCGGACGCGAGCACGCCCACCGACCAAACACCGGAATCCGACACCGACCCGCCCCACCAAGCCCCGGGCACGCCACCGGCCGCACGAGACCCGCGTGCCCCTGACTCCACCTCTTTCGGGTCGGACCGGAGCACGTCACGGCCGGACGGCGCCCTCACCGCCGAACACGCTCCCCCCACCGCGACACCGTCCGCCACCCAGCGGACACCGTCCCCGACACGCGTTCCGGCAAGCCTCCCCCTCCGCCGCGCCCTCGGCATGGCCGTCGCCCCCCTCGGCACCGCCGCCTACGTCCTGTGGGTCGGTCACCGCACCGGCGAAGGCCCCCTCGGTTACCTGGACGTCCAGGCCGGCTGGCGGAACGGGTTCGACGGCGGGTACGCCTTCGCCCGTTTCGTCGGCGACAAGTTCACGTCGTTCCCGTCGGCCCTGGCCGGCGTCGGACTGATCGTCGGTGTCGGGCTCGTCATCCGGCTGTACGTCACCTGTGTGCGGCAGGCCCAGCCGCTGCCCCTCCTGGTGTACGCGGGGGTCGTCACGGCGCTCGCCCTGTGCGCGTCGAGCTACTTCGGCTCGAAACCACGCCTGCTGATGCCCGCTTTCCCCCTGTTGCTCCCCCTCGCCCTGGCCCTCGCCCGCGCACGTACCCGCAGGTCAGCCATGATCGTGGCCTCGATCGCCACCGTGTCCGCCCTGTACGGCGCCTTCTGGCTGAACGGCTCGGGTCCGCCGTGATCGGCTGCGGAGCGTCGATGAGCACCCGGAGAATTCCGCCCCATGATTCGGTGAACGAATTCATAAGGGCCATAAAACCGCAACCCGGAATGATCAAAGGAATTGAAGGACGCAGCCACCCGCCTTTGCGGAATCCCTGGAAATAAACCCCCATCTGAGAGGAATCCCACATCACATCGTCATCACAAAGCCGCTGATTCGACAGGGAACAGAGCTCACTCGCTGTAACGTCGATTGAGTGCGTACCGAACGAAACCCCACCCGTCTGGACCGGGTGTTCGCCAGGCTGGACCGTGAGCCGGAACGGCCGGCCCACCTCAGCGTGCCGAGGGCGAGCCGACACCGGACCGCCCTGGTGTTCGCCGCCCTGGCCTTCTACCTGGCCATCGTCTGGCTGGTGGTGACCACGTCGTGGCTGGTCCGCCTCGACTGGCAGGTCATGTTCTTCCGGCCGTACCAGCAGTGGGCCTCGATCCACTGGTTCGTCGACTACTACGTGGTGCTGGGCCAGCGCGGTCCCACCGCGGTGATGGTCGCGGCGTGGCTGGGCTGGCGTTCCTGGCGGCAGCACACCGTGCGCCCGCTGCTGACCCTGGGCGCCTCGCTGCTGCTGCTGAACATCACGGTCGGCGCCGCCAAGTACGGCATGGGACGGCTCGGACCGCACTACGCGACCGTCATCGGCTCCAACGAGATGGGTATGGGCGGCGATATATTTCCCAGCGGCCACACCGCCAACGCCGTGGTGACCTGGGGAATCCTGGCGTATCTGGCCTCCACTCCGAGGGCCCGCCGCTGGCTGTCCGCGATCTCCGCGGTGACCTCCCTCGGCGTCGGCATGGCCACCGTCTACCTCGGTACACACTGGCTGAGCGACGTTCTGCTGGGCTGGGTCGCGGGGCTGCTGATCCTGCTCGGGCTCCCCTGGTTCGAGCCCCTGATCGCCCGCACCGAGGCCTACGCCTTCGACCTGCGCGACCGCTGGCGGGCCCGCGGCGGCACGAAGGCCCCGGCTCCGGTCACCCCCGTCACGGCGCCCGCGCCCGCCCGGCTCAAGCCCCTCACCGCCCCGCAGAACGAGACGGCGGCCCGCGAGGCCACCACACCGGCCCACGGCACCAGGTCGCCTGTCTTCCTGGCCCAGGGCCCGCACACAAGCCGTTCGGAGCGCACCCCGGTCACCCCGCTCGGCAGCCGCCGCCCACCCCAGACGGACCGCATCGCGCGCGGCCCCTCTTCGGCCACCCGGCCGCTGACGGGCGGCTGACCAGCACGGACCAGGGGCCCGGTACGCACAACCACCCCGCACGAAGGCCCCGGTTCCGGGAACGGAACCGGGGCCTTCGTCCTCGTACGACGATGCTCAGCCCTTCCAGGCCCGTGCCACGCGGCCGTCCTTCACCTCGAAGTTCAGCCGGCCCGCGCGGTACTCCATCGTGATGATCGCTCCCGGCGGCAGCGACCGGACCGTCGACCAGCCCCGCTCGCGCGCGGTCCGCTCGGCGGCGGCGGAGTCGAGGCCGACGTAGGTGTCGGGGCTGTCCTGGGGTTCGGCGGGCGGTGTGGGAATGGGTGCCATACGGCCACGCTAGGCCCTGCCCGGCGGCCACGGAAGTCCGGACCCCGCACCCCTCCTGTCACGCTTCTGTCACAGGATCACGGCATGCGTTTCCCTCGCGCTCTGTCACACGGACGAGCGTTTCCCTAGCCCTTCCGCGGGTATTCGAACGCAATTCCCGCGTGTCGCACCGCTTCACCGAAAGGCCCGCGAGAAGGCTTGTCCGAGAACCGTCGCGGGCCCCTTTGTCCGCCGATTCCTGACGGGCAGCGGAAGCTGGCACCGCATAAAAAATACACGGTTCCGGCACAGAACCCCCTTACGCCCCCTGTCGCCGCGCACGACGGCGCGAGCATCATGGCGTGAGCCGAGCGAAGGGGCGAGCGATGGGGACGCAGACCGTGCACGCGACGGCACGACCCGTGCGGACCAAGGGGCACGGGCGGGTGGTCGTCGACTGGCTGACCACCACCGACCACAAGAAGATCGGTCACCTCTATCTGATCACGTCGTTCGTGTTCTTCCTGGTCGGTGGCGTCATGGCCCTGCTGATGCGGGCCGAACTCGCCCGGCCGGGACTGCAGATCATGGACAACCAGCAGTACAACCAGTTGTTCACGATGCACGGCACGATCATGCTGCTGCTGTTCGCCACCCCGAGCTTCGCGGGCTTCGCCAACGAGCTGATGCCGCTCCAGATCGGCTCCCCGGACGTGGCCTTCCCCCGGCTGAACATGCTGTCGTACTGGTTCTTCCTGTTCGGCGGTCTGGTCGTGATGGGGTCGCTGCTCGTGCCGTCCGGCCCGGCCGCCTACGGCTGGTTCGCCTACGCGCCCCTCAACAGCGCCCAGCACTCGCCCGGCGTGGGCCCCGACCTGTGGATCATGGGCCTGGCACTGGCCGGCTTCGGCACGATCCTCGGCGCGGTCAACTTCATCACCACGATCATCGGGATGCGTGCGCCCGGTATGACGATGTTCCGGATGCCGATCTTCACCTGGAACACCCTGTTCACGTCGATCCTGATCCTGATGGCGTTCCCGGTGCTGGCGGCCGCGCTGCTGGTCCTTGAGGCGGACCGGCGGTTCGGCTCGCAGGTCTTCGAGGCGGGCAACGGCGGGGCGCTGCTGTGGCAGCACCTGTTCTGGTTCTTCGGGCATCCCGAGGTGTACATCATCGCGCTGCCGTTCTTCGGCATCATCACGGAGATCATCCCGGTCTTCAGCCGCAAGCCGATCTTCGGCTATCTGACACTGGTGGCGGCCACCATGGCGATCACCGGTCTGTCGATTGTGGTGTGGGCGCATCACATGTTCGTCACCGGCGCGGTGTTGCTGCCGTTCTTCTCGTTCATGAGTTTCCTGATCGCGGTGCCGACCGGTGTGAAGTTCTTCAACTGGACCGGCACCATGATCAAGGGCTCGCTCTCCTTCGAGACGCCGATGCTGTGGGCGACGGGCTTCCTGGTGACGTTCCTGTTCGGCGGCCTGACCGGGGTGCTGCTGGCGTCGCCGCCGCTGGACTTCCATGTCTCCGACACCTACTTCGTCGTGGCGCACTTCCACTACGTCGTCTTCGGCACGGTCGTCTTCGCGATCTTCGGCGGACTGTACTTCTGGTGGCCCAAGTTCACCGGGAAGATGCTCGACGAGCGGCTCGGCAAGATCCAGTTCTGGACGCTGTTCGTCGGCTTCCACACCACGTTCCTGGTGCAGCACTGGCTTGGCGCGGAGGGCATGCCCCGCCGGTACGCCGACTATCTGGCCGCGGACGGCTTCACCGCCCTCAACACGGTCTCGACGATCGGCGCGTTCCTGCTCGGCGCCTCGACGCTGCCGTTCCTCTACAACGTCTGGAAGACCGCCAAGTACGGCGTGAAGGTCGACACCGACGACCCCTGGGGCTTCGGCCGCTCCCTGGAGTGGGCGACCTCCTGCCCGCCGCCCCGGCACAACTTCACGACACTGCCCCGGATCCGCTCGGAGGCCCCGGCGTTCGACCTGCACCATCCGGAGTACGCGGCCCAGGCTCCGCAGCCCGAGCCAAAGAGCGAGCAAGCCGGCCGTGAGCGGTCCTGATCGCCTCGATCAGCCCGTCCGGCTCCAGCACCTCGAACTCGAAGCCGGTCAGCATCACATGGATCACCATCACGTCGAGGCCCGATGCCCCGGCGGCCCGCATGTACTACGAGAACAGTCATGTGCCGGACTGGTTCCCGACCTCGACCTCGGGCGTGCCGACCGCGGTGGCGAACTTCGGCGAGGACGTGGTGATCCGCCGCTGGGCCGAGCAGGCCAACACCGTCGTGCGCTGGACGGAGGTCGACCGCGGCGGCCACTTCGCGCCCTGGAGGTCCCCGAGCTGCTGGCAGGCGACGTCAGCAAGTTCTTCGGCCCACTGCCGTGACGGACATCGGCACACGGTGGCTCACTGCTGATAGGGCAGTTGCGGAACATCGAAGCAGGTGCGGTCCATGTCGCCCTGGGAGACCCAGCCCCGGCCGTCCTCCCAGCGAGCCACCGACAGACAGGTCCGGCGCGATTCCGGCGGCTCGGCCAGGCGCTCGAAGCTGACGGGGACGAGGAGCCCGTCGGCGGTGTAACCCTGGCTGCGGTTCATGTAGGCGTCGACACACGCGCGCGTGACGCCTTGTGCCGCACATGACTTCGCCGCGTCCGTGAACCACATCGCGGCCGCCCAGCCCTCCAGCTGCCACTGGGAGTGCGTCTTCAGGCCCTTCGTGGCGTCCCTGAACTTGCGTACGGCGGCGTCGCCGGTGTCCTCGTAGTTGCGGCTGGATCCGGTCGCCCACAGGGCGTTGCGGCAGTGAGGGGCGTCCTTGTAGTCGTCGGCGACGGTCGACGTCCAGTTCTGCACGTTGGTGACCTTGGCGGTGACCTCGACGCCGGCCGCGTCCATCGCCTCGCACAGCTGGGCGTTGCCATGGCCGTCGACGGCGTCGAAGACCAGGTCGGCGCCCTGCTCCTTGAGGTCGGCCGCCACGGCACGGAAGTTGGGCAGTGCGAAGTCGACCTGCTCGGTGACGACCTTGTAGCCCTCGGCCTTCAGTCCCTGTTCGACGAGGCGGGCGTATGCGGCGGACGCGGCCTGGTTGTAGGACACGACGGCGGCCGTACGGGCCCCGTGCTCGCGCTTGAAGTAGCGGTAGACCTCGGTGCCGCCGTACTGCTTCCCGCCCCAGCCGGTGGTGCCGTCGCGGGGCGCGAGACTGCCGTAGACACCGTAGAGGTGCGGCCAGGTGTCGTAGGCGGCCCCGATGGGCTGGCCGCCGATGTCGGGCACGCGCGCGCGGGAGACGCGGGAGGCTCCGGCGTAGTCGAGGGCGGTGGTCGCGACCAGGGCGATCACCTTGTCCTCGTCGATCAGCCGGTGCACACAGGTGTTGTTGCCGACCCCGCTGCCGCCGTCGTCGCACTCGCGCACCTCGACCCGGCGGCCGTCGACGCCCCCGCGCGCGTTGAGGCGCTCGAAGTACGCCTTGGCGCCGTCGCGCGGGCCGGTGAAGGTGCTGCCGCCGACCGGGCTGGTGGCGCTGGTGATGATGCCGACGCGGATCGGGGTGCCGTCCTGGGCGGGGGCCGACCGCTCCCGGTGCTCGAAGTCGCTCTCCGGCAGCCGGCTGCCGCATGCCGTGATCACCGCGAGCAGCAGAACTGCGGCGGCGGCCTCAGCAGCCCGGCAGCGCCGACGCCGTGGCATTGCCGCTCAACTGGACCAGCGCGCACAGGGTGTTGACCGAAACCTTCCAGGTGCCGTCCTGTTCGACCGCCGTCCCGGAGGCATCGGGCAGGGCGGTGGCCCCGTTCAGCAGCAGTGTGTACGTCACGGTCGCCTCGGTCGGTTTCGTGAACTCGACCTTGGTGACCTGGGCCTTCACCTGCCCGCCGCGCTGGTCGCCGCTGAAGGCCTGGAGCACCGGACCCATCTGCTCGCCGTTCTCCAGAATGGCCTGCTTGTCCTTCGTCGGGGTCTTCGGGTCGAAGAACTTCTGCCAGTTCTCCTTGATCTCCTTCTCGGCCGCCGCGCGGTCGGCGGGCCCGCTCGGGGAGGGGCTCGGCGACTGCGTGGTCTGTTCCACCGTGGGCGTCGGGGGCGCGCTCTCACTGCCGCCACCGCTGTCGTCGCTGCACGCCGTGAGGGCCGCGGCGAGGGCGAACACCACCGCCACCAGCCCTCGGCTGCCGTTCCCCCACTTGCGGTCGCTCCCGAGAACCATCTGGCTCACCACCGGGTGTCGGTCCGGGCCAAGTGCGCCCGGTGCTTTCAGGGTCAGCTTCCAGAAGGCATAGTGCAAGCGAATGGCGGACTTGCACAGCGGTCAGGGACGCGACATGTGGGAGCCAGAGATGCGGACAGCCCGACTGCGGACCGTGCACCCCGTCCTCTGGGCCGGCTGGGCCGCGCTCGCCACGGGCGCGGTGCTGTGCGTCCTGGGCTGGTACGGCGTCTCGGGCGAGCGCTACGCCGAGCGGCAGCTGCCCTACCTCGCATCGTGCACGGTGCCCGGCGCGGCGCTGATCATCGCCGGGGCGGTGCTTCTCACCCACGGCCGGGGCGCGCTCGCCGCCGCCCGCGTGGAGGAGCTGTACGGCCTCCTGGTCGCCGCGGAGCCCGCAGGGGCCGAGGAGTCCGGTACGGCGGCCACAGCGCCCCTGGCGGTCAGCAGGGACCTGCTGATGGTGCCCGGGGGCACGCTCTGGCACCGCGCGGACTGTCCGCTGGTCGCCGGGAAGGTGGAGTCGGTCCCGGTGGACGCCAAGCTCCTGGCGAGCGGCGAGCTGGGCCCCTGCCCGATCTGCGAACCCGTCGAGGAAACCGACTGATGTCCTCGCTGACCTACGACCTCACCCTCGCCGGGCTTTCGGTCGGCAGCGCGGCCGCGCTCACCGGAATCGGCCTGATCGTGACGTACCGCGCGACCGGGGTGCTGAACTTCGCGCACGGGGCGATCGCGATGGTGTGCGCGTACGTACTGCGGCAGTGCGTGGTGGAGTGGGGCTGGCCGCTGTGGCTCTCGGCGGCCGTGACCCTGGGGCTCCTGGCCCCTGGCCTCGGCGTCGTGCTGGAGCGTTTCGTCTTCCGGCCCCTGTCCGTCCTCGGCGGTGATCCGGCGCAGACCCTGGTCGCCTCCATCGGCGTCTTCGTGCTGCTGGTGGGCGGGGCCGCACTGCTGTGGGGCCAGGGCGCCCGGGACGACGCGCCGGAACTGGTGTCGGCGGACCCGTGGGGACAGCTGGCGGTCGTCCTGGTCCTGGCCGCGGGAGTCGGCGCGATGACCCACTGGACGCGCTTCGGACGGGAACTGCGGGCTGTGGTGGACGACCGGCGGCTCGCCGTGCTCGGTGGCATCGACGCGGACCGGGTGGCGGCCGCGGGCTGGGCGTTCGGGTCGTTCACGGCGGGCCTGACGGGGGTGCTCCTGGCTCCGTACGTCCGTCTGGACCCGTACGGCCTCCCGCTGCTCGTCATGGAGGTGGTCGCGGTCGCGGTGGCCGCGCGGATGCGCAGCCTGCCGGTGGCGGTGGTGACGGCGCTGGCCGTC
Source organism: Streptomyces sp. NPDC019531 (assembly GCF_044903305.1). Lineage (NCBI taxonomy): Bacteria > Bacillati > Actinomycetota > Actinomycetes > Kitasatosporales > Streptomycetaceae > Streptomyces > Streptomyces sp. NPDC019531. The sequence goes on along the minus strand of NZ_JBJDQL010000052.1, from coordinate 45,424 downwards.
GGAGTGGCCCAGAGCCAGCTGACGAGGCTGCACCCGTCCGGCTGGGCCGAGCCCCTGCTCCAGGCGGTCGGCGCGAACCTCTTCGTCGTGGCCCTGCTGATCGCGGCCCTGGCCCTCCCTCGCATCGGTACCCGGGACGTGCTCCCCCGCACGGCCACCGCGCGCGTGCCGACGCCTCCGGGCGCGTGGATCGTGGCGGCGGTCCTGTTCCTGCTCCCTCTGGGATTCGCGGGCTCGGACCTGCACACATCGGTGCAAGTTCCTGCCCTGGGCGTAGTGCTGCTCTCCCTGGTGGTGGTGACGGGCAGGGGCGGCCAGATCTCCCTGGGGCAGGCGGCGTACGCGGGCCTGGGAGCCCTCTTCACGGCCCTCCTCGCGTCAGGCCGCTTCCCTGGCCTGCCCCGCCTGCCGGAACTGGCCGCGCTGGCGGTGGCGGTGGTCCTGGTGGCCCCCCTTGGCCTGCTGACCGGGTGGCCGGCGATCACCCGCCAAGGCCTGGCGCTGGCCCTGGCGACCTTCGCGGTCGGCGTCGGAGTGAGCCGCTTCGTCTTCGCCCAGCCGTACGCCACCTCGGGCCTGTCCCTGGACCGCCCCGGCGGCTTCGAGGGCGACCGGGCGTACTACGTCCTGGAGTTGGCCCTCCTGACGCTCGCCCTTCTGACAACCCACGCCCTGCGCAGAGGCCGCACGGGCAGGGCCCTGGCCGCCCTGCGCGACCACGAGTCGGGGGCGTCGGCGGCAGGCGTCCAGGTCCCCTCCCTGAAGCTCCTGGCCTTCGTCGCGGGCGCCGCCCTGGCCGCCCTGGGCGGCGGAATGCTCGGCATGGGCCTCCGCGCCTTCGACCCCACCGCCTACGACCCGGTCCGCGGCCTGTTGTGGTTCGCTGCGGTGGTGGTCCTGGGCGCCGACAGCACCCTGGGCGCCCTGACCGCGGCAGCCCTCCTGGTCGGCCTGGACGCGGGGGCACGGGGCGGGGTGGCAGCGGCACTTATCGGCGTACTGGCGGTGCTGGTCGGACGCTTCCCCGGTGGCCCGTACGAAGCGGTACGAAGGCTGCGGCCACGGCGAAGGGCGGGGTTGACGGCGACGGGTCTCGGGGTACGGCGACGCCTGCGGTCGGCGATACGGGCCAGTTTCCCCGCCGCAACGGCGAGCACCCCGACGGCGGATCACGGCGGTGCCGAAGCCACCGCACCCCGCCCAGGGCCCCCCACCCCGCAAGCCGCCGGCGGCGCCCCACCCCCACCAGGGCCACCCGCACCCGACCACGAAACCCGCACGGGTGGCGCGGGTGGGAACACAGGCCCGGCCGCAGGCCGGGCAATCCTCACCACCCACAACCTCCAGGCCCGCTACGACGGCTTCACCGCCCTCGACGGAGTCGACCTCACCGTCCCACCCGGCCGGATCACCGCGATCATCGGCCCCAACGGTGCCGGAAAGAGCACCCTGTTCCACTGCCTGGCCGGAACAATCCAACCCTCACAAGGCCAAGTCCGATACGGCCCCCGCGACATCACCCACCTGTCCCCCCACACCCGCACCCGCCTCGGCATCGCCCGCACCTTCCAGCAACTGGCCGTCTTCCCGACCCTGACCGTGGCCGAAAACGTCCAGGTGGGCGCCGAACAGGGCCACATCAAGGACCCCACCGCAGTGCACCGCGCACTGAGACTCCTGCACCTCGACGGCCCCCTGCGGAACGCCCCCGCCGCCGACCTCCCCACCGGCACCCTCCGCCGGATCGAACTCGCCAGAGCCCTCGCCGGCACCCCGAGCGTCCTCCTCCTCGACGAACCCGCCGCCGGCCTCGACACCGCGGAGGTGACCGCCCTGGCCCGCATCCTCAAGGCCCTGGCAGCGGACGGCACCGCCCTCCTGGTCGTCGAGCACGACCTGGACCTGGTCGCCGACCTCGCGGACGTCGTGCACGTCATGACCGCGGGCCGCATCATCGCCTCTGGCCCCCCGGCCCACGTGCTGGACACCCTCGACGCCCGGGAGACCGCCGTATGACACCGAAGTCGGCCACGAAGACGACCCTCTCCCTACGCCACGCACGCGTGCGCTACGGCCCCTTGGAGGCCTTGCACGGCATCACCCTCACCGCCCCGGGCCCCGGCCTCACCGTCCTGCTGGGCCGCAACGGCTCCGGCCGTACCACAACTCTGCGCGCCCTGGCCGGAACAGTGCCGCTCACCGACGGCAGTGTGGTGTGGGACGGCATCGACGTGACCCGCATGCCGGCGTACGAGCGGGCCCGCCGCGGTCTGTGCCTGGTGCCCGAACGCCAGGCGGTGTTCGGCTCGCTCACCGTCCGCGAGAACCTCGAACTGGCCGCACCCGCCCACGACGTGGCCCTGGACGCCTACCCGCAGCTGGCCCGTCTGCTCCTCCGCCGTGCCGGAACCCTCTCCGGCGGCGAGCAACGCATGCTCGCGATCTCCCGAGCCCTCCTGGCACGCGCGCGCGTGGTCCTCGTCGACGAACCCGCACAGGGCATGTCCGCCGCGGTCGCGGCCCGCACCTACGAACTCCTGGCCGCGCTGGACGCGTGCGTGGTCGTGGCCGAGCAGCGGCTGCCACCCGCGCTGCACGGCCGGACGGCGATCGTGTACGAACTGCGGCGCGGCACGGTCCTGTTCAGCGGTGAGGCGGCCGAACTGCGGTCGGCGCGAGCCTGACCACCCCCACCCCCACCCCCACCCGCGCCCAGGGGCCCCGCCCGGTCGGAAGACCGGACGGGGCCCCGTGCCCGTGACAGGGGGGAGCTCTCAGATTTCGAGGCGCTGCCCGGGCACGATCATGTTGGGATCAGCGCCGATGACGGCCTTGTTGGCGGCGTAGACCTGCTGCCAGGTGGTCCCGTGCCGGGCGGCGATCCTGCTCAGCGTGTCGCCGGAGCGGACGGTGTAGTCGCCACGGGACGCGTTGCGGTCGGTGTGGCTCTCCGTGCGGGCCGGCGCCTTCATCGGCTTGGCGGGGGCGGCCTTGGTCTCGGAGGACGTGCCCGCCGAGCCCGAGGAGGCGGTAGGCGCGCTGCCGTAGGCCCCGGCGCGTGCCGAGCAGGTCGGCCAGGCACCCCACCCCTGGGCGCGCTGGACCTTGGTGGCCACGGAGATCTGCTGGGACTTGGTGGCCTGGTCGGCGGTGGACGCATAGGCCGTACCGCCGTACGCGCGCCAGGTGCCGGCGGAGAACTGGAGTCCTCCGTAGTAGCCGTTTCCGGTGTTGATGTGCCAGTTCCCGCCGCTCTCGCACTGGGCGATGCGGTCCCACACTCCGCTGTCCGCCGCCGCGGAGTTGCCGGCAGCGGCCAGCAGCCCGAGCGGGGCGAGCAGGGCGGCCCCGGCGAGGGCCGCGGTGGTTCGGGTCTTACGAGCGTTGTCGCGCGTGGTATCGGCACATTCGGACATGTAGTTCCCTCTCGAAGGACTCGGGGACCCCCAAGACGGAACGCGCTCCCGGCACATGGGCCGGGCGGTCGCGCTCCGCCCCGTCCGCCGGCGGTGGTGCGGTGAGCTGGCTTGGTGCGGCCGGCGGACGTTCCCGAGCGGTGCTCGTTGCACACGGCGGAGGAATGTAGAGAACCCGTGGAGGCGTCAGCAACCAACTCCTCGTCGCTCCAGGCCAGTTAGCCGTTACCGTGGGTATCGTCATTTTTCGGCCACCCACTTCATTCGCTGATTTCCTGATTTGTCGACCAGTCGCCCAGTCGATCTGTGACCCAGTTCACGCAACCAACTTCCTTTGGTTTCCAACGACTTGACACTGAGTGCCCGATTCCGCACCCGAGGTGACCCTGCGCGGTGGATGGTTCGATTCCGTTCGCTCTGGGGCGTGACTCCCGCCACAGATCACCCGTTGTCTTCTTTATGAGCCCGGGACCCACCCGGGCACCGCTTCCCGAGGGAGTCACCCGTGCCGCGCATGCTCGACGTCAGCGACGAGGTTCGCGCCGAGATCGGCGACGAAGAAGCCGACCGGCTGCTCGCCGGACAGAACGCCCCCGGCAGTTACGACTGCACGTCCTGCCGCACCCAGGGCGACTCCGCACAGGAGCGCACCAGCACCGTCCTGTTCGTCGGCGACGAGACCGCCGTCCTGGCCTTCGCCCACGCGTCCTGTCTGCCCTCGCAGGTCGTTCAGGTCACCGAGGAGCAGCTCCAGGGCGCCGTGAAGTCCATCACCGGCGACACCGTCGACCTGGACCCCGACAAGGTCGTACCCGAGCAGGCGGTGCTCGGGGTCACCAGCGGACTCATCCTGATCGCCGGGGAGTTGCACCCGGCGCTGGTCGTGGAGCCGACCGGGCCGATCGTGCGGCCGGGCGCGACGGGGTTCGGTGACGACTTCCTGCCGCTGTTGATCGAGCAGGGGTTCATGCCGCTGACGGCGATCGAGTCGGCGCCGCCGGTGCTGCACGGGTGGTCGGTGCTGCTGGCCGTGGGTCAGCTGCACGCCGTGCTGCAGCCCTCGGCGAACGGCGGGCAGCCGGTGGCCTGGTGGCAGGCGCACCAGCCGCTCCAGGTCACGGAGAGCTGGCGGGCCGCGGCCAACAAGCACCAGCAGGTGCTGATGTTCGCCGCGCCAGCGGGGTCCATCGGGCGACAGCCGCGTGAGGACCTGCTGCGGGGCGCGCTCGACAAGGCGGCGGCGAACGGCAAGTTGGTCGCGGCGGCCATGCCGCTCGCGGGCATCTGAGGGCACCTCTGAACGCACACCCGCATCCCGGCCGTCCCGGTGTCGTTTGAACATACGTGCACGCATACGACGCTCCGCGCCGGTTTCCCGGCGGACCATCGGCCACGCCGATCTACGACGCGCTCTACTCCGAGTACGTCAAGGCCTTCCGTTCGCTGCCGGGTGACCGCAGCGGCGAGGAGGAGCTGGGCTTCACCGCGTTCGGGGACATCCCGCACGCATCGGGCTCTTTCAGCAGCTCGTACAGCGCCTACAGCGCGGGGGCGTTCAGCGCCCGCCAGCAGTCGCAGTGGCAGCGGGTGGGACACATCGGGCAGCAGCACACCGGGATGCACCACGTCCCGGCAGCGCTGCCACCCGGACCGCGCAGAGGGATCTGAGACATGAGGAAGGGCGGCCCGACCGGGCCGCCCTTCCTCATGCGTACGTCACTTCTTCTTGGCGCCGCGCTTCTCGCGCACCCGCACCGAGATATGGATCGGGGTGCCCTCGAAGCCGAACTCCTCGCGCAGCCGACGCTCGATGAAGCGCCGGTAGCCCGCCTCGATGAAGCCGGAGGCGAAGAGCACGAACCGCGGCGGCTTGGTGCCGGCCTGGGTGCCGAAGAGGATGCGCGGCTGCTTGCCGCCCCGGATCGGGTGCGGGTGGGCTGCGACCAGTTCGCCGAGGAAGGCGTTCAGGCGGCCGGTGGGGACTCGGGTCTCCCAGCCGGCGAGGGCGGCCTCGATCGCCGGGACCAGCTTCTCCATGTGGCGCCCGGTGCGCGCCGAGACGTTGACCCGCGGCGCCCACGCCACCTGGCCGAGCTCGGTCTCGATCTCCCGCTCCAGGTAGTAGCGGCGCTCCTCGTCGAGGGTGTCCCACTTGTTGTAGGCGATGACGATGGCGCGGCCCGCGTCCACGGCCATGGTGACGATCCGCTGGTCCTGGACCGAGATGGACTCGGAGCCGTCGATCAGGATGACCGCCACCTCGGCCTTCTCGACGGCGGCGGCGGTGCGCAGCGAGGCGTAGTAGTCGGCGCCCTGCTGGAGGTGGACCCGCTTGCGGATACCGGCCGTGTCGACGAACTTCCAGGTGACACCGCCGAGTTCGATGAGCTCGTCGACCGGGTCACGGGTGGTGCCGGCCTGTTCGTTGACGACGACCCGCTCCTCGCCGGCCACCTTGTTGAGCAGCGAGGACTTGCCGACGTTCGGGCGGCCGATCAGCGCGATCCGGCGGGGGCCGCCGATCCCGGCGCCCCCGAAGGTCTGCTCGGGCGCCTCCGGCAGCGCCTCCAGGACGGCGTCGAGCATGTCGCCGGTGCCCCGGCCGTGCAGCGCGGAGACCGGATGCGGCTCGCCCAGACCCAGGGACCACAGATACGCAGCGTCGGACTCGCCGCTCAGGCCGTCCACCTTGTTGGCCGCCAGCACCACGGGCTTGCCGGCCTTGCGCAGCAGTCGTACGACCGCCTCGTCGGTGTCGGTGGCGCCGACCTTGGCGTCGACGACGAACACCACGGCGTCGGCCGCCTCGATGGCGTACTCGGCCTGCGCGGCCACGGAGGCGTCGATGCCGAGGACGTCCTGCTCCCAGCCGCCGGTGTCGACGACCTTGAAACGCCGGCCCGCCCACTCGGCCTCATAGGTGACGCGGTCGCGGGTGACGCCCGGCTTGTCCTCCACGACGGCCTCGCGCCGCCCGATGATGCGGTTGACGAGGGTCGATTTGCCGACGTTCGGGCGGCCGACGACGGCGAGCACGGGCAGCGGCCCGTGACCGGCCGCCTCGATGGCGCCCTCGACGTCCTCGATGTCGAAGCCCTCTACCGCGGCGAGCTCCATGAACTCCGCGTACTCGGCGTCGCCAAGCGCCCCGTGGTCGTGCTCCTCGCCCGAGCCCTCGGAGTGGATGTGGTCGTTCATGAAGTCCGTACCTCGTTCATCGTGGTAATCGGTGAACCCTCCGACCCTTTCGCCGGATTGATCCACTACTCAGTGTGGCCTAGCGCCCGGTGAGGCGCCTGGCGTTTTCCAGGTGACTGCTCAGCTGCTTCTGGATGCGCTCGGTCGCCTCGTCCAGTGCCTTGCGCGTACGCCGTCCGCTGCCGTCGCCCGCCTCGAAGGGGTCGCCGAAGACGACGTCCACGCGGCTGCGCAGCGGAGGCAGCGCCTTTATCAACCGGCCGGGCCGGTCGGTGCTTCCCAGGACCGCGACCGGGACGATCGGCGCTCCGCTGCGTACGGCGAAGTACGCGAGCCCGGCGCGCAGCGCGGCGAAGTCGCCCTCGCCGCGGGTGCCCTCCGGGAAGATCCCGAGGACACCGCCGTTCTCCAGCACGCCCAGCGCTCGCATGACGGCCGTCCGGTCGGTGGTGTCACGGTCGACCTTGATCTGGCCGAGGCGTGTCATGCACGGGTCGAGAGGACCGACGAACGCCTCCTTCTTGACCAGGAAGTGCGAGGGCCGGGGCGCCACGCCGATGACCATAGGGCCGTCGATGTTGTGGGAGTGGTTGACCGCGAGGATCACCGGGCCGGTCGCGGGGACCTTCCAGGCACCCAGCACCCGCGGCTTCCACAGCCCGTACATCAGGCCGACGCCGATCCGCCGCCCGACCTCGGCACCCCTCTTCGAAGGAACGGTCACTTCCCGGCCCGCTTCTCCTCGACCAGAGTCACGACGCACTCTATGACCTGCGCGAGGGTGAGCTCGGTGGTGTCCACCTCGACCGCGTCGTCCGCCTTGGCGAGCGGCGAGGTCTTCCGGCTGGAGTCGGCCGCGTCCCGCTTGATCAGGGCCTCACGGGTGGCGTTGACGTCGGCGCCCTTGAGCTCCCCGCTGCGGCGGGCGGCGCGGGCCTCCGGAGAGGCGGTGAGGAAGACCTTGAGGTCGGCGTCGGGCAGCACGGTCGTGCCGATGTCCCGCCCCTCGACGACGATGCCCTTCTCGGCGGAGGTCGCGAGAGAGCGCTGGAGCTCGGTGATCCGGGCCCGCACCTCGGGTACCGCGCTCACGGCGCTGACCTTGGAGGTGACCTCCTGCGTCCGGATCGCAGCGGCCACGTCCGTGCCGTCGACGGTGATCGTCGGGTTCTCCGGGTCGGTACCGGAGACGATCTCCGCCTTCCCGGCCACGGCGGCGATCGCGGACGGGTCCTCGATGTCGATCCCGTTGGCCACCATCCACCAGGTGATCGCCCGGTACTGGGCCCCGGTGTCCAGGTAGCTCAGGCCCAGCTGTGCGGCGACAGCCTTGGAGGTGCTCGACTTGCCCGTGCCGGAGGGGCCGTCAATGGCGACAATCACGGGCTCGGCGGCGCCGTTTTCCACGGGGGGACACCTTTCGGGTGCGGTGTGGCGAGTGGTGTGGGGGCGCGACTGTGCCCCGCATAAGGTTACTGGCTCCCCGGACCCCGTCCTACAGACGGATGATCCGGCTGATCACTGCCGGATCGCCCAGCCCCGCTCCCGCAGCGCGGCCGACAGCACCGGCGCGGCCTGCGGCTCCACCATCAGCTGCACCAGACCGGCCTGCTGCCCGGTCGCGTGCTCGATCCGTACGTCCTCGATGTTGACCCCGGCCCGCCCCGCATCCGCGAAGATCCGGGCCAGCTGCCCCGGCTGGTCGTCGATGAGCACGGCCACGACCTCGTACGCCCGCGGAGCGGACCCGTGCTTGCCGGGCACCCGCACCTGCCCGGCGTTCCCCCGCCGCAGCACGTGCTCGATCCCGGAGGCGCCTTCCCCCCGCTTGGACTCGTCGGCGGACTGGAGCGCCCGCAGCGCCCGGACCGTCTCCTCCAGGTCCCCGGCGACATCGGTGAGCAGATCGGCGACCGGCCCGGGGTTGGCGGAGAGGATGTCGATCCACATGGCGGGGTCGGACGCGGCGATCCGGGTCACATCCCGGATCCCCTGCCCGCACAGTCGTACGGCGGCCTCCTCGGCGTGCTCCAGACGCGCGGCGACCATGCTGGACACCAGATGGGGCATGTGGGAGACGAGCGCCACCGCGCGGTCGTGGGCGTCGGCGTCCATGACCACCGGTACGGCACGGCAGTGCGAGACCAGTTCCAGGGCGAGGTTCAGCACCTCGGTGTCGGTGTCCCGGGTGGGCGTCAGCACCCAGGGCCGCCCCTCGAAGAGGTCACCGGTGGCGGCCAGCGGTCCCGACTTCTCCCGCCCGGACATCGGATGCGTACCGATGTACGAGGACAGGTCGAGCCCGAGCCCCTCCAGCTCCCGTCGTGGCCCGCCCTTGACGCTGGCCACGTCGATGTACCCGCGGGCGACGCCCCGCCGCATGGCCTCGGCGAGCACCCCGGCCACGTGCGCGGGCGGCGCGGCGACGATCGCGAGGTCGACGGGCCCCTCGGGCGCCTCGTCCGTGCCGGCGCCGAGCGCGGCCGCCGTACGGGCCTGCTCGGGGTCGTGGTCGGCGAGGTGCACGGTGACACCGCGCCCCGCCAGCGCCAGCGCGGCGGACGTGCCGATGAGGCCGGTCCCGATGACGAGTGCGGTCCTCACTGCGCGATGTCCTTGCGCAGGGCGGCCGCGGCGCCGAGGTAGACGTGGGCGATGTCGGCACGGGACCGGTCGGACTCTATGTGCGCGAGAACTCGGACCACGCGGGGCATCGCGCCCTTGATGTCGAGCTCCTGGGCGCAGATCAGCGGGACGTCCACGATGCCGAGCTTGCGGGCGGCGGCCGCCGGGAAGTCGCTGTGCAGGTCGGGCGTGGCCGTGAACCAGATGCTGATCAGGTCGTCCGCGGTCAGCTCGTTCCGCTCCATGATGGCGGTGAGCAGCGCCCCGACCTGCTCGTCCATGTGGCCGGCCTCGTCCTCTTCGAGTTGGACGGCGCCCCGGACCGCTCGTACCGCCACGACGTTGCTCCTTGCTGATGTACAACCCGGCTCTTTGCACAACCAGCCTAGTCAGCCCGCACGGGGTGGGCGCACCGCGCCCGCCCCGTGAGATGGCCTCTCAGACCGTGCCAATGTCACCCGAATGTCACAGTCCCGCTACTTGGGGTGAAAACACGCCTGTGCGCCTCTGGACTCGGGGCTCCGAGTCCGCTCTCATGGCAGGAAACTCGCCTCGGGGGAGGCCCCTTACATGAAGCGTTCCGGACCTTTGCTCACGCTGCTCGCGGGATTGCTGGTCGGCCTGTTCATGCTCTCGCTCAACGCCACGACGGGTGAGAAGCCGACGTCGGCGTCCGTGAAGCCGTCGCCGAGCACCAAGGCGTCACCGAGCACCGCGCCGACGAAGACGACCCCGCCGCCCAGCCCCTCACCGTCGGCGGCGCCCGTGCCCGAGGGCGTCTACGCGGGCCGTACCGACGACGACTCCTCGGCCGTCGCGATCACGGTGCGCGACGACAAGGCGATCGCGTACGTCTGCGACGGCAAGAACGTCGAGTCCTGGCTGCAGGGCGACGTGAAGGACGACGGCAGCCTGAAGCTCAACGGCAAGGGCGGGGCTAGCCTGGAAGGCATGGTGAAGGGCACCAGGGAGATCCGCGGCACGGCCAACGTCGGCAGCGGAAGCTACGCCTTCACCGTCGACAAGGCGAAGAAGCCGTCCGGTCTGTACCGGGCGAACAGCACGGTGGCCGGCGCGAAGATCGAAGGCGGCTGGATCCTCCTGCCGGAAGGCGAGCAGGTCGGCATTCTCAAGCGCGACGGCAAGCCGTCCCCGGCACCCGAGATCGACCCGGAGACCGGTGCGGTGACGGTCGACGGACAGCAGCTCACGGCCCGTCCGGTAACCCCCTGACCTCCGCCCGAGGGAGCCGATCATGACCGTCGACCCGAACGCCGCCACGCAGAGCTGGCCCTCGCCCGAACCCGAGCACCGCCCCAGCCCGGCCCGCTATATGGTCCCGGCCCTGGTCGCCGCCGCGGTGGCGGTCGCCCTGGGCGCGTACGGCAAGGTCCACGACCCGACGGGGACGGCCTTCAACCTCGCGGGCTTCAGTAGCACGGGCGCGGTGAAGTCATGGCTCGCGACGGTCGCGTTCTTCTTCGCGCTCGTGCAGCTCGTCTCGGCCCTGATGGTGTACGGCAAGCTGCCGGGCCCGGCGTGGTCGTCCACCCTGCACCGCTGGTCCGGCCGTGTGGCGTTTCTCGTCGCGGTGCCGGTCGCGGTGCACTGTCTGTACGCGCTGGGCTACCAGTCGTACGAATCACGCGTTCTGTGGCACTCGCTCTTCGGGTGCTTCTTCTTCGGTGTCTTCAGTGCCAAGATGCTGCTGCTCCGCTCGGAGCGACTCCCCGGATGGCTGCTCCCGATCGTCGGCGGGCTCGTCTTCACGGCGCTCACAATTCTCTGGCTGACCTCGGCCCTCTGGTTCTTCCGCACCTTCGGAGTGACGACATGACGCAGAGCCCGACGCGCCGCACGGTCCTTCTCGCGACGGGCGCGGCCACACTGACCGTCGGCTGCGGCGAGTACGGCAACGAGAACAGCGATTCCGGGTCCAGTTCGGTGGAGGCGTCCGCCGGCACCGAACTGGCGAAGACGAGCGAGATCCCGGTGGGCGGCGGAAAGATCTTCAAGGACGAGAAGGTCGTCGTCACCCAGCCGAAGGAGGGCGAGTTCAAGGCCTTCTCGGACATCTGCACCCACCAGGGCTGCCAGGTGACCAGCGTGTCCGACGGCACCATCAACTGCCCCTGCCACGGCAGCAAGTACAACATCGCGGACGGCTCGGTGGCGAACCCACCGGCCAACAAGCCGCTGTCCGAGAAGCAGATCAAGGTCAGCGGGGACTCGATCCAGCTCGCCTGAGCGTCCCAGAGCTAGGCGTCCCAGAGCGCCCCGAGCGTCACCAGCTCACTGCCGTACTCGATCCGGTCGGCCCATTCCACGGGCCAGGCGTCCGCCCCGAGATGGGCGCCCGCGAAGGCGCCCGTCAGACAGGCGATCGAGTCGGAGTCCCCGGAGCTGCAAGCGGCCCGCCGCAAGGCCGTCAGCGGCTCGTCCGGGAACTGGAGGAAGCACAACAGCCCCGTGGCCAGGGCCTCTTCGGCCACCCATCCCGCGCCGGTGGCCCGGCACGGGTCGTCCTCGGGCGAGGCCGTGCGCACGGCGTCGTCCAGCAGGTCCAGGACCGTCAGGCAGTCGTCCCAGCCGCGCGCGATGAACTGCCCGGGCGTCGGGTCCTGGCTGCGGGTCCACAGGTCGCCGAGCCAACGCTCGTGGTACTGACCCCGGTTCACCAGGGCGTACGACCGCAGCAGCCCGACCAGTTCCCCCGGCTCGGCCCCCTGCAGGAGCAGTCGTACGGCACGCGCGGTGAGGTCGGACGCGGCCAGTGCCGTCGGGTGCCCATGGGTGAGCGCGGACTGCAACTGGGCGGCACCCGCACGCTGCCCGTCACTGAGCCCGGGGATGAGGCCGACGGGCGCGACGCGCATGTTGGCGCCGCAGCCCTTGGAGCCGATCTGGCTCGCTTCCTGCCAGGGCAGATCCGTGCGCTCCAGCAGGTCGCACGCCCTGAGGCAGGTGTTGCCGGGGGCGCGGTTGTTCTCCGGGGAGCGGTTCCACGCGATGAACTCCCGCCGGACCGGCTCCGCCATCTCGGGCCCGAGCACCCCCCGGTCCATGGCCGACCTCAGCCCCCTCCCCAACGCCAGGGTCATCTGCGTGTCGTCGGTGACGAACGCGGGCGTCGGCAGATCCATCTCCCGCCACGGCCCGCACATGGCGAGGATCGATCGCACGTCGTGGAACTCGGCCGGGAAGCCGAGCGCGTCTCCGAGGGCGAGGCCGACGAGCGTTCCGGTGGCGGCGCGCTTGGTGAGGATGGTGGTCATGCGGGGCGTCCTTCCGGGGACGGTCGGAGGAGAGGGGGATGCAGGGATGTGGCGGGTCCCGCGCGGTAGAGCGCGGCCGGTTTTCCGCGCCCGCCGGTCAGTCGCGCGACGCCGGGGACGGCCTCGACGAAGCCGGGTGTGGCGAGCACCTTGCGGCGGAAGTTGGGCCGGTCGAGGGCGGTGCCCCACACGGTCTCGTACACCTGCTGGAGCTCGCCGAGGGTGAACTCGGGCGGGCAGAAGGCGGTCGCGAGGCAGGTGTACTCCAGCTTGGCGCCGACGCGTTCATGGGCGTCGGCCAGGATCCGGTCGTGGTCGAAGGCGAGAGTTCCCGCCTTCTCGTACGGCACCCAGCGGGCCTCGGCCGCGTCGCTGCCGCCGTGCGGCTCGGGCGGATCGGGCAGCAGCGCGGCGAAGGCGACGGAGACGACCCGCATCCGGGGGTCGCGGTCCGGCTCGCTGTAGGTCCGCAGCTGTTCCAGATGCAGTCCGGAGACATCCGCCAGCCCGGTCTCCTCGGCGAGTTCACGCCGGGCCGCGGTCTCCGCGGACTCGTCCGGATGCACGAACCCGCCGGGCAGCGCCCAGTGCCCGGCGTAGGGCTCCTGCCCCCGCTCGACGAGCAGCACGTGCAACGCGCCCTCGGCGACGGTGAGGACGGCGAGGTCGACGGTGACCGCGAAGGGTTCGAAGGCGTACTTGTCGTAGTCCACTCGCGCCCGCCCCCTTTATGGTCAGCATGACTAATAGTCACTACGACTATAAAGGGGGCGAGGGAGTTCGACAAGCCCCTAGAGCCGCCGCCCCAGGAAGGCCAGCAGCCGTGTCTCGGCACGCGCGCGGGGCGATACGGCGACGGGACGGGCGAACCGTCCGCCCCGGTCCTCCTCCCCCACCACGCACTGCGCGACGGACAGCAGTTCGGCCGCGAGGCCGTCCGGAATGGGCCTCGGCCGCTCACAGGCCCGGGCCACGTCCCACCCGTGCACGGTGATCTCGACAGCACCGACGGCGGCCATCACCCGCACGTCCAAAGGCCGTTCGCCCACCAGCACCTCCTCCGGCGGCCCGGCCGCCCAGGCGCCGAGCACGGCACACGCGCGTGTGCGGAAGCCGCAGACCCGGTCGGCGTGCGGGAAGAGCCCGATGCGCCCGCCGGTCAACCCCTCATACAGGGCGTCCAAGGAGTCGTCCAGATGCCCGAGCAGCTCCCCCAGGTTCCACTGCGCACACGGCGTGCCCCTGCCGAGGCCCACGGCCCGGGCCCCCGCCACGCTGCCCAGCGTGTAGGACAGCGAACGCTCCAGCAGCTCCCCCGCACTCATGACAGCACCTCCGCCAGGCCGCCGGAACGGCTCCTCGGCGGCTCCACAGAGCTCTCTCGGGCCCCGGGGAGCCCGGCCGTCCACGAAGGCCGCATACGGCCCTCCAGCGTGGCCGGACCAGCCTCGTCCCGCATCCCTGTCCTCGCGTCCATCCCCACTCCCTCCGTCACGGATACAGACCGCCGGGAGGGCGAAAACACATCGGCCGGTCCCGGAGTTCTCCGGAACCGGCCGCACACGCGCGTGGACGGGGCCTACAGATCGACTTCCTTCATCAGCATCCCGACCTCGGTGTTGGACAGCCGCCGCAGCCAGCCCGACTTCTGGTCGCCCAGGGTGATGGGACCGAAGGCGACCCGCACCAGCTTGTCGACCGGGAAGCCGGCCTCGGCGAGCATGCGGCGCACGATGTGCTTGCGCCCCTCGTGGAGGGTCACCTCGACCAGGTAGTTCTTGCCGGTCTGCTCGACCACCCGGAAGTGGTCCGCGCGCGCGTACCCGTCCTCCAGCTGGATGCCGTCCTTGAGCTGCTTGCCCAGGTCCCGCGGGATCGGGCCCACGATGTGCGCGAGGTAGACCTTCTTCACGCCGTACTTGGGGTGGGTCAACCGGTGGGCCAGCTCACCGTGGTTGGTGAGCAGGATGACGCCCTCGGTCTCGGTGTCGAGCCGACCCACGTGGAAGAGCCGCGTCTCGCGGTTGGTGACGTAGTCGCCGAGGCACTGCCGGCCCTCGTTGTCCTCCATGGTGGAGACGACACCGGCCGGCTTGTTCAGCGAGAAGAACTGGTACGTCTGCGTCGCCACGGTCAGGCCGTCAACCCTGACCTCGTCCTTCTCCGGGTCGACCCGCTTGCCCTGCTCCAGGACGATCTCGCCGTTGACCTCGACCCGCGCCTGCTCGATGAGCTCCTCGCAGGACCGCCGCGAGCCGTAACCCGCGCGCGCGAGGATCTTCTGCAGCCGCTCGCCCTCCTGCTCGGCGCCCGGGAAGGTCTTCGGCGGCTTCACGTCCTTCTTGCCGGCGTACCGCTCCCGGTTGCGCTCCTCGGCCCGGGCGTCGTACTCACGCGAACTCGCCGGAGCCCAACGGCCGCGCCCGGTACCCTGACCCTGCTTGGGCCCGCCCTTCGCGCCACCGCGCGCCGAGGCGCCGCGCCCCGACTTCGGACCCTCCGGGGAGGCACCGGGGCCCACGTCGTAGCGGCGCTCCTCGGGGCGGGGCTTCTGCGGCCGGCCGCCCTGTTTGTCGTCGCGGTCGTTGCCGGCACCACGGTAGTTACCGCGGCCCCCGCTGCTCCCGCCGCGGCCGCCGCTGTTGCCACCACGGCTCCCGCCGTTGTTTCCGCTGCTGTTCCTGCCGCTGCTGCTTCGCATCAAATTTCCGTCTAGTCGTCGTCTGTGTCCTCGGAATCCGGAGCGTCCGGATCGAACGACGGTACGGCTTCCTGGGTCTCGGCCTCGATCGCCTCCGCCTCCGGGAGGAAGGGCGCGAGCTCCGGGAGCTCGTCCAGACCGCGCAGGCCCATCCGCTCCAGGAAGTAGTTCGTCGTCACGTACAGGATCGCACCTGTTTCGGGTTCCGTGCCCGCCTCCGCCACCAGACCCCGCTGGAGAAGGGTGCGCATCACACCGTCACAGTTCACTCCGCGCACCGCGGAGACCCTGCTGCGGCTGACCGGCTGGCGGTACGCGACCACCGCCAGCGTCTCCAGCGCGGCCTGGGTGAGCCGGGCCTGCTGCCCGTCCAGGACGAAGCGCTCCACGGCCGGGGCGTACGCGGCCCGGCTGTAGAAACGCCAGCCGTTCGCGACGTGCCGCAGTTCGAAGCCGCGCCCCTGTGCGGCGTACTCGCCCGCCAGCTCCCGCAGCGCCTTGGTGATCTGCCGCTTCGGCCGCTCAAGGATCTTCGAGAGGTGTTCCACGGTCGCGGGCTCGTCCACGACCATGAGGACGGCCTCCAGGGCCGGCTTCAGATCGAGGTCGGCGACGCTGAGCAGCCCCGCCGGCACGTCGGTGGTCTCCTCGCTCATGCCTTCTCCTCCTTGGGCGGCTCGGGCGGTCGGTCGAACTCGTCGGTCACCACCGGCTCGGACTCCCCCTCACCGCCGGTCCACCGCACGATCAGCTCGCCGAGGGCGGTCTCCTGGTCCAGCGCGACGGCCTTCTCCCGGTACAGCTCCAGCAGCGCGAGAAACCTCGCCACGACGGTCAGGGTGCCGTCGGCATCCTCCACCAGCAGGCGGAAACTGGCCTCACCGAGTTCCTTGAGCCGCGCGACCACGATCCCGGCCTGCTCCTGGACGCTCACCAGCGGCGCGTGAATGTGGTCGACGTACACCTGCGGCTTGGGCTTGGGCTGCATCGCCTTCACGGCGAGCTTCGCGAACCCCTCGGCCCCGATGCTGATGACGACCTCGGGCAGCAGCTCGGCGTGATGCGGCTCAAGCCCGACGGTACGGGGATAGCGCCGGGCCTCCTCGTCGAGGCGCCGGTTGAAGATGTCGGCGATCTGCTTGTAGGCGCGGTACTGGAGCAACCGCGCGAAGAGCAGGTCCCGCGCTTCGAGGAGGGCGAGATCGGCCTCGTCCTCGACTTCGGCGGCGGGCAGCAGCCGCGCGGCCTTGAGGTCGAGAAGGGTGGCGGCGACTACGAGGAACTCGGTCGTCTCGTCGAGATCCCAGTCCGGCCCCATGGCCCGGATGTACGCCATGAACTCGTCGGTGACCTTGGAGAGCGCGACCTCGGTCACATCCAGCTTGTGCTTGGAGATCAGCTGGAGGAGGAGATCGAAGGGCCCCTCGAAGTTGGCGAGCCGCACCTTGAAGACACCGTCGGAGGTGTCTTCCCGGGGTTCGGCAGCGGGCGGCTCTTCTTGGTCACCGCCGCCGTTGTGGGCAGGCGTTCCGCTGGGGGTCCCCCCAGGCCCTTCAGGCTCTGGGGGAGGAACGGGTGGGCACAACGGCGGCCCACCGGCCTCAGGCCCGGACTCGACCTCAGGTACAGACGGACCTCCCGGCCCCCGCCCCAGCACACGCCGCCGCCCGCCGGAACCGGCACCGGAAGAAACGTCGTTCGAGGTCATAACCCCCGCAGGCTACCGCTACCGCCCACGCAGCCGGCGGACGAGAATGCTCGCGTCCCCGCGGGACTCCAGATCCGCCAGCACCACGGCGACGGCCTCGCGCACGATCCGCCCGCGATCCACCGCCAGCCCGTGCTCGCCCCGGAGCACAAGACGGGCGTGCTCCAGATCCATGAGCTCCTCGGCCGACACGTACACGGTGATCTTCTCGTCGTGCCGTTCCCGCCCACTAGGCCGCCGCGAGGCGGCGCGACCGCGCTTGCCACGGGGCTGCGCGGCATCGGAGGCAGAACCTTCCTGCGCCCCTTGACCGCGCGCGGAGCGCTCCGCGGCCCGGCTGCGGGACTCACCGGCGTCGGCGTCGGCCGCCACATGCTCGGCCCCGTCGCCGTCCCCGCCCTGCGCGGGCACGGACTGCGGCGCGTCCTCCGACGCCGCCGCGGCCCCGTCGGACTCCCCCGCGGGAGCCGGTACCCGGGCCTCGCCGTTGGCCCCCCGCCGGGGGGTGGACGACTGAAGCGCCATCCCCCCTGTCGTACGGAACAGTTCGTCGGCCCCCGGCAGACTCACTCGGCGTGACACCGGGCGAGCACCTCCCTGGCGAGCTGGCGATAGGCGGCGGCACCGACGGAGTTGGAGGCGTAGGTGGTGATCGGCTCACCGGCGACCGTGGTCTCCGGGAAGCGGACCGTGCGCCCGATGACCGTGTGGTAGACGTGGTCGTCGAACGCCTCGACGACACGCGCGAGCACCTCACGGCTGTGCACGGTGCGCGAGTCGTACATCGTGGCCAGGATCCCGTCGAGCTCCAGGTCCGGGTTGAGCCGCTCCTGGACCTTCTCGATGGTCTCCGTCAGCAGTGCGACACCTCGCAGGGCGAAGAACTCGCACTCCAGAGGCACTATCACCTTGTGCGCGGCCGTCAGGGCGTTGACCGTGAGCAGGCCGAGCGAGGGCTGACAGTCGATCACGATGTAGTCGTAGTCGGCCATGAGCGGCTTGAGGGCACGCTGCAATGTCGACTCTCGGGCGACCTCGGAGACCAGCTGGACCTCGGCCGCCGACAAGTCGATATTGCTCGGCAGCAGGTCCATGTTGGGGACCGCGGTCTTCAGGAGGACGTCGTCGGCCGCCATGCCCCGCTCCATGAGCAGGTTGTAGACCGTGAGGTCGAGCTCCATCGGGTTGACACCGAGACCCACCGACAGCGCGCCCTGCGGGTCGAAGTCCACGAGCAGCACGCGCCGGCCGTACTCCGCGAGCGCGGCACCCAGGTTGATGGTCGACGTCGTCTTGCCCACGCCGCCCTTCTGGTTGCACATCGCGATGATCTTCGCGGGGCCGTGGTCGGTCAGCGGGCCCGGGATCGGGAAGTACGGCAGCGGGCGTCCGGTCGGGCCCACGCGCTCACGGCGCTGGCGGGCCGCGTCGGGCGCGAGCGTGGCCGCGTACTCCGGATCCGGTTCGTACTCGGCGTCGGGGTCGTAGAAGTGCCCCTCGGGCAGTTCGTCGTAGTCGGCGAAGTGGTTGTGGGGCGCGCCACTTCCGTCGCCGGCCATGGCGTTCACGTGATGGCCATCCATGCTCTGGTGTGCTGTCCGCAGGGTCTGCGGACGACTCTGGTGGGCTGCGAAGGTGCGCACCGCGACGGAGCCGACAGCCTCGAACCCCGCGTGGCCCTGGGCCTCGGCAGGCATTCCTGGTTGACCACCCCCGGGAGAAAATGTCGACTCATTCACAAGTCGTCTTACCTCCTTGGTGACCAGGAAACTTCTAGACAAGGTCAGCGTGGCACCATGCCGACGGTTGGCGACTCTATGGCGTGTCGGGTGTTCACAGCAACACAATCCGCCGGACCAAGCAGGATGTGTCGGCAATGAAACATCCCGCTGTCAAGGGCGTACGGCCGTCGCACGGCAGGTTTCGCCGGTGTACGAATCGGTTCAAGGGTTACGTTCGACGCGAGTTGACCGAGAGTCGCAAAGTGACCATACACACATGCGGCCGGACCTTGCGGGGCAAGGTCCGGCCGCATGTGCGTCGTTGACGCGCCTTGTTGACGTATCGCCTTTACGAAAAGGTGACTTAGTCGTTCGGCGAGGTCAGAGGCTCAGCCGAGCAGGGTGTCGAGCTCCACGTGCTCCAGGCCGTGCGCCTCCGCGACCTCCCGGTAAACGACCTTGCCGTCATGAGTGTTGAGGCCCTTGGCCAGCGCGGGATCGCGGCGCAGCGCCTCCACCCAGCCACGGTCGGCGAGTTCGACGATGTACGGCAGCGTGGCGTTGGTGAGCGCGTAGGTCGAGGTGTTGGGCACCGCGCCGGGCATGTTGGCGACGCAGTAGAAGACCGAGTCGTGGACCCGGAAGGTCGGCTCGGCGTGGGTGGTCGGTCGGGAGTCCTCGAAGCAGCCGCCCTGGTCGATGGCGATGTCGACAAGGACACTTCCGGGCTTCATCCGCGCGACGAGCTCGTTGGTGACCAGTTTCGGGGCCTTGGCACCCGGGATGAGGACGGCGCCGATGACGAGGTCGGCGTCCAGGACGGCCTTCTCCAGTTCGAAGGCGTTGGACATGATCGCCCGGACCTTGGTGCCGAAGACCTTGTCGGCCTCGCGGAGCTTGTTGATGTCGCGGTCGAGCAGGGTGACGTGGAAGCCCATGCCGACGGCGATCTGGGTGGCGTTCCAGCCGGAGACACCGCCGCCGATGACGACGGCGCGCGCGGGCTGGGTGCCGGGGACACCACCGGGCAGGACACCGCGACCGCCGACCGAGCGCATCAGGTGGTAGGCGCCGACCTGCGGGGCGAGCCGGCCGGCGACCTCGGACATCGGGGCGAGCAGCGGGAGCGCGCGGGAGGGCAGTTCGACGGTCTCGTACGCGATCGCGGTGGTGCCGGACTCGATGAGCGCGTCGGTGCACTCCTTGGAGGCGGCCAGGTGCAGGTAGGTGAAGAGCGTCTGGTCCTTGCGCAGGCGGTGGTACTCCTCGGCGACGGGCTCCTTGACCTTCAGCAGCAGGTCGGCGGTGGCCCACACCTCGTCGGCGGTGTCCAGGATCAGGGCGCCCTCGGCGACGTACTCCTCGTCCGGGATCGAGGAGCCGATCCCGGCGCCCCGCTCGATGACGACCTGGTGGCCGTGGCGCACCAGCTCGTGCACACCGGCGGGGGTGATGGCCACCCGGAACTCGTTGTTCTTGACCTCGCGGGGGATGCCGACCTTCACGTGGATCACGGTCCTTGGCTCAGAGGATGTGGGGCAATACAACACATACCCGGCCATGCTTGAGCACACCAGGATGCACCGCAGGAGAAGGTGCGGCAGAGCCAGTCTAATGAAGGTGTTCCCGCTGTCTAGCCTTTCATTGCATCAATCTTCAGCGGATGTACTGCGGATTTCGCAGGCGTCAGCACCTTGTTTCGCGTCGTCGGCCTGCTCCGCCCCGGATTCCTCCTGGGAAAGCTCCTCCCCCAGCAGCCGCTCGGCGGCGGCCCGGTGCAGCTGGGCGGCCGCGGGATCGCCCAGGCGGTCCAGCGTGTCGGCGAGCCGCAACTGGAGCGCCGCCTCCAGCCGGACGTCCTCGGCTCGCCGCGCCCACTCCACCGCCTCCTGGCAGGTGCGCAGCGACTCCTCGGGGTGTCCGGCGTACTCCTGGACCCGGGCGAGCTCGCTCAATGCCCGTGCGTGCGCGGTGACATCACCGTTCTTGCGGTGTCCGGCGAGCGCGGCCCGCCAGTTCCTGACCGCCTCGCCGTAGCGGCCCGCGTAGGTGTGCGCGGCGGCGATACGGCCGTACAGCCGGGCGGCCTCCGCCCGCTCGTCCCGGGCCAGCCGCTGGGCCAGGGCGCGTCCGAACCAGTCGGCGGCCCGGTCGTAGTCCCCGAGTTCCAGATGCGCGCCGCCTACGGATTCCATCGCGCGGCCGGTCGCATACGGGTCGTTCGCCTCCCTTCCGGCGTCCAGAGCCGCCCGATAGCGCGCCAGCGCCTCCCGGGTGCGACCGGTCTGGGCGTCCAGGTCGGCGAGGTTCAGGAGCGCGGCGGCCTTCTCGCGAGGCAGCTCGCGCCGCTCGGCCACGTCCAGGACGAGGCCGTGGATGCCGTAGAGGTCGGGGGCGGCCGCCCTGGTCCCGAAGTGGGCCACCATCGTGCGCACGAGCTGCGACATCAGGCGCCGGGCCAAGGTGTCCAGCTCCCCGTCGGCGACCGCGAGGCGGGCCGAGGCGAGCAGTGCCGGCCGGCGGATGCGCAGCCAGTCCTCGGCGGCCCTGGGGCTCGGGAAGCGCAGGGAGCGTGGCATGCCCTGGAGTTTTTCGCGGGCGTCGGGGTTGTCGGTCTCGGTGATCGCGCGGGAGGACTGGAGCAGCCGTACGGTCCGTTCCAGCATGCGGGCGCGGGCCAGCCGGAGCTCGGCCGGGCGGTCCTGGGTGTCGGCGAGGGCCTTGAGCAGGGGGTGCAGACAGCCGGGGACCTCGTACTGCGGCATCGGCGAGTCCACCGCGTGCAGCAGGCCGAGCGCGACGAAGTCGTCGAGGGTGGAGCGGGCGCCGCCCACCGAGCAGCCGGCGAGCGCGGACGCGGTGTGCGGGTCGAGGAGGCCGGCCGGGGCGAGGGCGAGCAGTCGCAGTATCCGGGCGGCGGGGGGCGGCAGGGAGGTGTAGACCAGCTTGAAGACCCGGCTGAGCGGGCTTCCCTCGTCACCCTCCGCATGCAGCTGCTTGGCCAGATCGGCGACGGCGGCCTTCGGCCGGGCGGCGAGCCAGCCCCCGGCCAGCATCAGCGCGGCGGGATGACCCTGGCACCCCTCGACGAGTCCCTCGGCCGCGCGCGGGTCGACGGTGATGCGGACCGCCCCGGTGTGGCGGGTCAGCAGCTCCAGCGCGGACTTGGTGTCGAGGCCGCCCAGGGTGCACGGACGGACGTCCGCGATCCCGGTCAACGGACCCCCCGATACGGCCACGACCAGGCACTCCGGGGCATCCGGAAGCAGGGCGTCCACCTGCTCCGCGGCCACCGCGTCGTCGAGCAGAAGCAGTGCGCGACGGTCGGCGAGAGCCTCGCGCAGCACCGCGGTGAGGTCGTCCTCGTCGACCCCGGCGGGTGCCGACACGTCGAGCGCGGTGAGCAGTTCGCGGGCGGTGTTCCCGACCGGGACGGGGGTGCCGTCGGGTTCGCTGAGCCGGGCGCGCAGCACCCCGTCGTCGTAACGGTCGGCGACCGTGCGGACGAGTTCCTCGGCGAGCGCGGTTCGGCCGGCCCCGGGACGGCCCGCGATGAGCAGCACGCGCGCGCGAGGTGCCTTCCTGCCGGAGATCGTGTCGAGACCCGCCCGCTCGATGTCGGCGAGCAGCTCCTTCAACTCCCGTGTCCGCCCCAGGAACTGGCCCTCACTCGACAGCTGCAAGCCGCCTGCGTCCACCGCCTGATCCGTCACGGGCCACACTCCCGTCCCACCGCACGCGCAAAGCCCGCCGGTGACCCCGGTTCGGGCTTTTCAGAGCCTAGTTCACGCTGTGCAACGTTCCTGGTGGAGCACGACGGTGACGGGCACAGAGTCCCCTGATCGGATCAACAGATCGTAGGACCTAGCCAGGGGCGCGGGGAACTGCGCGACCAACCACGACGAACCGGCACCCCGCAGCGAACCGCGAGACCAACGGCGCACCCCGAAAAACCGTCACACCTGGAACGGCCGCGCAGGCCACTCCGCCTCAGCCGACCGCAACCCGTCCAACCCGCCGGAGGCACGCGCGGCGACGAGCGAAAGCACGCCCACCACCAGGCAGTTGTTGTGCAACTCCCCGGCAAGAACCCCGCGCACCAGCTCATCCACCGACACGCGCGCGTACTCCAGATCGATCTCCTCGTCCTCGACCGCGAACCGCTCCTCCTCGGCCTCGGACAGCCCCCGGGCCAGGAAGA
Source organism: Streptomyces sp. NPDC019531 (assembly GCF_044903305.1). NCBI lineage: Bacteria > Bacillati > Actinomycetota > Actinomycetes > Kitasatosporales > Streptomycetaceae > Streptomyces > Streptomyces sp. NPDC019531. The sequence goes on along the minus strand of NZ_JBJDQL010000052.1, from coordinate 22,579 downwards.
TCCGGATCGCCTCGTCGCACCCCCCGGGCGAGGTGTAGACATCCGTCAGCACCCGCCAGTCCTCCGCCTTGACGTGCGCCTCCTCGTACAGCTCCCGCTGCGCCGCGTGCAGCGGATTCTCACCGGGCACGTCCAGCAGCCCCGCAGGGATCTCCCACAGCTTCTGCCGTACGGGATGCCGGTACTGCCGGATGAGCAGCACCCGGTCCTCGTCGTCGAGGGCGAGGACGCCCACCGAGCCGGGGTGGACCTGGTAGTCACGGCGGACCACCGACCCGTCGGGCATGACCACCTCGTCCCTGCGGACGGAGGTCTTGTTGCCCACGAAAGGGGTCTCCGTCGCCCGGATCTCCCACTCCTCCGGGGTGTCCTCGATCGTCATGCCCTGTCCTTCCCCACGTGCGCAAAAGAAGCCGGGGCACCCGCCATTTGAATGCGTGCGCCCCGGCCACCGTACAACTGTCGTGCTACTTGGAACTCTGCCGCTCGACCGCGGCCTTCACCAGGCCGGCGAACAGCGGGTGCGGCCTGGTCGGACGCGAGCGCAGCTCGGGGTGGGCCTGCGTGGCGACCAGATAGGGGTGGACGTCGCGTGGGTACTCGACGTACTCGACGAGCTTGCCGTCCGGCGAGGTGCCGGAAAACAGGATGCCCGCCTTCTTTTCGAGCTCGGCACGGTAGGTGTTGTTGACCTCGTAGCGGTGCCGGTGCCGCTCCTCGACGTACTCCTTGCCGTCGTACACCTCACGCACGATGGAGCCCTCGGCGAGCTTGGCCGGGTACATGCCGAGCCGCATGGTGCCGCCCATGTCACCCTCACCGGCGACGATGTCGAGCTGCTCGGCCATGGTGGAGATGACCGGGTGTCCGGTGGCCGAGTCGAACTCGGTGGAGTTGGCGTCCGGGATGTCGGCCAGGTTCCGCGCGGCCTCGATCACGATGCACTGCAGGCCCAGGCAGAGACCGAGCAGCGGGATCCTGTTCTCGCGGGCGTACTGGATCGCGCCGACCTTGCCGAGCACACCGCGGTCGCCGAAGCCGCCCGGGATGCAGATGCCGTCCACGTCACCGAGCTGCGCCGCGGCTCCGGCCGGGGTCTTGCAGTCGTCGGAGGTGACCCACTTGATCTTCACGCGGGCCTTGTTGGCGAATCCGCCCGCGCGCAGTGCCTCGGTGACCGAGAGATAGGCGTCGGGCAGGTCGATGTACTTGCCGACCAGGGCGAGGGTGATCTCGTGGTCGGGGTTGTGGACGCGGTCGAGCAGGTCGTCCCAGGTCGTCCAGTCCACGTCCCGGAACGGCAGGTCCAGCTTGCGGACGACATAGGCGTCCAGGCCCTCGCCGTGCACGGTCTTCGGGATGTCGTAGATCGACTTGGCGTCGGGGCAGGCGACCACGGCGGACTCGTCGACGTCGCACATCAGCGAGATCTTGCGCTTGATCGCGGTCGGGACCTCGCGGTCGCAGCGCAGCACGATCGCGTCCGGCTGAATACCGATGTTCCTGAGCGCCGCAACCGAGTGCTGGGTCGGCTTCGTCTTCAGCTCTCCCGACGGGCCGATGTACGGCAGGAGGGAAATGTGGACCACGAAGACGTTGTCACGGCCGACCTCGTGCCGGACCTGGCGGACCGTCTCCAGGAAGGGCAGCGACTCGATGTCGCCGACCGTGCCGCCGACCTCGGTGATCACGACGTCGACCTCGTCGGTCGCCATGCGGCGGATGCGGTGCTTGATCTCGTTGGTGATGTGCGGGATGACCTGCACGGTGTCGCCCAGGTACTCGCCGCGCCGCTCCTTGGCGATCACCGTGTTGTAGACCTGGCCGGTGGTGACGTTGGCGGAACCGTCGAGGTCACGGTCGAGGAAGCGTTCGTAGTGGCCGATGTCCAGGTCGGTCTCGGCGCCGTCGTTGGTGACGAACACCTCACCGTGCTGGAAGGGGTTCATCGTGCCCGGGTCGACGTTGAGGTACGGGTCGAGCTTCTGCATCACGACGCGCAGGCCCCGCGCCTTGAGCAGCATGCCAAGGCTGGAGGCCGTCAGCCCCTTGCCGAGCGAGGAGGCGACACCCCCAGTGACGAAGATGTGCTTGGTCGTCGTGGCTGTGCTGTTTCGAAAAGCAGCGGTCATGGCCAAGAGGGGGCTCCCGTGGTCGCGATCTGGAGGTGCGGTTCGGGGGTCAGGCGCCCACCGGTCCACGGGCTACCAGGGTATCAGCGCCTCGGGGAGATGGCTTCCGGCCACGCTCCGCACACACGCCGACACGGACGCACACGAGCACCCCCACTTCTCACCCGTTGCTCACCCGTTCGGCTCAGCCGCGTTGTCCGGAGCGGCACACAGATCATCTACGTGCGTCGTATCCTGCTCGGACACTCGCTGCCGAGCCCGGCCGGAAACTCGGGACCACCCCCACCCGTAAGCCCCGGAACAACGAGAGCTCGTCAGTTCGTTGAGCAACAGTTGTCGCTTTGCCTCACAGCGGCAGGCCTGTTTTGCTTCACCGCTCAACGACGCATTACAACGACCCCCTTGACCGCACCAAGCGACAGCCCCCTTTTTCCTTGAGGGGGTGACGTGGCCGTTCGACTGGAGTTGCACGTGGCCGGGCGCATCGAAGACTACGCACTCATCGGAGACATGCAGACCGCTGCCCTGGTCTGCCGGGACGGCACAGTGGACTGGCTGTGCCTGCCCCGCTTCGACTCGCATGCCATCTTCGCCGGCCTGCTGGGCACCGAGGAGCACGGCTTCTGGCGGCTCGGCCCCGCGCACGCGGCCGACGCCGAGCCCCCCACGGCGGCCCGGCGCACCTACCGTGGCGACTCCCTGATCCTCGAATCGGAGTGGGACACCTCACGCGGCACGGTCCGGGTGACCGATTTCATGCCCCCTCGTGACGGCGCTCCCCAGCTGATCCGGATCGTGGAAGGCGTCTCGGGCCGCGTCCCGATGCGCTCCGCCCTGCGTATGCGTTTCTCCTACGGCCGTGTCGTCCCGTGGGTCCACAAGCACGAGGGCCGCACGGTCGCCGTGGCGGGCCCGGACTCGGTGTGGTTCGACACCGACTGCGAGACCTACGGAAAGTCCCTGACGACGTACTCCGACTTCACGGTTGCCCCGGGTGACCGGATCGCGTTCACCATCTCCTGGGAGCCCTCGCACAAGCAGCCGCCCCCGCTGCCGGAGCCGGAGCAGTCGCTGGAGGCGACCGAGGACTTCTGGCGCGAGTGGGTCGAGCACTGCACCTACCACGGCCCGTACCGCGAGGCGGTCATCCGCTCCCTGATCACCCTCAAGGCGCTGACGTACGCCCCCACCGGCGGCATCGTCGCGGCCCCCACGACCTCCCTGCCCGAGGACATCGGCGGCGTCCGCAACTGGGACTACCGCTACACCTGGCTGCGCGACGCGGCCATCACCCTCTCCTCGCTGCTGCGCACCGGCTACCGCGAGGAGGCCCGCGCCTGGCGCGAGTGGCTTCTGCGGGCCGTCGCCGGCGACCCCGAGAACCTGCAGATCATGTACGGCATCGCCGGCGAGCGGGAGTTGGGCGAGGCGGAGCTGGACTGGCTGCCGGGCTACGAGAGCTCCGCCCCGGTCCGGGTCGGCAACGGCGCCGCGCACCAGCTCCAGCTGGACGTCTACGGCGAGGTCACCGAGGCCCTGCACCTGGCCCACATGACGGGCCTGTCCCGCAACGACTACGCCTCGCTGCTCCAGCTCAAGCTGATCCGCTACCTGGAGCAGCACTGGGACGAGCCGGACGAGGGCATCTGGGAGGTGCGCGGGCCGCGCCGGCACTTCGTGCACTCCAAGGTGATGGCCTGGGTGGCGGTCGACCGCACCATCAAGCTGATCGAGTCCGGCGACGCGGACGGCCCGCTGGAGAAGTGGCGCGAACTGCGCGACGACATCCACCGGGACGTGTGCGAGAAGGGCTACGACAAGGAGCGCAACACCTTCACCCAGTCGTACGGCTCGAAGGAGCTGGACGCGAGCCTGCTGCTCATCCCGCAGATGGGCTTCCTGCCACCGGACGACAAGCGCGTGATCGGCACCATCGAGGCGATCCAGCGCGAGCTGTCCACGTCGGACGGCTTCATCCTGCGCTACCCGACCACCAGCGGCGACGAGAACGTCGACGGCCTCCCCGGCGACGAGGGCGCCTTCCTGGCCTGCTCGTTCTGGATGGCGGACGACCTCGCGATGATCGGCCGGGTGGACGAGGCCCGCAAACTCTTCGAGAAGCTGCTGGCTCTGCGCAACGACCTCGGTCTGCTCGCCGAGGAGTGGGACCCGCGCCTCAAGCGCCAGGTCGGCAACTTCCCGCAGGCCTTCAGCCATGTCCCGCTCATCGACACGGCCCTGCGTCTGACGGCGTCGGGGGCGTACGGCGGCTGAACAGGACTCACGCGGGAGGCCCGCATAGGCTGGGAACCCTCAGCCCCTGCACGAAAGGGGGCGCCCCATGGCATCCCCGTCGAAGGCGGGCGCGGCACTCTCCGCGCTGCGCGAGGATCTGGTCGGCGACGTGTTCGCTCCGGACGATCCGGGCTACGACGAGGCCCGGACCGTCTTCAACGCGATGATCGACCGCCGGCCCGCGGTGATCGCGCAGTGCGTGGACGAGGACGACGTCGTACGGACCGTGCGCTTCGCCCGCGACCTGGACCTGTCGATCGCGGTGCGCGGCGGCGGACACAGTGTGGCGGGCATGGCGCTGAACGACGGCGGAGTCGTCGTCGATCTGCGCCATATGCGCGCGGTCGCCGTGGACCCCGCGGCCGAGGCGGTACGGGTCGCGGGCGGCGCCACGATGAGCGACCTGGACCGCGCCTGCCAGCCCCACGGCCTCGCCACCACCGGAGGCCGGGCCTCCACCACCGGGGTGGGCGGCTTCGTCCTGGGCGGCGGCAGCGGCTGGCTGGAACGTTCCTGCGGCCTGGCGGTGGACAACCTCCTCGGCGCCGAACTGGTCACCGCCGACGGCACCAAGGTCCACGCGAGCGCGGACGACAACCCCGAGCTGTTCTGGGGCCTGCACGGTGGCGGCGGGAACTTCGGCATCGCCACCGCGCTCACCCTCAAACTGCACGAGCTGCCCGCTTTCTCCATCGCCCTCCTGATGTTCCTGCCCGAACATGGCCAGGAGGTCATCCGCACCTACCGCGAGATCATCGGGGCCGCCCCGGTGGAGGCAGGCGGCGGCATCCTGTTCCTCTGCGGCCCGCCCCAGCCGTTCGTGCCGCCGAACCTGGTCGGCAAGCTGGTGTGCGGTGCCCTGCTGGCGTACGCCGGGCCCGAGGAGGACCTCCGCAAGCTGGCCGAGCCGCTGCTGGCGCTGCCGCACGAGGTGGAGATCGTCAACGGGCTGCCTTACGCCGACTTCCAGTGCATGCTCGACGATCCGCCCGGCATGCGGAACTACTGGTCGGCGGAGTACTTGACGGGCCTGCCCGACGACCTCGTGGACGTCTTCTGCGCCCGTGCGGACTCCATGCCGCTGCCCTCCGGGAACCAGCAGATCCTGCTGCCGCAGGGCGGCGCGGTCGCCGACGGCCCCGCCGAGTGGCCGGTGCCCTACCGGGACGCGTTGTGGCTGGTGCACCCCTTCGGCATCTGGGAGAGTCCGGCCGACGACGAGCGGTGCGTCCAGTGGGTCCGCGACGTCCGCACCGACGTCCAGCCGTGGAGTACCGGCGCGGTCTACCTCAACTTCATCGGCGACGAGGGCGCCGACCGCGTGGTGGCCGGCGTCGGCACCGAGAACGCGCACCGGCTGGCCGCACTGAAACGCCGGTACGACCCGGACAACGTGTTCCGCTTCAACCACAACATCAGGCCGGCCTGAGCGCGGTCAGCGTGCGTTCCCCGCCCGGGTCGCCCGCCGTCGCCGGCACCAGGGCGACCTCGTCGAGCCCGGCCTCGGCATAGGCGTCGATCCGCGCGCGTACGGCGTCCAGGCCGCCCACCAGCGCGACCGTGCCCGCGGCCTCGGCGGGCAGGGCCCGCACCAGGGTCTCCCGGTCGGCCCCGCTCGCGGCCAGCTCCACGGCGCCCCCGAACCCGGCCTCGGCAAAGACCTCGCGGTAACCCGGCACGGTCAGGTACCCGGCGATGCTCCCCAGCACCTGCGCGAGGGACTCGGGCTCGGGGTCGACGGCCGCCGGCAGCCACGCGGCGAGCGTGGGCACCGTACGGCCCGCCTTCCCGGCCGCCGCGTCCAGCTCCGCGCGCAGCGCCCGCACCTGCTCCGGCGAGACCACGTCCAGCAGCATGCGGTCGGCGTGCGCGGCGGCCGTGGCGATCGCTCGGGGCCCGAACGCGGCCACGGTGAGCGGCCCTCCGGGCGGCGGCAGACGTCGGCGGAAAGAGCTGCCGGGCACGACCGGTTCACCCGGAGAAGCGTGCAGAAACCGTCGTACGGCTGCCGCGTGTTCCTCCAGTACGGCGGCGGGCCGCGCCCGGGGCCGGTCGTGCACGCCCTCCACCACCCGCTTGCTGGACGTGCCCAGCGCGACCCCGACCGGGCGGCCGACGAGCGCCGCGACCGAGGCGGCGCCCCGGGCCGAGGTGTACGGATCACGCACGTTCACCGGCACAGGCCCTGCGGTCAGCGCGACCCGCTCGGTGGCCCGCCCGATCGCCGCGGCGAGCACGAACGCGTCCCAGGTAGGCCCCTCCCCCGCCCACACCTCCCGATATCCGAGCCGGTCGGCGACCGCCGCCACCCTGAGCGGCTCCTCGACCGGACTGTCGTCCTCCCTGGCCACGGCCACCACGCTGAAGTCCATGCCCCGGCCGCTACCCCGACACGGCACCGGGCACGCCTCGGGTAGCGTCCGGCTCATGGACAGCGCTACGAACGGCGGATTCGAGACCCAGGGCGCCGGGATCACCGTGCAGCGTGCGCTGGAGCTGCCGGGTCTTCGCAGCGGGCTCCCGGAGATCCTCGCGGGCGCGGACCGGCTGCACCGGACCGTGCGCTGGGTACACACGGGCGAGGTCCCGAACATCGCTTCCCTGCTGAAGGGCGGGGAACTGCTGCTGACCACCGGCTACGGCCTCGGCACCCGGCCGGCCGAACAGCGCGCGTTCGTCCGTACGCTGGCCGAGCGCGGCATCGCGGCCCTGGTCGTCGAGCTCGGCCCGCGCTTCACCCGGCTGCCCGCGGCCCTCGTCGACACGGCCCGCGCGACGGGCCTGCCGCTCGTCCAACTGCACCGCGAGGTGCCGTTCGTGGCGGTCACCGAGGAGATCCACACCGAGATCGTCAACGGCCACTACGCGCTGCTCCAGCGCGCGGAGGAGGTGCACCGCCGCTGTACCGAGGCGCTGCTGGGCGGCGGCGGGGTCCCCCAGGTGCTCGGCATCCTGGCCGACTTCGGCGCCAACCCGGTCTTCCTGGAGACCACGGACGGCCAACTCCTGTACGCCGCCGGAGCGGGGCCCGAGGGCGCGGACCCGCTCCAGGTCTGGGAGGGGCTGCGCGGCCACCACAAGGACGCGCCTCCGGCCGGCTCGGTGCTCGTGGACGTACCCGGGGGCGGGCCCGGCACGGGATCGGTGCGGGCGCGACTGGTCCTGTTGCCGGTGCGGGGACCGATGGGACCGGTGCACCGGATGGCGGCGGAACGCGCCGCGGGCATCATCGCCGTCGTCCTGATGCAGGCCCGCCAGGAGGAGGAGCTGGCCGCACGGGGACGCGGCGACTTCCTGACCGACCTCGCCGAGGGCCGTATCGCCGCCGAGGACGCTCCCGCACAGGCGCGCGTGCTGGGCTTCAGGCCGGGCAGCGGCCCGCTGCTGCCCGTGGTGATGCACCTCGGCTCCTCGAGCGGCGGCTGGGCGGTGCTGGCGCGGGCGGTCTCCGAGGAGCTGGCCTCGGTCGGCGTACCGGTCCTGCTGGGTGTACGGCCAGTCGAGGGCCGCGTACTGGTGCTGCTCGGCCTGCGCGCGGAGCCGGAGCGGCCGACGGTCGCGGACCGGGTCGCGGCGGCGCTGCGGGCGGGAGTGGAGCGGACCGGGATGCAGCGGCCCGGCGCTCAGCCACCGGTCGTGGTGGTCGCGGTCGCGGGCAGCTGGGCGGCGGCCTCGGCGGGCCTGCGGCACGCGGCGGAGACGGCGACGGCGGCACAGGGACTGTCCGACCGCCCCTGGTACGACGCCCGCCGCCTCGACATCGACCTCCTGCTGTGGCGGATGCGCGACCACCCGGACCTCGGTGCGTTCGTGGACCGCGCCATCGGCCCGCTGCGCGCCCACGACGACCGCGCGAAGCCGCCGTTGCTGCCCACCCTGGAGACCTATCTGGCGCACGCCGGCCGCAAGGCGGAGACCGCCCGCGCACTCCACCTGAACCGGCAGACCCTCTACAACCGCCTCGCCCGCATCGGCGAGTTGCTCGGCACGGACCTCGACGACCCGCAGACGGTACTGGCATTGAGCCTGGCACTCCGGGCACGCAGACACGTGCCCTAGAGGAGCGGCAGAGGCTGGGTCAACTCGTCATAGACGCTGAGCACTTGCGCGACGGTCTCGTCCTCGGTCGGCCAGGTGGCCGCCTGCCGCACCCCCCGCTCCCTCAGCAGCTCCCGGCGCTCCGGATCGCCGAGCAGTCGAACGACGGCCGCGGCGAGTGCCTCCGGGTCGCCGTACGGGACGAGTTCGGCCGCGTCGCCGACGAGGTCGGGGATACCGCCGACCGCGGTCGCGACGAGCGGCACGCGCGCGTGGAAGGCCTCCTGGGCGAGAACGGACCGCGCCTCCCAACGACTCGGCAGGATCGCGAGATCGGCTGCCGCGAGAAGTTCGGAGACGTCGTCACGCCGCCCGATCAGCCGGACGGGCAGCCCCTCGTCCTCGATACGGCTCTGCAGGACCGTCCGCAGCGGCCCCTCCCCCGCGACGACGACCAGCGGCACGGGGTCGAGAAGGCGCCACGCGCGTGTGGCGTCCAGCAGTGTCTCGTAGCCCCGGTGCTTGTCCAGGCTGCCGACGGCCATCAGCAACGGGCGTCCGGTGGCGCCGAGTTCGGCCCGCACCTTGGGCCGTAGCCGGTCGGGGTCCTCCTGCTCGACGGCCCCGCGCGGCACGGGCAGGGCGACGGCGGCGAGCCGCGCGTCCCGGGCACCGGTACTGCGCGCCCGGTCAACGAGCGCCGAGGTGGATCCGAGCACCACGGACGCGGCCCTGACGACGCGATGTTCGAGGAGGCGCACGAAATGAGCCCGCGCGCCCTCGGCATACGCCCGATCGTGCCAGGTGACGACCAGCGGAGTCCGCCGCCCGCTGAGCGCCAGCACCGCACGGAACGACGCGTGCAGCCCGTGCGCGTGCACCAGATCGGCGTCCGCGCATGCCGCCCGTAGCACGGCCACGGAGGTCGGGTCGCTGCTGCGCGGCACATGCACATGTTCGGCACCGGCCCCGGAGAAGTCGTAGGCGCGATCCGCCTCGACGGGGGCGCACACCGTGACCCGCACGCCCCGCGCGACAAGCCCCGAGGTCAGGGAGCGCACATGCGCGCTGCTGCCGGCATTGCCGCCGCCCAGCACCTGCACGGTGCGCAGCGACGACTGGCCGTGCGGTGAGTGGCTGCTCACGGGGGTCACGTGGCCGGGGCTCCTGGTTCGGGTCGGACGGTCACGAGGAAACGTACAGAAGGTATCGAGCGGAGGGGTGTACCGCGCGCTTCCTACGCGTGATGGGTTCTCTGCCAAGGATGCCAGGACGTACGGGTGTTCCGTGCATGCAGAGAACGGGGGAAGGGTGTGTGGGGCGAGTCGGGGTCACTCACAAGAGTGAGGGAGCGGTGTCCACGCTGCTTTTAGGGGCGCGGGGCTGCATTGAATTTGCGGCTACCGCCGCGCGGGCGCGACCAGCCCCCACCGGCCGTCAGACGAAAAACGACTCACATGGTCCCCACGGACAGCCGCAGCAACAACCGCAACCGCATGCACAAGGAGCCCCACCCTCCCGCTCCCGGCGACGACAGCAGTTCCCAACGCCGCCCCCAACGCATGCGCCCCGGCATCCCCGATCATCACACGCTCAGCGAGGTCATCCGGCAACACGGCAACCCCGGCACCCACGGCCACCGCCGCCAACTCCGACCGCACCATCCCCGGCACCCCGAGCGCGACCACCGCACCGGCCGCCCGCCCGGGCCGTACATCCACAAGGTTGACGAAATGCGCGGCCCCGGCGATCACCACACCCGCCAGCGCCTTGTCGACGACCCGCTCCTTCATCAGCGCGCCCGCGACCAGCCCGGCCGCCGAAATCCCGACCAACTTGACGGCCCCGCTGGTGACTTCACCGTCCCGCAGCGCGGCGAGATGCGCCCGGAACCCCCGCCGATGGTCCCCGGCGAGGTCGTCGTACGCCCCACAGAGCCCTGCGACGGCGACAGCAAACCCCGCGGCGGGGCGAACCCGCCCCGCGGCCAAGGCCACCGCCAGCGCACTCGCGGGCCCGGCGTACAACTCGACCGTCCGCCCGGCGTAGTTCGTCCGCTCCCACCGTTCCCGCCCGCCCGGCGCCTTGGCGCGAAGGACGGCCATACCGGCACGGGTCATCGCAGCGGTGACCGCCAGCGCCGCACCCCTCACGCGTCCGCCCGAGCCGTGGCCAGCAACTCCTCCGCATGCGCCCGGGCCGTCTCGGAGTCCTCCTGCCCTGCGAGCATCCGGGACAGCTCCCGGACCCGTTCCTCGCCCTCCAGGACCTTCACGCCGGACCGGGTGACGGATCCGTCGTTGGTCTTCTCGACCAGCAACTGCCGGTCGGCGAAGGCGGCGACCTGAGGAAGATGCGTCACGACGACGACCTGCGCGGTCTTCGCGAGCCGCGCGAGCCGCCGCCCGATCTCGACCGCGGCCTTGCCGCCGACACCGGCGTCGACCTCGTCGAAGAGATAGGTCGGCACGGGGTCGGTACCCGCGAACACCACCTCGACGGCCAGCATCACGCGCGAGAGCTCACCACCGGACGCGCCCTTGGCGATCGGCCGCGGCGGCGCACCCGGGTGCGGGGCGAGCAGCAGTTCGACCTCGTCGACACCGGACGGCCCGTACGCGACAGCGCGACCGCCGACCTCCACGCCCTCCGGGTCCTCGGTCTGCCGTAGGGCGAAGGACACACGCGCGTGGGGCATCGCCAGCGAGGCCAGCTCCGCCGTCACCGCCGCCGCAAACCTCTCGGCGGCCTCCGTCCGGGCATCCGTCAACGCCTGTGCCAGCCCACCCAGTTCGGCCCTGAGCCCGTCCCGCTCGGCGGTCAGCTCGTCGATCCGCTCGTCGTCGCTGTCGAGTTCGGTGAGCCGCGCGGCACTCTGCTCGGCCCAGGTGAGCACGCCGGCGACATCCTCGCCGTACTTCCGCGTCAGCGCGGTGAGCGCGGCCCGCCGCTCCTCGACGGCCGACAGCCGCAGCGGATCGGCGTCGAGATCGTCGGCGTATCCCGCGAGCTCCCCGGCCACATCGCCCAACAGGATCCCGATCTCCCCGATCCGGTCGGCGAGCGCGGCAAGAGCGGGGTCGTACGACCGTACGGCCTCCAGAGCCCGCTGAGCACCCGCCACGAGCGTCGCGGCATCGATCCCCTCAGGATCCTCGGGATTCCCGGCAACGGCGGCATGAGCGGCCGTGGCAGCCGACGACAGGGCCTCGGCATGCCCGAGCCGCTCCGCCTCCTCCGCCAGCTCGACGTCCTCGCCCGCCCGAGGCTCCACGCCGGCGATCTCGTCGAGCCCGTACCGCAGCATGTCGGCTTCCTGGGCCCGCTCACGCGCGCGCGTGACGATCTCGTCCAGCTCGACGGAGACGGCCCGCAGCCGCCGGTAGGCCTCGGTGTACTTGGCCAGCGGCACGGCGACGGCGTCACCCGCGTACCGGTCGAGCGCCTGCCGCTGCCGGGTCAGCTTGAGCAGCCCCTGCTGATCGGTCTGCCCGTGCACGGCGACCAGCTCATCGGCGAGCTCGGCAAGCACCCCGACGGGTACCGACCGACCGCCCAGATGCGCCCGGGACCGCCCTTCGGCGGAAACGGTACGGCTGATCAACAGCGCCCCGTCGTCGATCTCCGCCCCGGCCTCCTCGGCCCGTACGACGACGGAGTCACCGCCGGACACACTGATCCGCCCCTCCACGACCGCCTTGTCGGCCCCGATCCGCACCAGCGCCGGGTCGGCCCGCCCACCGAGCAGCAGCCCGAGGCTGGTGACCACCATGGTCTTGCCCGCGCCCGTCTCACCGGTGACAGCCGTGAACCCGGGCGACAGCTCGACGACGGCGTCATCGATGACTCCGAGCGACCGTATCCGCATCTCTTCCAGCACGGTGAAGACCTTACGAGGTCCAGCCAACGAGATGCGAGGCCCCCTGTCACTCGGGCGAGTGGAGGTATTCAGGGGCGCGGGGCTGTGTTGAATGTGCGGCTACCGCCGCGCGGGCGCGACAAGCCACAAATCACCCGCACCCGCCAACGCTCCGCAACCAGCCCCCACAGCCGGCTAGTGAGGCGCCCCCCGCCATCCAGAAACGGGCAACGCAAACTTCGCCACAAGCCGATCCGTGAACGAGGCATGATGCAGCCGAGCCAACCGCACCGGCACGGCCCCCCGCCGAACCTCCACCCGAGCCCCCGGCGGCAAGTCAAACGTCCGCCGCCCGTCACACCACAACACACCCGGCGGAATATGAGGCAGCAACTCCACGGCCAGCACAGAGTTCGGCGAGGTGACCAACGGCTTCGCGAACAACGCATGCGCGGAGATCGGCACCATCAACAGCGCCTCGACCTCGGGCCACACCACTGGCCCACCCGCGGAGAACGCATAGGCCGTGGATCCCGTGGGCGTGGACAGCACAATCCCGTCACACCCGAACCCCGTCACCGGCCGCCCGTCGATCTCCAGCACGACCTCAAGGAGCTTCTCCGCACCGGCCTTCTGAACAGCAGCCTCGTTCAAAGCCCAGTCGGTGTGAACGATGTCCCCGTTCCGGTGAACGACGACATCGACGGTCATCCGCTCCTCGACCTCGTACGCCTTGGTCACCACCCGGTCGACGACCTTGTCGAGATCGTCCCGCTCGGCCTCCGCGAGGAACCCGACACTGCCCAGGTTGACGCCGAGCATCGGCACCCCGGACGCGCGAGCGAACTCGGCCCCCCGCAGCAGCGTCCCGTCACCGCCGAGCACGATGAGCAGCTCGCACCCTTCGAGGCACTGCGCAGTCGCCTCCTTGACGAGCTCCACCTCGGGCGGCAGCGGCAGGTCGGCGGCCTCGTACTCCAGGACGCGCACGCCGATCTCGGAGCGCAGCAGCCCCTTCACCACGAGCTCGGCACTGCGGATGGCGGCGGGCCGCCCGGTGTGCGCGAGCAGGAAAACAGTACGAGATCGGTTCGGTGTCACCGCGGCCCCTCCGCCACTGCACGGTCAACATCGGCCGGGTCCAGAGCGGGCGCCCCGGCACGCAGCCACAGAAAGTATTCGACATTGCCCGAGGGTCCGGGCAACGGACTGGCCGTGACGCCGTTCACCCCGAGCCCGAGTTCGGCCGCCTTCTCGGCCACCCCGCGCACGGCCTCGGCCCGCAGCTGCGTACTGCGTACGACTCCCCCGCTGCCCAGCCGTTCCTTACCCACCTCGAACTGCGGCTTCACCATCATCACCAGATCGGCATCCGGCTTCGTACACCGCACCAGGGCGGGCAGCACCAGTCCGAGCGGAATGAAGGACAGATCCCCCACGACAAGATCCACTGGTTCCCCATCGATCGCTTCGAGCGTCAACTCGCGTACGTTCGTACGGTCCTTGACGGTGACGCGTTCATCGCTCTGGAGAGACCACGCGAGTTGGCCGTAGCCGACGTCGACGGCGACCACGTGCGCGACCCCGGCCCGCAGCAGCACATCCGTGAAACCCCCGGTGGAGGCGCCGGCGTCCAGTGCCCGACGCCCCTCGACGGCCAACCCGCGCGGCCCGAACACCTCAAGCGCACCCGCAAGCTTGTGCCCACCCCGGGACACGTAGTCGGGATCGCTGCCGTCGCTCTGGACCACGATCGCGGCCGCGGTCTCCACCTGGGTGGCGGACTTGGTCGCGACGGTCTTGCCGACGGTGACCCGCCCGGCCGCGATCAGTTGCCCGGCGTGCTCGCGCGAACGCGCGAGCTTCCGCCGGACCAGCTCCGCGTCCAGACGACGGCGTGCGACTCCTGCCACGTTCGGTTCAGCTCCTAGTGCCATACGAGGGTGAGGGCGCCCTCTGGTCATACGACGGCGAGGGCGCCGGCGGTCCCGGGCGCGCGTCGAGCGCGGTGAGCGCGTCGCGCAGCCCCCGGTGTACATCCTCGTACACCTCGACGTGGCCGTCCGTGGCGAGGTGGTCGGCGTCGCCCAGCCGCTCCAGTTGGGCGTCGACCTCGGCGTTGCCGGTGGGGGTGCGGGGGACGTCCAGGGGGGCGGGGGCAGCGGGGTCGTACTCGGGTTCGACCGCGACCTCTTGTGAAGGCTCTGGAACTGCGTCGCTCATGCCCAGACGCTACCCCGAACAGCTGGGGTACCGTCGACCGCGATGGCCACGATCGAGGAGTGCCACGCCGCACTCGAAAAGCTCTCCGACAACATGGGGAACGCCGAAGGGGATGTCGCCGCGGCAGCGTCGATGGACCGCTCGGTGAGCTGCCGTATCACCGATCTCGACGTCACCTTCGTCGGCCGGATGACCGGCGGCCGGATCGTGGTGCGGGACACCCTCCAGGGCCCTCCGCAGGAGAAGGCCCAGATCAGGCTGACCATGGCCGGCGACGACCTGGTGGCCCTGGTGAACGGTGAGCTGAACTTCGCCAAGGCCTGGGGCTCGGGCCGGGTCAAGCTGGAGGCGGGTCTGAGGGACCTGTTCCAGCTCAGGAAGCTTCTGTAGCGCCCACCGTCTCGCTGTCGGCCTCCACGCGCGTACGTGCCTTTCGCGCGGCCGGCACCACCAGCGGCGTCCCCGTCTCCGGGTCGTCGATCACCTGGCAGCGCAGCCCGAAGACCTCCTCGACCAGCTGGGCCGTGACGATGTCCCTCGGGGAGCCCTCTGCGATGATCTTCCCGCTCTTGAGCGCGATGAGATGCGTGGCGTACCGGGCCGCGTGGTTGAGGTCGTGCAGCACCGCGACCAGGGTGCGGCCCTGCTCCTCGTGCAATTCGGCGCAGAGGTCGAGGACGTCGATCTGGTGCTGGATGTCGAGGTAGGTCGTCGGCTCGTCGAGCAGCAGCAGCGGGGTCTGCTGGGCGAGCGCCATCGCGATCCACACCCGCTGCCGCTGACCGCCGGACAGCTCGTCGACGTACCGCTCGGCGAGCTCCGCGATCCCGGTCTGCCGCATGGACTCCTGGACGACCCGCTCGTCCTCGGTGGACCACTGGCGCAGGATGCCCTGGTGCGGATAGCGGCCGCGGCCGACCAGGTCGGCGACGGTGATCCCGTCGGGCGCGATCGAGGACTGCGGGAGCAGGCCCAGGGTGCGGGCGACTTTCTTCGCCGGCATCGACTGGATGACCTGCCCGTCGAGCAGCACCTTGCCCTGGCTGGGCTTGAGCATCCGCGAGAGGGCCCGCAGGAGTGTGGACTTGCCGCACGCGTTCGGACCGACGATCACCGTGAAGGAGTTGTCGGGTATCTCCACCGACAGCTGCTCGGCGATGACGCGCTGGTCGTAGGCGAGGGTGACGGTGTCGGCGGACAGGCGGTTCACGGTGCTCCTTGTGTTGTTCAGTCCGCTGTTGAGGACGCTCTCGGCACTCATATCCGGCCCGCCTTGCGCTCGGTGACCAGGAGCCACAGCAGGTAGACGCCGCCGAGGACTCCGGTGACCACACCGACGGGCAGCTGGTCGGCGCCGAAGACCTTCTGCGAGACCCAGTCGGCGGTGACCAGGAGAGTGGCGCCCATGCAGAGGGACGGCAGCAGGTTGGGGCCGGGCGAGCGGGTGAGGCGGCGGGCCAGCTGCGGTGAGGTGAGCGCGACGAAGCTGACCGGTCCGGCGGCCGCGGTGGCGGCGGCGGTGAGCAGGACGGCCGCGACCAACAGCAGCAGCCGTACCCGCTCCACACGCACACCCAGGGCGTTCGAGACGTCGTCGCCCATCTCCATCATCCTGAGGCCGCGCCCGTTGGCGAGGACCAGCGGAACGAGGATCGCGCACAGCCACAGCAGCGGCCAGACCTGCGCCCAGTCACGGCCACTGAGCGAGCCGGTCATCCAGACGACGGCCTGGGCCGCCTCGGTGAGGGTGGACCGGGTCAGCAGATAGCCGTTGACGGCGGTGACGATCGCGGAGACACCGATACCGACCAGGACCAGCCGGTATCCGTGGACGCCCTGTTTCCAGGCGAGCAGATAGATGGCGAGCCCGGTGACCAGCCCGCCCACGAGCGCGCCCGTGGTGATCTGGGCGGCGCTCCCGGAGAACAGCACGATCATCGTGAGCGCCCCGGCCGTCGCTCCCTGGGAGAGCCCGAGCACGTCCGGACTGCCCAGCGGGTTGCGGGAGATGGCCTGGAACAGCGCGCCCCCGAGCCCGAGCGAGGCACCCACGAGAAGTCCGACGAGGACCCTCGGCAGCCGCAGCTCGTTGACGATGAACTCCTGCCCCGCGTTGCCGTTCCCGAGCAGCGTCTTCAGGACGTCCCCTGCGGGGATCGGGAAGTCGCCGGTACCGATCAGCACGACACTCGCGGCGAGGGCGGCGAGCAGTACCAGGGCGACGACGACAGTGGCCCGGACGTCCAGCCGGAGGGAGAGCCCGCCGGCGGTCCTGATGGCACGGTTGGTCCTCACAGCTGCGCCGTCCTCCGCCGTCGTACGAGAAAGATGAAGACCGGGCCGCCGATGAGCGCGGTGACGATGCCGACCTGGAGCTCCGCGGGCCTCGCGACGATCCGCCCGATGACGTCGGAGCCGAGCAGCAGCACAGGCGACAGCACGGTCGCGTACGGCAGGATCCAGCGCAGGTCGGGGCCGGTGAAGGAGCGCACGATGTGCGGCACCATCAGGCCGACGAACACGATCGGCCCGCAGGCCGCCGTCGCCGCACCGCACAGCACGGTCGCGGAGAGCATGGCCAGCGCCCGGGTGCGGTTGAGGTGGGCGCCGAGGGCCTTGGCGGTGTCGTCGCCCATCTCCATCGCGTTGAGCGGGCGGGCCAGCGCGAGGGCGAGGAGTGAGCCGGCCGCGAGGAACGGCAGCACCTGCATGATGGTCGAGTTGTTCGCCGAGGACAGCGAACCGACCGTCCAGAAGCGCATCTTGTTGAGGGCCTGGTCGTCGGTGATCATCACGGCCTGGAGATAGCCGTACAGCGCCGCGCTGATCGCCGTGCCGGCCAGCGCGAGCCGCACCGGTGTCGCCCCCCGGCTGCCGCCGAGGAACCAGACCAGCGCACCGACCGCGGCCGCGCCCAGGAAGGCGAACCACACATAGCCGCTGAGCGAGGTGACACCGAAGAAGGTGATCGCGGTGACGACCGCGGCGGACGCGCCCGCGTTGATGCCGAGCAGCCCGGGGTCGGCCAGCGGATTGCGGGTGAGCGCCTGGAGCACCGCGCCTGACAGCCCGAGCGCGGCGCCGGCCAGCAGTCCGAGGATCGTCCGCGACAGCCGGTCGGCCACCACGACGTCGCCGTAGGTCCCCGTGTCGTGGAAGAGACCGTGCCAGACCTGCCCGACGGACAGCCCCTTCGCACCGATCGCGATGCTCGCCACCGCGACGGCCAACAAGATCGCCACGGAGACGAGGAGCCCAAGGACTCGTATCGCCTGGCGGGTTGGGGGCGCGGGGGCGGTCTCCACGCGCTGTTCAGGAGGACTGTCGACCAACACGCAGTTAGGTTAGCCTACCCTGCCAACCAGTCACGATCCTGAGGTCCGAACCGTACGCGGACTCACAGGAACGCACCCACGGCGACGCCTCTCACAGCCCCAACCTGGCCAGTGCCTTCCCCGCATCGAGCCCGCACACACCTTCCCCGGCCTCCGTCCAGGCCGCCGCGCACAGTGCCCGAAGCCCGTCCAGGGCCTCACCTTCACCGTCGATTTCCAGCTGCTCCCTCCCGGCCGCAGCCGTCCACCCCCCGCACCGGAAACCGTCTCCCGCCTCGCTGACCTCGGGCTGCCCGGTGAGCAGACCCCGCAGATCGGCGTCCACATAGGTCGGCCGGTGCTGCGGCGGCGCGGCCAGCAACTGGGCGCCGTCGGTGACGCCGGTGAGCACCAGCAGCGAGTCCACCTCGCCGTTGAACGCGCCCTCGATGTCGGTGTCCAGCCGGTCCCCGACGACCAACGGCCGCTTCGCACCGGTCCGCAGGATCGTCTCCCGGTGCATGGGCGGCAGCGGCTTGCCCGCGACCTGCGGCTCGGCACCGGTCGCTATCCGCACGACCTCCACCGCGGCGCCGTTGCCCGGCGCGATCCCCCGCCCGCTCGGAATCGTGAGGTCGGTGTTGGACGCGAACCACGGCACCCCGCGCGCGACGGCGTACGAAGCCTCCGCGAACCGCCCCCAGGGCAGGTCGGGTCCGCCGAACCCCTGCACCACGGCCGCCGGATCGTCGTCCGCCGACTCGACGGGCTCAAGACCGCGCTCCCGCAGCGCCACCCGCAGCCCCTCACCCCCGATGACGAGCACCCTGGAGCCTTCCGGCACCTGCTCACTGATCAGCCGCGCAACCGCCTGGGCGGAGGTGATGACGTCGCCGGCCCCCGTCGGTATCCCCAGCTCGGTGAGGTGTTCGGCCACGGTGTCGGGCGTGCGCAGCGCGTTGTTGGTGACATAGGCGAGGTGCATCCCACCCTCACGGGCGACGGCGAGCGACTCGACCGCGTGCACGATCGCGTTCCCGCCCGCGTACACCACCCCGTCGAGGTCGAGCAGCGCGGTGTCATACCCCTCGCTCAGGGCCCGCCCACTGCTCTCGGGCCTCGTCCTCACGCCCTGGCTCATTCCGCATCGCTCCTAGTTCGACGGCTTTCCCCGATCATCCCCCATGCCACTGACACCCGTACGATGCCGGGATGAACACAGCAGGTCACCCGGAAGCAACGGCGCGCCGAGGCCTGGAACTCACCCCGTTCCGAGGCCTGCGATACGACCCCGACCGGGTCGGCAGCCTTGCCGCCGTGACATCCCCGCCGTACGACGTCGTGGTCCGCCCCGACGGCCTGCACCAGCTCCAGTCCAACGACCCGTACAACATCGTCCGGCTGATCCTCCCGCAGGCGGCGACCCCGGCCGAGCGCAACGCACAGGCGGCCCGCACCCTGCGCGACTGGCTGTCCGAGGGCATCCTGGCCGCCGACGCCGAGCCCGGCCTGTACGTCTACGAACAGCACGACGACGCCGGCCTGCTCCAGCGCGGGATCATCGGCATTCTGCGTCTGTCGGAGCCGTCGGAGGGCGTGGTCCTGCCGCACGAGGACGTCATGCCGCACGTCGTCGCCGACCGCGCGGCCCTGATGCGCGCCACTTCGGCGAACCTGGAGCCCCTGCTCCTCACCTACCGCGGCAACGGCTCGACATCCGTCACCACAGCCGCGGTGGAACACACGGCCGAGCAGCCCCCGCTTCTCGCCACCACCACCGAGGACGGCTACAGCCACCGCCTGTGGTCGATCACCGACCCGGCCGACGTGGCCCGCATCCAGGCCGACCTGGCCCAGCACCAGGCCCTCATCGCCGACGGCCACCACCGCTGGGCGACCTACCGCCGGCTTCGCACGGAGCACCCCTCCCCCAGCCCGTGGGACCACGGCCTGGTCCTCCTCGTCGACACGGCCCGCTACCCGCTCCGCGTCCGCGCCATCCACCGCCTCCTGCACGGCGTCCCGTTGGCCCGGTCTGTGTCTCTCCTCGACGGCCATTTCCGCGTACGACACCTCGACGTCCACCTGACAGAGGCGCTGGAGATCCTCTCCGACGCGGCCTGCGCGGGCAACGCCTTCCTGCTCGCCGGCGACGGCGCCTTCCACCTCGTGGACCGCCCCGATCCCGATCTCCTCTCCCGTACCATCCCCACGGACCGCCCCACCGCCTGGCGCACTCTGGACGCGACGGTCCTGCACGCCACGCTCCTCGCCCACATCTGGCACATCCCCGAGGACGACCCCGCTCGCATCGCCTACATCCACGACACCGCCGCCACAGTCGAGAAGGCGGAACGCGACGGCGGTACGGCGGTCCTCATGCACCCGGTCCGCGAGGAGGTCGTCCGCGACCTGGCCCGCCAGGGCGTCACGATGCCCCGCAAGTCGACGTCGTTCGGCCCGAAGCCGGCGTCGGGCCTCGTCCTTCGCGCACTGGACGTATAACGCAACAAGGGGCGGGATCCCGGGATCCCGCCCCTTGTTGATCGACTGCGTATGTCAGTCCTTGAGGTCGCCCGGCTCGCCCGCTTCGCCCTCTTCGTCGTCTGCTTCCTCTACGACCTTCTCGGCGGCCTCAATGTCAACCTCGGCCTCGTCGAAGGCGTCGACGAACTCGACCCCGTCCAGCTCGGCGAGCCGGTCGGAGGCGTCCGTGCTGCCGTCCTTGTCGGACTCCACGGCCTTGGCGAACCACTCCCGCGCCTCGCCCTCCCGGCCGACGGCGAGCAGCGCGTCGGCATACGCGTAGCGCAGTCGCGCGGTCCACGGCTGCACGGAGTTGGAGGCCAACTCCGGGCTCTGCAGCGTCACGATGGCCGCGTCCAGCTGCCCCATGTCCCGCCGGGCACCAGCGGCGACGAGCCGCATCTCGACCTGACCGGCCTTGTCCAGCTTGTGCACCTCGGGCGCCCCGGCCATGTCCAGCGCCTTCTCCGGCCGCCCGAGCCCACGCTCACAGTCGGCCATGACCGGCCACAGCTCCACGTGCCCTGTCATCCGCCGCGCGGCCCGGAACTCGGCGAGCGCCTCGCTGTACTTCTGGTTCGCGTACGCCGCGAACCCGGCCGCCTCCCGTACGGCGGCGACACGCGACGCCAGCCGCAGGGCCACCTTGGAGTAGCCGTAGGCACCTTCGGGGTCCTCGTCGATGAGCCGGGCAACCATCACCAGGTTCTTGGAGACGTCCTCCGCGAGCCCCTTCGGCAGGCTCTGCAGCTCCTGCCGTACGTCCTTGTCGATCTCGTCGCCCGTGACGTCTTCGGGGATCGGCAGCCGCTTGATCGGCTCACGGTCCCGGTCACGCTCCTCACGGAAACGCCCACCACCGCGCCGGTCGTCACCGCCTCGCCGGTCATCCCGGCCGCGGAACCCACCGGGGCGTCCACCGCGGTCGTCCCTGCGGGGGCCACCACGGTCGTCCCTGCGGGGAGCACCACGGTCGTCCCGCCGATCGTCGCGACGGAAACCACCACGATCACCGCCGCGATCACCGCCGCGGTTGTCGTCACGGCGGAAACCGCCACGGTCGCCGCGGTTGTCGTCACGACGATTGTCGTCACGACGGTCGTTGTCGCGACGGAAACCACCGCGGTCGTCGCCACGCCGGTCGTCACGGCGGTCGTCACGGCGACCGTACCCAGCACCGCGGTTGTCATCGCGACGGAAGCCCCCGCGATCACCACGATCCCCGCGGTCGTCACGCCGGAAGCCACGGTCGCGGTCATCCCCGCGGGGGCTGCGGTCACGGTCGTCACGCCGGCCGTAGCCGCCACCACCGCGGCTGTCGTCTCGACGGAAACCGCCACGGTCCCCGCGATCGTCCCCACGCCGGTCATCACGACGGTCGTCACGACGCCCGTACCCACCACCGCGGTTGTCATCGCGACGGAAGCCACCACGGTCGTCGTCGCGACGCTCTACGCGTTCGCCCCTGTCACCCCGGTCACCGCGGTCGTCACGGCGGAAAGCGGGCCGGTCACCATCGCGCCGGAACCCGCGGTCGCGGTCGTCACGGCGGGGTCCAGCCGGACGGTCGTCACGACGGAACGCGGGGCGAGCCCCACGATCGCCGTCACGCCGGTCGTCGCGTCGGTCGTCTCGTCGACCGTAGCCACCGCCGCCACCACTGCCACCGCGGTTGTCGTCACGACGGAAGCCGCCACGGTCCCCACGGTCGTCGCCCCGACGATCGTCACGGCGGTCGTCCCGCCGACCGTAGCCACCGCCGCCACCACTGCCACCGCGGTTGTCGTCACGACGGAACGCGGGACGGTCCCCACCACCGCGATTGCCGCCACGGTCGTTGGCGCCACGGTCGTTGGCGCCACGGTCACTCCCACCGCGGTCGTTGTCGCGGCGGAAGCCGCCACGGTCCCCCCGGTAGCCGCGATCGCCACGGTCACCACTGTCCCGTCGCCGCTGGTCGCGCTCCGGTCGGTCGTCGGGAGAGTTGGTGGACATGGTGACTCCTGTCATCGGTACTGCAAGCATTCTAAAAACAAAAGGACCCCTGGTCCCAGCTGAACGCTGGGACCAGGGGTCCTCCAAAGATTGTTCGGCGGCGTCCTACTCTCCCACAGGGTCCCCCCTGCAGTACCATCGGCGCTGTAAGGCTTAGCTTCCGGGTTCGGAATGTAACCGGGCGTTTCCCTCACGCT